>CAZEBQ010000352.1:1710-4542 GCA_964510295.1 uncultured Anaerolineales bacterium | reverse complement strand
TCGGACACGGATAACGGCGAGATTCCTCGACTCGCTTCGCTCGCTCGGAATGACACGCTAAACACATACGCCGCGGAAGCGGCGGGTCATCCAGTGCCTGCCCTGCTTCACCCCCACGCCGAGGCGCAGCCAGACCGCCGATCGGCCGGTGAGAGGCGATTGACATTTGCCACCCGCCGGACGTAGGATAGGGCGATTGTCCGGTGACCCTGACAACCTCACCTGCATTCGACCGCACGAGGGGCAATAGCGTGACTGCATCGCCTGCCATCCTTTACTGCAACTGCACGTACGGCGGTGCTGTACCGGCAGACGTGCGAGAGGCCGTCCTGACGGGCTTGGCCGCCTCCGGCCTGCCGTTCGAGCCGGTGGCCGACCTGTGCGAACTGGCCGCACGGCGCGACCCGCTGCTCCCGCGCCTCGCCGGGTCCGACGGATTGCAGATCATCGCCTGCTACCCGCGAGCCGTCCGGTGGCTGTTCGCGTACGCGGGCACGCCGCTCGCCGAAGACGCCGTCATCCACAACATGCGAGCGCAGAGCGCCCAGGAGATTCTCACCCATTTAGCCCCCCGTGAACACACGGGGGGCACGCCCGAAGCGGCGCAGGAATCGCCCCAACCCGCCCGACCCACCTTCCCCGACACCCCCGCCGACGGGTGGATCGCCTGGTACCCGGTCATCGACTACGACCGGTGCCAGAACTGCAAGCAGTGCCTGGAGTTCTGCCTGTTCGGCGCGTACGCGGTTGACGCTGACGGCAAGGTCCGCGTGGCGTCGCCGGAGGCCTGCAAACTGAACTGCCCGGCGTGCGCGCGGGTATGCCCGGCGTCGGCGATCGTGTTTCCGAAATTCGCCGAGGGCGGTCCTATCGCCGGCGACGAAGGCGTGTTGACGGAACCGGCCGAAAACGGCATCCGGGCCGACTTCAAACGCCTCTCGAAGGGCGACGTCATGGACGTCCTCCGCAAGCGCGCCGCCCGGGCACGCGATGCCGCCGGCCGCAACTATCCGAGGGAGTCCGCCGACCGGTGACCGCTCCACCGCAACCCGCCGTCGTGCTCGTGGCCGACCGGACGCTGAGCGCCCGGTACGACGTGCTGTTCGAGGGCATGTTCGCCACGATGCAGACGACGCACGTTCCCCAGATTCTGATGCGTCGGTTCATTGCCCCGCCGGTGGCGGTCGATGCCGGCGGTCGCGCGCGAACCGTCCCGGTGGGCCTCAGGCGGGTGGAAGCGTCGCTGCTGGCCCGGACGCCGCTGGCGCGCCGCGACGTCGTCTGCACGACCCCGGAGGCGCTGCCTCGCCTGCTCGGCCCGTGGACGCGGGTGGTGGGCGTCAGTTCGTCGGACCCGCTCGGCCACGGCATGAGCAACACGACGACCACCCAGTTCTGGAAAGGCCGCCTGTACACCCGCGTCTGGACCGACCGGCTGATGCTGGACCTGGCCGAGGCGAAACGGCGTTACGGGTTCCGGATCATCGGCGGCGGGGCGGGGGCGTGGCAATGGGTCCACTACGGCCAGGAAGCGGCGCATCACGGCCTCGACACCGTCTTCGAGGGTCACTTCGAGGCCGGCGGGCCCGAGGTCATCATGCAACTGGTTCAGGGCAAGCCCGCGCCGCCTCACGTGGCCGCATCGGGGTCCGGCACCGAGCGTATCGAGCCCATCGAGGGTGCGTCGCTGCTGGGGGTGGTGGAACTGTCGCGCGGGTGCGGCAAGGGGTGCGGGTTCTGCATCATGGCCCACCAGAAGATGGAGCACCTGCCGCCGGAGACGATCCTGGCCGACGTCGAGGCCAACCTTGCCGCCAGGGTCCGCTCGGTTGTCCCGAGCAGCGAGGATTTTTTCCGTTACGGCAGCGGGGGGCCGAGGGTTAACGTGGAGCGGGTTCAGTCGCTGCTGGAGCGGCTGCGTGGGCTTCGCGGTCTGAGGTTCATGCAGATTAACCACGCGAACATCTCGTCGGTTCTGCAGTTCGAGGACGACGAACTCCGCGAGGTCCGCCGCCTGCTCCAATGGGAGAAGCCGACGGACTTCCTGTGGGTCAACCTGGGCGTTGAGAGCGCCAACGGCCGCTTGGTTCACGCCAACGGCCCCGGCAAGATCGCCCCGTTCGACCCCGACGATTGGGAGGCGATGGTCCGTGAGACGGCGGCCCGGTTGGCCCGGACCGGTTTTTTCCCCGTCTTCAGCATCATCCTGGGCCTGCCGGGCGAGACGCCCGATGACGTTGTCCGCACGCGCCGCCTGGTCGAGCACCTGGCGACGCAGCGGGCGGCGGTGTTCCCGGTGTTTCATGAGCCGGTCCGCGCGGCCGAGGCCGGCGGCGGCGAGCGCTTCGGCATCCCGGCGATGACCGAGGCGCACCTGGACCTGTACACGGCGTGTTACGAGATGAATTTCAGGTGGATTCCGCGTCTGTATTGGGATAATCAGAAGGCCGGGGGCGTGGGACGGGTGAAGCGGATACTGACCCAGGCGCTCGGACGGGCCGAGATCGGCGCGTGGCGACGCAATTTCCGCCGCATCCGACGCCGCATCGCCCAGCGCGATGCCCACGCCGCTGGGGCGCGAAAAAAGGTCGAGGCCGCTTAGTACTACAACGCTAAGTTGCGCGGCGGGTGCCATGCTTTCGCTCGCGAAAGCATGCGTGGGCGATTCCGTAGAGCATGCTTTCGCAACGGCGCGAAAGCATGGCACCCGCACGGCATGCCCGGGCGATTCCGTAGAGCATGCTTTCGCAACGGCGCGAAAGCATGGCACCCGCACGGCATGCGTGGGCGATTCCGTAGAGCATGCTTTCGCAACGGCGCGAAAGCATGGCA
>CAZEBQ010000352.1:0-1610 GCA_964510295.1 uncultured Anaerolineales bacterium | reverse complement strand
GCAACGGCGCGAAAGCATGGCACCCGCACGGCATGCGTGGGCGATTCCGTGGAGCATGCTTTCGCAACGGCGCGAAAGCATGGCACCCGCACGGCATGCCCGGGCGATTCCGTAGAGCATGCTTTCGCAACGGCGCGAAAGCATGGCACCCGCACGGCATGCGTGGGCGATTCCGTGGAGCGTGCTTTCGCAACGGCGCGAAAGCATGGCACCCGCACGGCAAGGGCTGACAGGCTGCCGGCGCCCGCGAGATGAAGGGCATGCATGACCGAACCGCTCGAAACCACTCGCCCGCTTGACGTGCCCAAAGCGGACCGGCCCGCGGCGCCCAACCGCGACCAGGTGCCGCAGGACAAGGCCGAGCGCCGGCGTCTCCGCGCCGCCGTCCGTGACTACGTCGAGACGCACCGGCCCGTGCCGCCGCTCACCACGGGCGAACTCGACCTGCATGCCGACCGCATCCTCGCTTCAAGCGGCGCCGACGCCAAGTACCGCAAGTGGGTCGCCGTTCTGGTCAGCAACACCGCCTGGCGCGACCGGGTGGCGGCCGTCCCCTTCGACCACCGCCTGCTCCTGTTGCCGAAATGCCTGCGCGACAACGACGCGTGCGAGGGAACCTTCGACGAGTTCGGCCTTCTGTGCGCCGAGTGCGGCCGGTGCCCGATCATGGACCTGAAGAACGAGGCCGAGGCCCTCGGGTACGTCGTCCTGATCGCCGAGGGCACACCGCCGGTCATATCGCTGCTGGAGAGCGGCCAGATCGAGGCCGTGGTCGGCGTCAGTTGCCTCTCGGCCCTCGAGAGCGTCTACCCGCTGATGGAAGCCGCCGCCATCCCGGGCGTTGCTGTCCCCCTGCTGTACGACGGGTGCGTCAACACGTCGGTCGACCTGGACTGGGTGCGCGAGGGTATTCATCTCAGCAGCGACGGCCCGGTGCCGCGCGGCCTCAACGTCGACGCCATCCGCCAACAGGTCCGGACGTGGTTTGCGACCGAGGCGCTCGACGACGTGCCGGGGCCGCCGGCCGGCGACACCGAGCGTATCGCCCGCGACTGGCTGGCCCGCTCCGGCAAACGCTGGAGGCCGCTACTGGCAGTCAGCGCCTTCAAGGCCCTCCGCGGTGACGGCGACACACCCCCGCCGGAAGACATCCGCCGACTCGCCCTGGCCGTCGAGTGCTTCCACAAGGCCTCGCTGATTCACGACGACATCGAAGACAACGACGACACCCGCTACGGCCGCATGACGATCCACCAGGAGTACGGCGTGCCGGTGGCCTTGAACGTGGGCGATTTCCTCCTCGGCGAGGGGTACCGGCTCATCGCGGCATCGGGCCGGCCCGCCGACGAACGGGCCGAGATGCTCCTGGCCGCCGCACGAGGCCACCGCGAGTTGGCCGTCGGCCAGGGCGCCGAACTGTGCTGGGCTCGCCGGCCGGAGCCGCTCTCGGTCAAGGCGGTCCTCGACATTTTCCGTCGCAAGACCTCCCCGGCCTTTGAGGTCGCCCTGCGCGTGGGGGCCATTGCCGGCGGCGCCTCCGATGAGGTCTGGGACGTGCTCCACCGTTGCAGCGAGGCCCTCGGCATCGCCTACCAGATCGCCGACGACCT
>CAZEBQ010000351.1:0-4545 GCA_964510295.1 uncultured Anaerolineales bacterium | reverse complement strand
CGCAGCAGGCCGACGCCCACGGCCTTCTGCGGCGGAGGGACGCCAACCCGTGCCCATGACACCCCGCCAACGCTGGCTCGCCCTGCTCGAAGGCGACAGGCCCGACCGCATCCCCACCGATTACTGGGCCACGCCCGAGGTTACCGAGCGGTTGCTTGAGGACCTCGGCTGCGCGGACCGCGATGCACTCTACGATCGCCTCCACATCGACGGCATCGATGCCGTCGGCGCCCCGCCCACCGTCCGCCACCATCCGGACGACCCCGAGGCCGACATCTGGGGCGTCCGCAGCCGGATCGTCGATTACGGCGGCGGCACCTACGACGAGGACGCCAGCCATCCCCTGGCCGAGGCCCGGACGCCGGACGACATCCACGCCTTCGCGTGGCCCGACCCCGACGCCCACGACTTCGACGCCTTCCGCGAGCAGATCGCCGACCTCTCGGGCGACCGCATCGTCCGGTGCGGATGCTACGAGCCGTTCCTCCTCTACTGCCGCATGCGCGGCATGGAGCAGGCGTACGTGGACCTTGTGACGGAGCCGGAGGTCGCCGACGCCATCCTCTCGCACATCTTCGACTACTATTTCCAGGTGAACCAGCGGATGTTCGAGATCGGAAAGGGCGCGATCGACATCACCTACGTGGCCGAGGACCTGGGCGGCCAGACGGGCCTCCTGATGAGCCTGGACCTTATCCGCCGCTTCCTGTTGCCGAACCAGAAACGGATGGCCGACCTCGCCCGTTCCTGTGGCATCCACATCTTCTACCACACCGACGGGGCGGCGCGCGACGTCATCGGCGACCTGCTCGACGTGACCGGCATCGAGATTCTCAACCCCATCCAGTGGCGGTGCACCGGGATGGAACGCGAGGGCCTCGTGCGCGACTTCGGCGACCGGCTGGTCTTTCACGGGGCGGTCGACAACCAGCAGACGCTCGCGTTCGGGTCGCCGGACGACGTGCGGGAAGAGGTGCTCGATAACATCCGCATCTTCGCCCCCGCCCGGTGGATCTGCGCCCCGTGCCACAACCTCCAGCCCGTCTCGCCGACTGAGAACATCGTTGCTATGTACGAGACGATTCACCAGTACGGCAGGCTGTGATCCGGCGGCCGGCCGTTGCGGCGGTCGCGAGAAAGGGGGAGTCATGCGCCTGGCTTGCGAAATCGCTCGTGTCGTTTCGCTCGTTTCCCTTTTGGCGGTCCCGGCCCTTGCCTGGCAGCCGCCGCGCATGCCGGACCCCGCCAAGGAGGACTACGACTGGCGACCGGTGGCCCGCCGGCACGGCCTGGCGGATGCGGACGCCGAGGCCCTGGCCGACCGCAAGGTCCTCATGACGAACGAGGCGTTCAAGCAGGTCTTCGATCCGTATATTCACACAGACCTGCCGATGTTCATTACGTCCGATTCGCTCCTCGCCGCCTTCCACGTCCTGTACGAGGAATCGGTCCTGCGGTTGGAGGAGGTGAACGCTCGCCGCCTGCCGCAGATTCTCCGCTTCATCTGGGAGGGGCTGGAGGCCCGGAAGCCGCCGAACGACGCCGGCGGCCCGCACGCCCGTGCCTATCGGCGGGCCCGAATCCTGATCGGCACGGCGACGGCGCTTCTCGGCGACGAGCCAAAGGGAACGAGCGCCGAGGAAGCCGGCCTCATCAAGGAGGAAGTCCGCAAGGTCACCGCCGCCCAGACCCTTGACCCGGCGCACATCGAGGCGACGCTGCCGGCCTGGCTCGGCCCGCCGGACGAGACGTTCCTGGGCATCGATTACTCCCGCTATAAGCCCCGCGGGTTCTACACGAAGTCCGAGGACCTGGCGCGCTACTTCCGCGCCGTCGCGTGGCTCCAGTCGATTCCGTTCCGCGTTAGCAGGGATGAGGAACTGGCCGCGGCGCTGCTGCTCGGCCGCGCCGCCGATCGGGAACGCTTCGCGAACGATGCCGAGTATCTGGAGTTCCGTGAGTACTTCCAGATGTTCCGCCACTTCGTCGGGACGCTCGATGACTGGGACCTGCTGAAGGCGGCCGAGGCGGCCGGGCACGCCCGCCGGTCGGACGGCGGACTCGAGGTCATCCGGAAACGCCTCCGCGAGCGGGCACGCCGGGAAGGCGAGCAGCCGATGATCAACGACTTGGTCCGGTTCCCTCCGGTGGACCCGAACGTGCCGGCCTCCGAGCCGAACTTCCGCATCCTCTCGGCCTATCGCACGCCCGATGCCATCCTGTTCCACCGCACGACCGACCTGCGGCAGTTCCCGGAGCGCGGCCTGCCGAGCGGCCTGGAGGTCGCGGCCTCGCTCGGGTCGGACTATGCCCGGGCCCGCGTGCCCGGTCCGCAGCGTGACAGGGTACTGAAGGTGCTGGAAGAGACCCTGCCGCTCTTCCGCGGCCGCAGCCTCTATTACGATTACCTGGATTGTCTCCGGTGCCTCCTGGACGAGCCGGAGCCGGACGCCCCCGCCTTCCTCAAGGGTGAGCCGTGGCAGGCCAAGTCGTGTCAGACGGCTCTGGCCGGGTGGTCGCAGATGCGGCACACGTGGGCCCTCCAGGCCAAGCAGTCGGTCACCTATGCTGGGATCGCGTTCGTACCGGCCGGGTTCGTGGAGCCGGAGCCGGAGTTCTTCGGCTCGATGGCTCGGCTCGTGGAACGGACCCGCGACCGGCTCGGCCGGGCGGGCGCGCTGGAGGTGGACCTGGCGAAGGTGGCACGCGACACGCGCCGCGTCGCCGATATCCTCACCTCGCCGGAAGCGCAGAAACAAGGTCGCATGGCACTGCTGGAAGCCTGCCGCGACGACCCTTCCGAGGCTGAGTGGATGATGCTCCTGCTGGCCTGCCTCAAGGTCCAGCCCCAGCGCAACGAGCAGCAGGCGTACCTCAAGAAGGCCGCCGCCGAACTCCGACATCTGGCCGAATGCTTTGACGAGCGTATCGTTCCCGACAACGAGAGGCTTCGGATGTTCCTGGCTGAGCACCACGCCGACATCCGCCCTCTCTGGAACGGGCTCGTCGAGGTCTGCCGGCGGCTCGAGACGCTCGCCCACAAGCAACTGCGCAACGCGCCCCTCACCGAAGACGATGAGCATTTCCTGCGGTCGTACGGTACCGACATTGCCGGCGTCATGCTCTACGGCGGCAACGCGTACCTCGCGCCGCGCGACGACGCCCCGCGGGCCATCGATGTCCACTACCATCCACTGGCGGGTAAATACCTTGAGGTTGGCGTTGCCCGGCCGCGGGCGCTGTACGTCCTCTATCCCTATAAGGGCGGCGAGGTCCTGTGCCGCGGGGCCGTCATGCCGTACTACGAATTCGCCCACCGCGAGCGGCTGACCGACGATGCGTGGAAGGCGCTCCTTGATTCGCACGACCGCCCTGGTATACCGGAATGGGTCCGGCCCATCGTCGGATCGACAGGCGTCGGCCGACCCGTCCTGAAGGAGCATTAGCCGACCATGGCCCAGTTCGAGCAACTCGTCGCGGCCAACAAACGCAACAGCGTCGTGTTGGTCATCGCGTTTATCGTGTTTATCTGCGTCCTGGGCGGCGTCCTGGGATGGGCGATCTGGGGTGACTGGCGGGCGGCCGTTCCGAGCATCGCCATCGCGCTGGCGGTCTCGCTGGCGATGGCGCTTATCGGGTATTACTCCGGGCCGCAGGCCGTGCTGGCGCTGAGCGGCGCGCGGCCGATCTCCAGGCAGCAAGACCCGCAACTGTACAACGTGATGGAGGAACTGACGGTGGCCTCGGGTCTGCCGATGCCCAAACTCCACCTGATCGAGACGCCCGCCATGAACGCCTTCGCCACCGGCCGCAGCCCCGACCGCGCCCACGTGGCCGTGACGCGCGGCCTGCGCGAGAAACTCAGCCGCGACCAACTCCAGGGCGTCCTGGCTCACGAACTCGCGCACGTCAAGAACTTCGATATCCGCTTCATGACGCTCATGGCCGTCCTCGTCGGCACCGTGGTCATGGTGGCACATATCGGCACACGGGCCATCTTCTACGGAGGCGGGCGGCGCCGGAGCAGCAAGGGTGGCGGACCCCTCATCCTGATCGTCATCGTCGTCGCCATCGTCCTGGCGATCGTGGCGCCGATCCTGGCCAAACTCATCCAACTGGCCGTCTCACGCCAGCGCGAGTTCCTGGCCGACGCCGACGCCGCACGCATGACACGCTACCCCGAAGGCCTCGCCGGCGCCCTGGAGGCCTTGGCGGCCGACACGACGCCGATGCCGCAGGCCAGCGGCGCCACCGCCCACCTCTTCATCAACGAGCCCCGCATGGCCCGCGGGCAGCGACGGCGACACGGCAACGCGTGGTCGTCTCACCCGCCCATCGAAGAACGCATCCGCCGCCTGCGGTCCATCGGCGGCGCGCAGCAGTGACGGTGCGGTTGTCGGGTGTGGCATCGGCAAGTCTCGGCGCGGCGTGTGGCATAGGGGGATCTTCGCGTGGTGGGTGTCCTCACCCACCGCGCGGGGCATGGCGGGTGGCATCGGCAGATCTTCGCGTGGCGTGTGGCATAGGCGGGTCTTCGCGTGGTGG
>CAZEBQ010000350.1:0-4579 GCA_964510295.1 uncultured Anaerolineales bacterium | reverse complement strand
GGCCGTGCAGTCGCCCTCGGCACGCCGGGTGGGACGCTGACGGCTCGTGCCGTGGCCGGCGGCCACGCCCAGCGTGACCGTGTGCTCCTCGGCGCGACCCACGGCCGCGGCTTCGCCGCTGCCGTGCCACCTTCTTGGTGGCGCGTGGGACGCTAAACACGTACCCCGACCCACCGCGCGTTGAATCTCATTTTCGCCTTTGCGCGGCGGGTCAGGAGACCCGCCGCGCGGGAAGTAACGCAACCCCCCGCGCGGGAAGTGGCACAACCCGCCGCGCGGGAAGTGGCTCAACGCGCTGCGCAATCGCGCCGCCCGTATCATGCCCCGGGCACGTCGGGTTCGACGTCGACCCAGTCGCGGTTGCCGCAGGCCGAGCGGTACATGGCGTCGAGGATCGCCTGGGTCCGCCGGGCGTCGCGACCGTCACAGACGAGCGGCGCGCCGGTCCGGAGTGCGGCGGCGATGTTGTCTGCCGCGGTCACGTACTCGAGGTCCCCCGTCTCGGGTGCCTGGTCGGACCAGGCGCCGTCGAGGAAGTACCGGGTCTGCGGGTCCTCGACGGGCCCGCCGCCGACATTGGCGATCGCGCCTTCGGTCCCGTACAGTTCCAGCCGGCGGTACCACGTCGGCTGCGGGTACGAGGTGGTGGCAAAGAGGCTGATGACGGCCCCGTGGTCGTACTCCCAGAGGGCGCAGCCGAGGTCCTCGGCCTCGATGCGGTGGTTCTGGGTCCGGATCTCGCACCGCACGCGCCGGGGGACGCCCAGGATGAAGGCGACCTCGTCGATATTGTGGATGCACTGGTTCGAGAGGACGCCACCGCCGTCGAGCCGCCGCGTGCCGCGCCATCCGCCCTGGCCCTCGAAGTACGCCATCGTCCGCAGGACCTTCAGGACGATCTCGCCGCCGAGGATCCGGCCCAGGCGGCCGCTTCGGACGGCGGCCCGCATGGCGAGCACGTCCGTGTGGAACCGGCGGTCGAAATCGACGGCCAGCAGCAGGCCCTTCTCGTCGGCCAGGCGGATCATCGCGTCGCAGGCGTCGAGCGAGGCCTCCATCGGTTTGGTCAGCAGGACGTGCTTGCCGGCGGCCAGGGCGTCGAGGGCCACCTCGGCGTGGCGGCCGGTGGGCGTCAGCACGTAGACCACCTCGACGGCGGCGCTCTCGAGCCAGGGCGCCAGGTCGGCCGTGTGGGGAACGCCCAACTCCTCGCCGGTGCGCGCAGCCCGGTCCGGGTCGGTATCGACCACGCCCACGAGGTGTGCGCCGGAGGTCTGTGTAATGTCTTTGGCCCTGGCATGGCCCATCCCCAGGCCGACCACGACGAAGCCGACCGGCTCGTAGTCGCGCGTGACGGCGGCGAAGTCGGGGCCCGTTTCCCCGGGCGTACTGGGCGCGGCGGACGGCCAGGCCCGCTTCAGCGCGTCGAAGACCCGCTTCGACTGGTCGGCGCCCGTGACGGCGTCGGGAACCGGGTTGTGCGTCTCGATGCTGACGGGTCCCTGCAGGCCGTGGTTGTCGAGGGCCTGAAGCACGCGGTCCCACGGCACAAGGTCGCCGAGGTCCGGCAGGATGCCCTTCGCCTTGACGTGGACGCAACGCGTGCGCGGGGCGAGACGCTGGATGTAGGCGGCCTCGTCGGCGGCGCGGAGGTCGCCGGCGAACCACTCGTTGGCCACGTCCCAGGCCAGGCCCCACGTCGGCCGGCCGAAGGCGTCGAGCACGGCCAGGACCTCGGCCGTCGTCGCGCCGCAGTTCTCGAATGCCAGGACGAGGCCGGCCTCCGCGGCACGGTCGGCCAGGGGACCGAAGGCGTCGAGCACCCTCTGCATGAGGTCCCCCTGGACGGCGAGGTTGCCGGGCTGCCCCTCATCGCTCTGCCAGAAGAAGAAGGAGCGGACCAGGCGGCAGTCGAGTGCGTCGGCCGCCCGGATGATGCCGTCGAGTTTCTCGGCCTCGGCCGCCAGACGTTCCGCCTCGGGCAGGTGCACCTTGGCCAGCGACGACTGGAGGCAGGCGACCTGCATGCCATGCCCTTCGAGCAACTTGCGGAGACGGGTCAGTTCATCGGGCGTCAGGAACTCGCAGCCCTTCCGGAAGACCTGCCCGCGCAGGTCCACGTGCTGCATGCCCCACGACTCGATGACGGGCAGGGCCTGGGCCACGTCCATGCCGAGTTCGTCGGTGAAGACCGAGAGGATCATGGCGTTGCCTCGCTTGCCGCAAGTCGCGATTGAGCATAGCAGGGTTCGCGCGGTGGGCAATCCTGCCCACCGCGGCGGCCAGGATTGGCCGCCGCGCTACACCCTCATCGGAGCCGCGTGCCCACGGCCGCGGCTGCGCCGCTGCCGTGCCACCCGCGCCAAACACGTACGGGTGTATTCACCCGGGGCTAAATGTGCGGTTAACCTTACCGGCCGGGTGTGGCGCACACAAATCAAAAGCGGCGTTTGCGCTCCGAGAGGAACCGGCACAGGGCCTTGTCGAAAGACGTGTCGGTGGTCATGCAGACGAAGTCGCCGCCCAGACCGCGGACGCCGCGCTCGTACCCGGCCACCAGGTCGCGGACGCGCCGGGTGTAGGCCTCGCGGATGTGGTCGGCGTCGGTGACGACGCGGGTGCCGGTCTCGGGGTCTTCGAGGACGACGGGGCCGCTGAGGTCGAGGTCGCGTTCCATGGCGTCGAGGATCTGGAAGACCACCACGTCGTGGCCGCGGTAGGCCAGGTGTCCGAGGGCGTCGAGGACGGTCTCGGGTTCGTCCACGAGGTCCGACAGGAGCAGGATGAGGCTTCGGCGTTTGACCCGCCGTGCGACGGCGTGCAGCCCCGCCGCCAGTTGCGTCGTGCCTTCGCCGCGCGTGCCCGCGAGTTCGGCGAGGATCCGGACGAATTGGCGCCGGCCGGCGTGCGGCCTGATGAGATAGTTCAGCCGCGACCCGAGAAGGCCCAGCCCCACGGCGTCGCGCTGGCGCGTCAGCAGATACCCGAGTGCGGCGGCCAGGGCGGTGGCGTATTCCAGTTTGGTCATGGCGTCGGGCCGGCCGGCGTAGGCCATGCTGCGGCTGGTATCGACGAGGACGTAGGCCTCGAGGTTCGTCTCGGCCTGGTAGGTCTTGACGTAGAGGCGGTCGGTCTTGGCCCAGGCGGTCCAATCGAGCCGCTTGGGGTCGTCGCCGGCGACGTACTTGCGGTGCTCGGAGAACTCGAGGCTCAGTGCCCGGTACGGCGAATCGTTGAGACCGGCCAGGAACCCCTCGGCGATGAACTTGGCCCGCAGGTCCAGCCGCTGGACGCGGCGTGCGATCTCGGGCACGAGGTATTGCTCGGGGCGAACCATGGTCTACTCGGCCGCCGCACCGACGGCGACGCCGGCGTAGCGCTGAACGGGCGGTTCGGGCACGTCGGCCAGCAGGCGTTCGAGGATTCCGACGGCGTCGATGCCGGCGGCCTCGGCCGCGAAGTTGGCCGCCACCCGATGCCGAAGCACCGGCACGGCCGCCGCCCGGATGTCGTCCACCGCCACCGCCGCCCGCCCGGTCATGGCCGCGAAGGCCTTGGCGGCGAGGATGAGATGCTGTCCGGCGCGCGGCCCTGCGCCCCAGTCGACCATCTCCTTGACGAGGTCCGGCGCGCTCGGGTCGGCCGGCCGCGTCGCGCGCACGAGTTTCGTGGCGTAGGCAACCACGTACCGCGACACGGGTACCGAGAGGACGGCCTCCTGAAGGTCGCGGATCTGGCGTGCCCCAAGGATACGGGCGACCGGTTCGGAGGCCAGGCCGGTGGGCGTCATGAGGATGCGTTCCTCGTCGGCCGCCGACGGGTACGGCACGTGGATCGAGAACAGGAAGCGGTCCAGTTCGGCCTCGGGCAGCGGGTAGGTGCCTTCCTGCTCAATCGGGTTCTGGGTGGCGATGACGAAGAACGGCTGCGGCAGGTCGTAGGTTTCCTGGCCGACGGTGACCTGGCGTTCCTGCATGGCCTCCAGCAGGGCCGACTGGGTTTTGGGCGGTGCCCGGTTGATCTCGTCGGCCAGAACGATCTGAGCGAAGACGGGCCCGGGCACGAAGCGGGCCTCGCGCCGACCGTCCGGCGACTGGTCCACCACGTCGGTGCCGGTGATGTCCGACGGCATGAGGTCGGGCGTGAACTGGATACGTTTGAACGACAAATCGAGCGCCGCCGCCACGCTGCGGACCATCATCGTCTTGGCGAGCCCCGGCACGCCCACGAGCAGGCTGTGTCCGCCGACGAAAACGGTGGCCAACATCTGGTCAACGGTCTGGCGTTGTCCTATAATGCGGCGGCCGATCTCGGCGACGAGGCGGTCGCGGACGCGTTTGAACTCGGCAAGTCGTTGGTCGAAATCCATGTCAGCCCTATCAGGCAGCGAAGTCGTCGTAGGTTATTCCTTGGAATACGGTTACGTCTCGTTCGTCCAGAACCTTTGCTTAAGCGCCGCTCGCGGTGTTGGCCGATAACTTCGGCGAGGGGCCTAATCCTACAACGCTATGAGACCTTTCAGCGAGGCCGCTGCTCGGCCGGGAAAAAAGCGGGTCAGGGCCACTTGGCGGTCAAACCG
>CAZEBQ010000349.1:0-4601 GCA_964510295.1 uncultured Anaerolineales bacterium | reverse complement strand
GGGCGTCGTGGCGCCGGTTTCGGGCGTCGTGGCGCCGATTTCGGGCGGCTTGGGCATGGGGATCGGCCCCATCGATTTCGGTCTGAGCCACCGGACCTTCTCGACCTGATAGTAATCGTCGACGCGCGACAGTTCGACGGCGAAGATCATGGGCCCCTGTCGCATTTGCAGTTTCGGCTTGTCGATGTTGCGGTCGAAGGCTTCCCAGAAGAGTCCGGCGTTGGCGGTCAGGACCGACCGGACGCCGAAGGATTTGGCCTGGAGGAGCCTGGCCAGCCAGTTGTTCAGGCCCATCTGTGCCGCGCCGACGGGGCTCCAGAGGAACTGTTTCAGGACGATGCCTTTGGGCTGGTCGGGGCTGGGCTCGACGCGGCTGCCGGAGGCGATCTCAAGATACAGGTCCTTGTCGTAGGGCTTGGCCTCGTCGAGGTCGCGCAGGATTTCGCCGACGCGGCGATTGATGATGTCGCCCCTGCCGGCGAAGGTTTCATCCCAGATGCGTGCGGCCTCTGCGGTGACCTGGACCGGCTTCATGGTCTCGGCGGTTCCCACCATCTTTTCGTGGAAGCGGGCGGAGTATTCCCTGTAGAGTCTCTGAAATTCCTTCTCGGTGGCGGACTTGCCGCCGTCGCTGGTGCACCCCACGGCCATCACGGCCCAGGCCGCCGCCAGCACACCCAGAAGCACCTTTCGCATAGCCATCTCCTATCTGTCATGTGCGGGAAAAGTGACCCATTCAAGATACGGCGCCCGGCCCGGCCCGTCAAGGCATTACCGGCCACCGGCGCGCGTGGCCCGCGCGACCTCTGTATACATCGGGCCGGCCGGGTCCGGAACTTGAGGGGCAGCCGTCCCCGATTTTTTCTCGAACGAGCCGCCGTTTCATCCGTATGCTATGGTGCATGGACCGGAACGTGGGCCTGGGGAAGGCGCCAGGGGCGGTAGCAGTGCATTGACAGCCCCGTCGGTTTTCTCTAAGATGGCCCCCCTTGGGTTGACCTGAAGGAGGAGGTGTTCGGATGGCCTTCAGATTTCGCTGTGCCAAATGCGGCAAGCGCGTCACGGTGGAGGATGCTCCGGGGTCCGCCGTCATGTGCCCGCACTGTAACCAGCCGATCTCCGTGCCCGACGACGCCCAGATGACCGAGCCCGACGGCATGGTCGATGAGGCGCCCGTCATGGAGGCCGAACCCGTCGAGGCGGCCGCGCCCGATGAGGAACGGGAGGAAGAACCACCCGAAACCGGCATGGACACCGTCATGGGCTGGCTGGCCCTGTATCTGCCCAGTTGGGGCACCAGCGTCGTGCTCCATGCGGCCGTCTTCATCCTGGCCGCCTTCATGGTCTGGCAGACCCACACCATCCAGCCGCCCTTCAAGTATAAGAGCGACGTGATCGCCGACACCAAGCACAAGACGCTGAAGCGTAAGCGTCTGAAGAAGCAGCAGTCGCGCGGCAAACTGAAGCCGCAGCCGTCGAGCATCGTCCGTCAGCACACGCAGAACCCCGTGCCGGACGTGGCGACGAACCGGATGCGGACGCTCAAGGTCATCGGGGTGGGTGGCGGCGGCAACGTCATCGGCGGCTTCGAGGGCCTCGGCGACGGCGGACGCGGGTTCTTCGGAACCGTGGAAACCGAAATCGCACACAAGATCGTCTACGTCGTCGACCGCTCCGGCAGCATGACCGACTCGATCGACTACGTGAAATTCGAATTGAAACGCAGTATCGGCGAACTCGGCGAAGACACCGCGTTCCATGTCATCTTCTATTCCTCCGGCCCGCCGGTCGAGATGCCCACGCGGCGGCTCGTCAACGGCACGGACCGGAACAAACAACTCGCCTTCGAGTTTGTCGACGGCATTATCCCCCAGGGCGAGACCGACCCCTCCAAGGCCCTCGACCGCGCCTTCGCCGTCGGGCCGGAACTGATCTACCTCCTGACCGACGGTGAGTTCGACCGCGCCATCATCGACCTGGTGAAACGCAGCAACACCGGCGACAAGGTGACGGTGCACACCATCGGCTTCCTCTACCGGACGGGTGAGGACGTGCTGAAGAAGATCGCTGGCCAGAACAACGGAATCTACAAATTCGTATCCGAGGCAGACCTTGCGACATTGGCGAACTAAACCCAGCCACATCGTCCTGGCTGCCGCCACCCTGGTGGCTGCGATCGGCCCGGCGCGCGCCGACCGGATCCGCACCGGTCGGGGTATCGGGTACACCGGCCGGATCGTCGGCACGGTCGAAGGCGGCCTTGTCCTTCAGGACGGCGGCCGCAGGCGGACCGTGGCGTTTGCCGACATCCGGGAGATGCGGGCCGACAAGTACCCCAACCTGCAAAAGGCCGAGGAAGCCTACGCCAAGGGCGTGTCCGGCGAGGCGAAGGCCTTCGAGGAGGCCGGGAAATGGTACCAGGGGCTCCTCCGCAAAGGCGCCCCCGACTGGCTGCGCGTGGTCGTCCAGTGGCGGATGTACAAACTCTACGTCGAATCCGGCCGCGCGACCGAAGCCCTTGACGCCTACCTGGTGATGGCACGCAACAGCCCCCTCCTGGTGGCCGGCCTCAGCCTGCCGTCCCCCGACCCGGCCGATCATCAGGCCAACAAGGCGATGCTCGCCAAGGTCGAGCAGACGCTCGAGCAGGCCGCCGGCAAACCTTACGCCGACTCGCTCAAGGGCTTCCGCGTGGCGCTGTTGCTGGTCGAGGGCAAACCCGAAGATGTGCTTCCCCTGCTGGAGCCGCTGCTCGCGAGCAGCGACCTGAAGGTCCGCACGTCGGCGATGATCCGCAAACTGGAACTGCTGCTCGCCACCGGCAGGAACGCCGAAGCCGTAACCTGGCTGAAGCAGATCGAGGCGGTGGTCGGCGAGGCGGGGGCGGCCGAGGTCACGTACTGGCAGGGCCGCATCCACCTGGCCGGTGGCAAGCACACCGAGGCGGCGCTGGAGTTCATGAAGTTGCCGATCCTGTATCCGGGGGCCGACCGTGTCCGCATCGCCGACGCCCTCTACCGGGCCGGACAGGCGATGCAGGCCGTCAAGGCGCCGCGAGAGGAGATCGTCAGCGTGTACAACGAAGCCGTCCGGAAATACGCCGGTACGGGCGGCGCCGAACGCGCCAGACGCGAATTGGCCCGTCTCGGGTCCAAGTAGACCCGCACGCGGGCGGGGGAGAATCAGGGAACCGACGTACACCGAACTCAGGGGACATGCTTTTGGAGAAGGAGTCTATGGATATGGGTAAAACAAGGGCGCTCATCCTGGTGATGGTCGCGGTGGCGGTCGTCTTGGCGGTTTCGGACCCGGCGGTGGCCGAAGAAGCCACGAAGGTCCGGCGAACCCTCTTCGGCATCATGTCGAAGGCGACGTTCACCGACGCGATCGGGTTCACGGACATGATGGTGATCTATCTGTGCTCGATCGCCTCGATCGCGCTGATCATCGAACATGCGATCACGATCCGCCGGTCGGTCCTCGTGCCGGAACTGTCGGTCGCGCAGGTCAAGACGATGTTCGACGAGCGGCGGTTCCGCGAGGCCCTGGAATTCTGCCAGGCCGACCCGTCGTTTGTCTCGGGGGTGGTTCACGCCGGCCTGATCGAGGCGGCCAACGGATACGAGGCCATGGAAGCCGCCATGCAGGACGCCACCGGCGAACGCAGTTCACGCCTTTACCGGAAGATCGAGTGGCTGAACCTCCTCGGAAACGTCGCGCCCATGCTCGGGCTGCTTGGAACCGTCTGGGGCATGATCGTGGCGTTCGGCGAGATCGAGGCCAAGGGCGGCAAGGCCAGCCCCGAAGACCTGGCCGGCGGTATCATGATCGCCCTGTTCTCGACGTTCTCGGGGCTGGTGGTTGCCATTCCGGCCCTGGCGGGCTACGGCATCTTCCGCAGCCGCATCGAGCAGATGTCGATGGAGGCCGCCCTGGTGGCCGAGGAACTCCTGGCCAACTTCAAACCGTCCGGCGAGTAACCGCCCGCCGCGGGGGGGGACGACCCCCGCCGGTCGTGTCGCACGTTGGCCTCGAAAGGAGCGAGCCATGGCTCAAAAGAAGAAACGCGCGGGCTCGGGCACCGGCGCCGTCAGTATGAACATGACGCCGCTGATCGACATCGTCTTCCAGTTGCTCATCTTCTTCGTTCTGACCAGCCAGTTCCAGCAGTTGGAGATCGAGACGGTGACCCTGCCGATGTCCATTGCCGCAATGCCCAAAGACCCGTTCCAGTACCGCAACGTGATCATCAACGTCGTCCACCCGGACAACCCCGAAGTGATTGTCATGGGCCAGCCGGTGGACTACCGCGTGATCGACGGCGACAACGAACTGTCGAAGTTGCTGAAGGACCGGAAGGCCGGCGCCATCGAGGGGGGTGAGAAACTCAACGTCATCCTCCGGGCGGACGAAATGACATGCTATGAGGTCGTCGCCAGCGTCATGCTGGCCGCAGGACGAGCCGAAATCCAGGGCTGGTGGATTACCACTGACATCGAGGAACCCGAAGACCTGGTGGACTAGGGACGCCGCTTGCGCGGCGTATGTGTTTAGCGTGCTCTCGAAGCGATGTCATTTCGACCGAGCCCTCGCCAAAGGCG
>CAZEBQ010000348.1:1921-4609 GCA_964510295.1 uncultured Anaerolineales bacterium | reverse complement strand
CCGAGGGCGACTGCACGGCCCAAGGGCCGTGCCACCCCGCTAAACACGTACGCCGGCGACGGCTAAACCCGGCGTGTGGCGGTTTTGCTTGCCCGTCGCTGCAGGCGGCGACGGCTAAGCGGGGCATCATTCACGCACGGAGGCGAACCATGGCTCATCGTATCACCCGTCGCACGTTCCTCAAGACGGCCGCTGCGGCCGGCGCTACGCTGACGATTCTGCCGTCGGGTCTGGCGAGGACGTACCGGGCCAACTACAAGGTGAACCTCGGTATCATCGGCGTCGGCGGCATGGGCGGGGGCAACCGCAATCGTCTCAAGCAGATCAGCAAAGACCCCATCGGGGCGAACAACATCGTGGCCCTGTGCGACGTTGACCGCGACCGCCTGGCCCAGTCCGCCGGCGACCATCCCGGCGCCAAGACGTACGTCGATTTCCGCAAGATGCTGACCGAGATGCACAAGTCGATCGACGCCGTGTGCGTCTCGACGCCCGATCACACCCACTTCCCCGCCTCGATGCTGGCCATGAAACTCGGGATGGGCGTCGATACCGAAAAGCCCCTGACCCACTCGGTGTGGGAGGCCCGTCAGATGGGCCTGGCGGCCGCCAAGTACGGCGTCGCCACGCAACTCGACAACGAAAACCACTCGAACCCCGGCCTGCGGCGTGTGGTCGAGTGGGTCCGTGCCGGGGTCATCGGCAAGGTCCGCGAGGTCCACATCTTCACGAACCGTCCCATCTGGCCGCAGGGCATCGCCAAACGCCCGCCCACCGAGCCCGTGCCGAAGCACCTCGATTGGGACCTCTGGCTGGGCCCGGCCCCGTACCGCGATTACCACAAGCACCTGCACCCGTTCGCGTGGCGGGGCTGGTGGGATTTCGGGACGGGTGCCCTCGGCGACATGGGGTGCCATTTCTGGGATTCGGCGTTCTGGGCCCTGACGCTCGGCCATCCGGAGACGGTCGAGGCCGTCGAGGAAGGCAACTGTGACGAGACCGGCCCGAAGTGGTCGATCGTAACGTACCAGTTCCCCGCGCGGGGACCGCATCTGCCGCCCGTCACGGTGACGTGGTGGGACGGCGGCAAACTGCCGCCGCGGCCGGCCGAACTCGAGAAGGACCGCAAGTTCCCGACCAACGGGTCGATGTTCGTCGGCGAGAAGGGCAAGATCCTCGTCCACGACGCCGCCAGCCCGCGGATTATCCCCGAAGCGAAGATGAGGGAGACGAAACTGCCCGACCCGTTCATCCCGCGCTCGCCCGGCCACAAGAAAGAATGGATCGAGGCGGTGCGAGGCGGGAAGCCGGCCGGGTCGAACTTCACCGACTTCGGCGGCCCGCTCACGGAGGTCGTCCTCCTGGGCAACCTGGCCATCCGCGCCGGGAAAAAACTCCAGTGGGACTCGAAGAACCTCAAGGCCAAGGGCTGCCCCGAAGCCGACAAGTACATCCGCCGCCCGTACCGCAAGGGGTGGGACTTCTCGCTCAAGGCGTGACGGCCCCGCCCGCCCCCACATTTCACTTACCGGACACTTGGTATGCCGGTATAATGAAGGTGGGAAGGGCGTGCGCAGCCGGCAGGGTCAGGGCCGCCAGAGGGGAGGAGGCGAGTTGTGAAACGCCAACGTGCCGCGTTTACGCTGATTGAACTGCTGGTCGTCATTTCCATCATCGGCGTGCTGATCGCCTTGCTGTTTCCGGCGGCCGGCGGTGTATGGGGGTCGGCCTACGAGATCCGGTGCCAGAACAATCTGGCACAACTGGCCAAGGTCATCGGCGCCTATTGCACGGAAAATCAGGGCAGTTTCCCCCTGCAGCCCCAGCCCCTTGTCCAGGCCAGCGGCAGCGCCAGCAACTGGCTGTACGGGCTGAAGGACAGGATGGGCAACCCCGACTTCACCACCGGCATCCTGTGGCGGCACAAGTACATCGGCAGCGAGGAGATCCTCTACTGCCCTCTCGATGCCGACAGGGGCCTGGTCCGCGACTCGCAGAAGGCCCTGATGAAACTCGTCTGCAAGAACTGCGGCGCACCCGTCTCCTCCGCCACGGCCGCCTGCACCGAGTGCAAGCAACAGGCGGGCACCGAGGAGAAGGCCCCCACCTCCTACGTCATCAACGGAAGCATCACCTACGGCGGGGGCGACGAACGGGGGACACACGATGCACGGATGTGGTCGACCGACAGCGCCACCGCCGTCCGATCCCGCCACTTCTCCGAGTTCGAGGCCACCGATTTCCTCTTCATCGAACAAAGCGCGGGCATAAACCCCAATCTCCCTGTCGAGAGCCCCAACCAGGAGCCGAAATCCGCCTTCGACACCGGCTACATGACACCCAACTCCAACAAGTACGCCCTGACGAACCGGCACCGCGGCGGCGGCTTCGTCTCGTGCATGGACGGACACGTCGAGTGGTTCAGCCACGAGCAGTTCGCCGAGGGCATGAAGAAGGTCTACAACGGAAGGGAATGGTACCGCGAAGTCCCCAAACGCCCGAAGAGCGCACAGCCGGGCGAGGTCACACCTGAAGAACTCGGCGCCCGGTGGAATCCGGGGTAGCCGGGGTCAGGTAAGTTTTTTGCAGTTGCTGCGCGGCGGGTCGGAGCCCGCCCTGAGCCTGTCGAACGGGCACCCGCCGCGATATGGTGCTCGCAAGCGCGGCGGGTCGGGAGACCCGCCGCGC
>CAZEBQ010000348.1:0-1821 GCA_964510295.1 uncultured Anaerolineales bacterium | reverse complement strand
CCGCGCACGACTTGCCGCGCAGCAAGTAACGTTGTAGGGTTAGCCCCCCCCCTCCCCCCGCCTGATCCTCCCGTCTTTTCAGTGGACGCGGCCCGATGCGCCGTGTACACTTCCGCGCCATGGGCAAGCCTCCCGACCAAGAGGAGGGCGACGCGCCCCCTGCGCGTCTCCCGGAAACCGCGACCGACGTCGTCCTGCTCCTCGCCACGGCCGACGATGCGCTGCGCCGGGCGTGGAACGACGCCGAGCCTCCCCCCGGATTCCGCCTGGAAACCGTCCGGACGCTGCGGCCGAAGGCCGTTGCCTCGCACGACCCGACGCTGATGCTCGTCGATGCCAAGACCGCCGCCGACGCCGAAGGACCCACCGCCGAACTCCTCCGCACCCACGCCGCACGTTGCGTCTGGGTCGGCACCACCGAGTCCCTCGACCGTCTGACCCCTGCCGCCGTCAGCGACGCCTACGACGTGCTGGTCACGCCCGTCTCGCGGGCCATTCTCGCTCATCGCCTCGCCGGCTGGACGCGGAACATTGAACGCACCGCCGCCATCGAGCGGCTGGGCCGGCGCGCCGAGCACCTCGCCGAGCAGAACAGCCACCTCTTGGCCCAACTGGCCGACACCGAACAGGCGGCCGGCGCCCTGGCGGAGCAGCGGCGCAGCCTCGACGAGGCCCTGCGGCGGATCCGCGAGATCGCCAGCCTCTCACGCCGGATCAACTCGCTGGACCTCGACCAGATTGCCGACGTCTGCGTCGAGCAGTTGCCCGCCCTGGTCGAGGCCACCCGCGCGAGCCTCTATCTGTACGACGCCGCCGGCGACCACCTCATCCTCCAGAGGAACGCCCCCAAACTGGCCATCGCCGAACGCGTGGACCTCCACACCAACCCGCACAGCCCCACCGCCGTCGCCGTCCGCACGGGCGAACTGCTCCTCATCGGCGACTTCGATGAGTACCAGCGGACCGCCAACGTCGTCCTGGAACGCGAGTTCAAGGAACGCTACACCACCTCCTCCTGCATCATCGTGCCCCTGAAGGGCGGCGGGCGGGTGCGCGGCGTGTTGAACCTGGCCGACAAGAGCGACGGCACGCGCTTCGACGAGCAGGTCGATCTGCCCGTCATCGAAATGATCGCCGAACTCATCGGCGCCAGCATCTACAACGTCGAACTGTACCGCGAGATGGAGCACCGGGCCAAAACCGACCCGCTGACCGGCCTGGCGAACCGGCGCGGCCTGGAAGAGGCCCTCACCCGCGAGACCGAGCGCGCCCGCCGCTACGGCGCACCCCTGTCGGTCCTGATGATCGACGTGGACCAACTCAAGGACATCAACGACCGGTACGGTCACACCGCCGGCGACACCGCCCTCCAGAACATCGCCGCCCTCCTCCTCGAAACGGTCCGAAGCGTGGACGTGCCCGGACGGTGGGGAGGCGACGAGTTCCTCGTCGTCCTGCCCGACACCGCCGCCGCACACGCCGAACGGCTCGCCACCCGACTCCGCAAACGCGTCCACGACCGGCCCACCACGGCCGACGATCAGGAGGTCACGACCAGCCTCTCCATCGGCGTCGCCGACTATCAGAAGGACGAGAGCCCCGACACGCTCGTCCGCCGCGTCGACCTGGCCATGTACGCCGCCAAGGAAGGCGGACGCGACCGCATCACCACCGCCGACCCCGCCGAGTAAACCACGGACGCCAACCCACCGCGCGAAATGGCGAAGGGCCGTTGTGGCACTAAAACGACTACGCTACTTGCGCGCCTGGCCGGTTGTTGCTCGGCCGGGGAAAAAGCGGGTCAGGGCCATATTCAATGCC
>CAZEBQ010000347.1:0-4629 GCA_964510295.1 uncultured Anaerolineales bacterium | reverse complement strand
GCGTTCACGGTCGCCTGGACGGGCCGGTTCAAGATCCTGAAGCACGTGATGGCGCTGCTGGTCACGGTGATCGTGGTGGGTGTCCTGTACGTGGCGCTGCACAGTCTGCCGGCGGTGCGCGAACTGCTCGTCGGGCTGTTCGGGTTCCAGGTGCCGGAGGTGCCAGCGTGGGCCCGCGCGGCCGACGCGACGATCGGCACGGCCTGGAGCGAGATCCTGCCGCTCATCGGTTGGTCGGCGGGAGGCTTCGCCAGCCAGGTCTGGTACACCTACTGGGTCCTCGGCGCGGGGTACGGGATGGCCCGGAAACGCCCGTTGGGTATGCCGGCCGATGAAGCGCGCCTCGCCGCCCTGACGACGGAGGAAGCGCAAAGCGTCAAGTCGTGGACCCGCGTCGTGGCGTGGGACGCCACGGTGGCGCTGGTCATCGGGGTCGTCGTGACGACGGCGTTCCTGGTGGCCGGTTCGGGCGTGCTGCGGCCGCAACGGCTCATCCCCAGCGGACCCGGCGTGGCGCTGGAACTGTCGCGGCTGTTCTCCGAACGGTGGAGCCACGTGGGCGGCGTACTGTTCATCGCGGCGGGGGCGGCGGCCATGATCAGCACGCAACTCGGCCAACTCGCCGGATGGCCGCGCCTACTGGCCGACTGCTGCCGCAACGTCTGGCGCCGCTTCGGGCGCATCCAACCCAAGAAGCAGTTCCGCATCTTCCTGTGCCTGTTCCTGGTGACGAACCTGGCAGTCTGCTACGTGGCAGGCACCAAGCCGGTGGCCCTCGTGAAGGTGGGAGCGATCTTCGACGGCCTGCTCCTGGTGCCCCTCCAGGCGCTGGCCGTCGTGTACGGGCTGTTCGTCGTGCAGAAGAAACTGCTGTCGCCGGCGGCGTGGGCGATCCTGCGACCGCGATGGTACCATGCGGCGGGGCTGGTGGTGGCGTTCCTCGTCTTCGGCTACTTCTGCGTCTTCCAGGTGCCGCAGGTGCTTCAGCAGATGTTCGGCGGGTAGTGCCCGCGGCCCGACGAGAATCCTGCGCGGTAGGTCTCCGCACCCACCGGGTCTTATCGCCACGACCCGTTGGCGGGGGTCAAAGACGGCTGATGTCTGTCTTGGGCAACGCCTGCCGCAGTTCCTTCAGGCCAGCGTCCGTGATCTTGGTGCCGGTGAGATCGAGCTCCCGCAAGCCCTTGAGTTCCTTGAGGTCCTTCAGGCCGGCGTCCGTGATCGCGGTGCCGAACAGGCCGAGCGTCTGCAGGCCCTTCAGTTTCTTCAGGTCCTTCAGGCCGGCGTCCGTGATCCCGCTGCCCGCAAGGTAGAGCCCCTGCAGGTCCTTGAGTTCCTTCAGTTCCTTCAGGCCGGCGTCCGTGACCTTGCTGTTGATGAGAGCGAGAAACTGCAGGCCCTTGAGTTCCTTCAGTTCCTTCAGGCCGGCGTCCGTGACCTTGGTATGGTCGAGGCGAAGCGTATGCAGGCCCTTGAGTTCCTTGAGGTCCTTCAGGCCCGCGTCCGTGATCTTCGTCCACCCAAGGTCGAGCGACTGCAGGCCCTTGAGTTCCTTGAGTTCCTTGAGGCCGGCGTCCGTGATCTGGGTGTACCCAAGGTTGAGCCACTCCAGGCCCTTGAGTTCCTTGAGGTCCTTCAGGCCGGCGTCCGTGATCTGGGTGCGCCAGAGACGGAGCGCCTGCAGGCCCTTGAGTTCCTTGAGGTGCTTCAGATTGACGTCCGTGACCTTGGTGAACGTAAAATCGAGCGGCGCCGGGCCGTCGAGTTCCTTGAGGTCCTTCAGGCCCAGGCCGAGGTCAACATAGACGACTGGCCGGCCAGGGAGATTCTCGTCCCTCTCTACGGTGCCGCCCAGCTCGAGGATCGCGTTGACGGCCTTTGCTTCCCGAACCGCCTGCGTCTGGCCGCAGCCGGCAAGGCCCACCGCCAGCGACAGCAGCAAGGCAATGCGGCGCATCATGGTCCGGCCTCCAAGAAGGAACCTGCTTCACGGCCTAACCGCGGCGCAAACGCCGACACGCTCATACATTTGGATTCTACCGGTTCCGGGGGCGTACCGCAAGGTTCGGGGGAGTCCAGGGGTCACGGCACGGAAGCGACGCTGCCCGAGGAGGTGCCGAAGGCGGCGTGATGATGCGGGTAGCGCTCATCTCCGTGGCGGGTACTCCAGACCCGCCGCGCGGCAGGTGAAGCGATGTGCCAAGCCGGGTGGCACGGCTGGCTTGTCCAGCCGTGTCGGGACAGGGCTCACATTGCGCGGACGCCGACGCGCCGGCCCCTGCGGCTCGACTCCATCGCGGCGAAGACCATCGCCAGGCTCTTGATGTTGTCGTGGCACTCGCACTGGGGCGTGCGGCCGGTCTTGAGGAACCGCAGCATCTCGGCCAGGGCTCCATGCATGGCGGTCTTGGTGACGGGTGACATCGCCATCCGCACGGGCTTCAGCGGCCGGTTGAAGCCCGTCGTGCCCGCGACGACCTGCCCGCGCGGCTCGCCGTCGCGCTCGTAAAGCAGCGTGCCGCGCTCGCCGATGATCCGCCAGTCGCCGTTCCACGAGGTGTGGCACCCTTCGGCGCACCACGACCCGCGGTAGGCGAAGCGCACGCCGCCGGTCATCTCGAACAGGCAGTTGGCCGCCACGTCGCCGGCGTACCACGAGCCGCAGGGGTCGAATTCCTCGGCGTAGACGCGCACCGGATCGACGCCGCCGATCATCCGGGCCATGTCGAAATGGTGGATCGCCATGTCGAGGATGAGGGGACTCTCCATCTCGTCGCGGAATCCGCCGAAGTGGGCGCCGAGGAAGAAGTCGCAGTTCAGCGTCGTGAGCGTCCCGATCCGCCCGGCCGCCACCGTGCGCGCGAGCGCGTCGTGCTTCGGGTCCCACCGCCGCGACTGGCTGACCATGTAGAGGCGGCCGGCGGCCTCGCTTGCGCGGACCATGCGGCGGGCCTCGGCCATAGTGGACGCCATCGGCTTCTCGCCCACGACGTGAAGGCCTGCTTTCAGGGCGGCGCAGGTGACGGCGCAGTGGGCGTCGGGGGTGGTCAGGTCCACGAGGAAATCGGCCTCCCGCTCGCGCAGCGTCCGCTCCAGGTCGTCCG
Organism: uncultured Anaerolineales bacterium; assembly: GCA_964510295.1. Lineage (GTDB taxonomy): Bacteria > Planctomycetota > Phycisphaerae > FEN-1346 > FEN-1346 > JAUVZF01. Next base: position 1,525 of record CAZEBQ010000347.1, on the reverse strand, counting down.
AGACGGCGGCCTTGAGTTGGTGCTTTTCGACCTGCGCTTCGGCGCGCTCGGCCACGAGGTCCACGACGGCGACCACGTCCACCTTCTCGGCCTTCAGGGGCCGCAGCCAGGCGTCCGAGATGCCGCCGGCTCCGACGACGATGGCGCGGGGTCCGGGCATGGTGGTGCCCTTTCGCAAACAAGCACGCCGGCCGGCGGCGCGCGGCGAGTAAACTCGCCGGCTAAATAGGGTTACTTGCCCATGTCGCGCAGCGCCTGAAAGCGCTTCTCGACGGCCTCGAGGCAGTACGCCACGGCCGGAAGGCGAATGCAAGCGATTTCCGGCCCGGCCCGTAACCCCGGCGGTACCCTCTCGGGGAGCACCCTCGGGCGCCTTTTGTGTGGCGGCACCCACGCGCCCTGTCTATCATGGCCGATGTTTACGCGGAGGGAGAAAGGGCATGATCATACCCGGTTTCGTCCCCTACCGGCGCCGCGAGTACTGCAAGGACATCCGGTGCCCGATCCAGCGGCAACTCGACCGGTGCGACGAGGGGTCCGACGAGTACGACGAGGTCCGCGCCGTCTGCAAAACGAAGTGCATCCACACGACCTACGAGTTCCATCACTGGCTCATCGAACACGGCTACGAGGTCGTCCGGCCGGAGTAGAGTCCAAAGTTCAAAGGTGGGCTTGGCCCCGCGCACCGAACGCGAGTGACCCCTGAGCACCGCTTACGTGCGCGGCGAGTCAGTTGCCTCTATTCTCGTTGACCCAGCCTTGGCCGTGGGTATCATCGTGAGGCCATGACCGATATTCCCGAGACCCAACGCGCCGCCGTCTACTACCGAAACGCCGACGTGCGGATCGAAGAGCGGCCGGTACCCGAGATCGGACCGGGTGAACTGCTCGTCCGTGTCCGGGCGTCGGGCATCTGCGGCAGCGACGTCCTCGAGTGGTACCGCATGAAGAAGGCCCCCATCGTCCTCGGGCACGAGGTGGCCGGCGAGATCGTCGCGGTGGGCGACGGCGTCACGCGGTACACGCCGGGAGAGCGGATCGCCTTCAACCATCACGTGCCGTGCAACACGTGCCACTGGTGCCTCTCGGGCAAGCACACGGCGTGCGAGACGCTGCACACGACGCACTTCGACCCGGGCGGGTTCTGCGAGTACGTCCGGGTGCCGCCGCTCCAGGTGGACCGCGGCATCTACCCGCTGCCGGACGGCGTGACTTTCGAGGAAGGGTCGTTCGCCGAACCGCTGGCGTGCGTCGTGCGCGGGCAGCGGTCGGTGAACCTGAAGCCGGGCCAATCGGTGGCGGTCCTGGGCGCAGGCATCTCGGGCGTGCTGCACATCGCGCTGGCCAAGGCGCTGGGGGCCGGGCGGATCGTCGCGACCGACATCACGCCGCACCGGATGGCCTTTGCGAAACAGTTCGGCGCCGACGCCGTCTGCGACGCCCGCGACGACGTGCCGGCCTTCATCCGCGACGCCCTCGGCCGGCCGGCCGACCTGGTGATCGTTTGCGCGGGGGCCCTGGCGGC
>CAZEBQ010000346.1:0-4658 GCA_964510295.1 uncultured Anaerolineales bacterium | reverse complement strand
CGAATCACCTGCAACCTGCGTGCCAAGCACGCGACGGTTAACGTGTCACCACTTGCAGGTAATTACCGTCCGCATTTATAAAGCTCTCGGCCCCTTCACTGGCCGAAGCGGACCACACAGCATTGCGCGCGGGAGCAAGTTGCGCCAGCCCCACCTGTCCCTCCCGAAAACCCCATCCGGCCCTGACGTGCGTGCGATCACACTCCGTTGTCCTCTTGCGTCAACGCATGCCGGGTTCTCCGGCATGTGCAGGGGCATCTGACCGCACGGCTACCGCTCCGGCTTCCATCCCTTCGAGAGGAAGCGGTATGTCCCGGAGTCTACATGGTAAACGGCCGCACCGCCTTCCATGCGAACGAAGCGGACAGCCAAGGCTTCCTCGGCAGGCTTCCCGGACTCGAGCACCTTGCCGGGATCCACCGCGGGAACGTGCACAACGGCCGTTGTGTTGGCTGGGATGACGGTGTCGAGGCGCAGGCCGTCTTTCGTGAGGCGCCAGTCCGTCGCGATGGGGCCGCGGATGGAGCAAAAGCGCGTCTTCGCCCAGGTGATCCGCCCGCCGGGCCGCGGCCGGATGAGCACCTGGCGGAAGCCCGGGGCCGCCGCGTCGATGCCGCCGACCGTCCGGAACATCCAGTCCCCGACGGCCCCAAGCGTGCAGTGCGAGAACGAGTTCATGCGCGGGTCCTGGAAACCCCGCTCGGGCGTCCACCCGTCCCATCGCTCCCAGATGCTCGTTGCACCGTGCCGGATGCAGAACCCCCAGGACGGAAACGTGTCGTTGTGAAACAGCCGGTAGGCCATGTCGAGCCGGCCGACGGCGGTAAGGACGGGCAGCAGATCCCTCGTGCCGACCGTGCCGGTGGACAGGTGGTCGCCACGGGCCCGGATGTTGCCGACCAGGTGCTCCGCGGCGAGCGAGCGCTTCGCCTCCGGCAGCAGGTCGAAGGCCAGCGCCAGAACGTAGACGGTCTGCGTATCGCCCTTGATGCGCCCATTGGGCTCGACGTAAGCCCGGTTGAAAGCCTCCTTGATGTCCGTGAAGAGCTTCCCGTACCTCGTAGCGTCGGCCTCCTTGCCGAGGGCTTGTGCGATACGGGACAGCAGGTCCGCGCTGTGTGCGAAGTAGGCCGTCGCCAGCACGTCCTTGGGCGTGTTGGCGCTGACGCTGAGCCAGTCGCCGTAGCCGTAGTCGGGACGAAGCAGGTCGTCGCCCGCCGACCGCTTGCAGAACTCCACGAAGCGGGCCATGCCCGGGTAGTGTTGCTCCAGGACCTGTCGGTCACCGTAGACTTGGTAGAGGATCCAGGGACAGATGATGCCGGCGTCCGCCCATGCCGCGACGCCCCTGCCCATGGCGACCTTCCGCGGGGCAACGTCGCTGTAGTCTCCGCCGGCGCCCTGGGCGTCCGCCACGTCGATGAGCCACTTGGACACGAAGGCCGCGATGTCGGTGTTCCAGGCGGCGGTGCGCATGAAAATCTGCGCGTCGCCCGTCCAGCCGAGGCGCTCGTCGCGCTGCGGGCAATCGGTTGGCACCTCGATGTAGTTCGCACGCTGTGTGCGGCAGATGTTGTCGTAGAGGATGTTGGCCGTCTCGTCGGAGCACTCAAACCAGCCGACGGCCGGCGCCGCGGCCGCGACCGAGATGCCGGTGACCGTGTCCGGCCCGGGGCGCTCGGACAGGCCGGCCACCTCCACGTACTGGAACCCGTGGTAGGTGAATCGTGGCTCGTACACCTCCACCCGGCCGCCGCCTCGGCAGTAATACGTCTCGGTAGCGCGGACCGAGCGGAGGTTCTTCGTGTACAGCGTCCCGTCGGGATTCAACCGTTCGCTGAAGCGAAGGATGACCTTCGTTCCGCCGCGGGCCGTGACCTTCAGGCGGGCAAACCCCGCGATGTTGCGGCCGAGGTCGAAGACAAACCTCTTGGGCGCGGGCTCTGTCATTCGCACGGGCCGGACCTCGACAAACTTCCGCACCGGCGAGCCGGGATAAGCGCAGCGCTGTGCCTGGAATGCCCGCGTGATGTTGACCCGATGCCAGGCCGAGGCATCGAAGCCCGGCTCATCCCAGCCGGGCATCTCCTTCCGGGCGTCGTAGGTCTCGCCGTGCAGCAGGTCGGCTTCGAGCAGCGGCCCGACCGTTGCCCGCCACGACGGCCCCGTCGCGAAGGCCTTCTCGCTGCCGTCGGCGTGTTCGACGTGGAGTTGGGCCAGCAGCCGCGGATGGACGCCGTAGTGGTGCCGCTTGTGCTCGTGCCCAACGTAGCCGGCGTACCAGCCGTCGGCCAGGATCGCACCCACCGCGTTGTCACCCTGCCGCAGCAGGTGCGTCACGTCGTACGTCTGGTAGCAGACGCGCCGGTCGTAGTCGGTCCAGCCGGGTGTGAAGTAATCTTCGCCGACGCGCCCGCCGTTGACGCGGAGTTCGTAGAGCCCCATGGCCGTCGCGTAGACGGTCCCGCGCCGCACGGGCTTGTCGATCTGCAGTTCGGTCCGCAGGTATCGTGGTGGCGGCAGAACCAGCGCCTGGGGGTGCTTCGCGACCTTGCGGTCGGAGGCCGGCCCGGGCCGCAGCGCCTCGAGCGGTCCATCGTAACCGATCCAGGTCGCCTGCCAATCGTCCGGTCGCAGGAGGCCCATCGTCCACGAAGCCGGTTCGCTCCAGTCTGACCGCCAGCCCTCACCGTCCCACAGGCGGACCTTCCAGTGGCAACACATGCCCGACTCCAGCGCCTTGCCGGCGTAGACGATGTGCGCGGACGCGTCGGATTCGACCTTGCCCGAATCCCACAGATCGCCGGTCTCGGCCCCGAGTTTCTCCGGTGACGAGGCGACGAGGATGCGGTATGCCGACTGGACCTGCCCGCGCTGGTCCGACCGAGCGGCCCAACTCAGCCGCGGCGCCGTCGCATCGATGCCCAGCGGGTTCACGCGGTACTCGCAGCGAAGGTACGCAGGCGTGATGTCGGCCATCGAACAGACTCCTGTCCCGAGGACGCCGGCGAGGGTGAACCACAACACAAGCCGCTGGATCATGAACGCAATACTCCGTCGCGAGCGGGCCAAACGCTATCCCTTACAACAACCGGTGCCCAATGCCTCACACGATCCTACCGCAGGCCTGGCACCGTGCAAGTGCTCAACCCTGCGATTGCGGGTTTGAAGGCAACGCGGCTCGGCCGTATCATTACCCGCGACACACGCACCCGTTGTGCGGCAGTTGGTGCGGCGCTGGGACTGCGCAAGAGACCACGGGGACACGACGATGCCAACTCAACCCGGACGGGCCGCCCTCGCGGCGGGTGTGCTTCTCCTGGCATGGGCAACAGCCTCGGCCGGAGCCGACGCCGACCCGCGCCGGACGAAGGGCACCAGGCTCTTCTTCCGCGTTCTGGGGTCCGAGACCAACGCGCCGATCCTGCCCAAGACGCGCTCCGCATGGACCCAGGACCGACAGGTGCGAACCGGCACCACGGGCATGTCCGACCACGGATTCACCGAGTACCCGTTCTGCTCCGGGACCATGGACTTCACGTTTGTCCAGCAGCATGCCTTCTACCCGCGCCTCGTTTCGGGGGCGCAGGCCGACGCGAACGGCATCAACACCGCCGACATCGTCATGGATCATGTGTACGAGCCCGACGGCTGCGTCTGGGGCCTGACGGGGCGCGAGTTCGTCCAGACATTTACCGCGACCCGGCCCGAGTTGGTCAGCATGACCCTGCTCGTGGCGTCCGAACCCGACCGGTTCCGCGCATCGCTCGTGGAAGGCGGCGCTGTCGGCCGGCAGATCGGCCCGAGCAAGACGTTCGCGTCCGGGCACTCCATGACATGGGGCACGGCGACGTGGGAGGCAGGCCAGGCCCCGCTCGTGCCGGGGCGAACCTACGGCCTGCGCATTCGCCGCGCGGACGGCAAACCGTGGACACCGTATCTGCACGCAACCGGTAACGCGTACGAAGGTGGCCTGCTCTACGTGGACGGGCGGCCGCGCCCGGAGTCCGATCTGGCCGTGTGGATCGTCGAGGAGCCCCCCGACCTGAGGCGCGCCCTCGTGATGCACGCCGACGAGGCCGGCTGGGTCTACGGCCGCACACGCGTCACCTTCGTCCCCCGCACGCCGAACGTCCGCCTCATCTCGCTGACCGTATCGCCCGTGACGACGCAGGAACGCAAGCAGGGGTACTGCGACCTCGTCGCCGTGGTACGGTCGGAGGACGGCGAGCCCGCTGCCGACGATCATCGACGACGAGCCGGGCTTGATGAGTCTCGACGGCTTTCCCGTCGCCATCGACGGCGACGCTCCGCTCATCGGTCGTGACCCAAAGGCGTCCGGCGCGGTCGCGGAGCACGTCCGGGCACCATCGGTTAGAGGCCCGGCGCTCGCGCGCAAGAGGCACTTCGCCGGCCCGGACGGTCCGGCCATCCGTCACCGTCACGATGGCGCCGGCGCCATCCTCGTCGCAGGCAAGCACACGGCCGCCGCCACGATGGTGTACCGGGCGATGTTCGGCGAGGTGGACGAGGTCACCGCCATCTTCAAGTGCACGAACGACCCGCCCCTTGGTTGTCAGCGCTCACTTCCGGCGTCGGCGCAGGAGGAGCAGGCTCCCAGCGGCCAGCAGCGCGAGCGTGGCGGGTTCGGGGGTGGG
>CAZEBQ010000345.1:0-4670 GCA_964510295.1 uncultured Anaerolineales bacterium | reverse complement strand
TCTCGAAGACCTCGACGCTGGAGAACCTGAGCCAGGACCTGATGCGGCAGATGCTCGCCCGGAGCCGGCCCATCGCCATCGCCGCCTTCCTCCTCGGGGCCATGGTCTTCGTGCCGGGGTTCCCGAAGACGCCCTTCATCGTCCTCTCGCTGGGTGCCGGCCTGCTCGCCCGGACCCTCGCCCGCCACGAAAAAGAGGCCGCCAGAAAACCGGCAAAGACCCCCGCCGACGCCGACCTCGACGAACAGCCCGTCGAAGCCATGCTCGATGTCGATCGCATCGCCGTCCTCGTCGGCACACGACTCATCCGGACGGTCGACCCACGCCGCAAGGCAAGCCTCTTCCACCGCATCTCCCCGCTCCGGCGACGCTTCGCCGAGCAGTACGGCGTCATCCTGCCGCTCATCCGCCTCCGCGACCAGATGGCCCTCGACCCGAACGCCTACGAGATACGCCTGCACGGCCACGTCGTCGCCGGCGGAACCCTCGAACCCGAACGCTTCCTCGCCATGGACCCCGGCACCGTCACCAAGCCCATCAAGGGCGAGACCACCAGAGAACCCGTCTTCAACCTGCCCGCCATCTGGGTCACGCCCGACCAGAAAGAGGAAGCCGAAGTGGCCGGCTACACCGTCGTCGACCCCGAATCGGTCCTCGTCACGCACCTCTCGGAGACGCTCCGCCGGCACGCCCACGAGATCCTCTCGCGCGACGACGTCCAAGCCCTCGTCGACCGGCTCCGCGAACGGCACCCGGCGCTGGTGGGCGGCGTCGTCGGCGACCTCGTGCCGGTGGGCCTGCTCCACCGCGTGCTTCAGAACCTCCTCAAGGACGCCATCGCGATCCGCAACCTCGCCCAACTCCTCGAAACGCTCGGCGACAACGCCTCACGCACCAAGGACCCCGCCACCCTGACCGAACTCGTCCGCAAAACCCTCGCCCGGACCATCACCGAACAGCACACCGACGACGCCGGCCGCATCCCCGCCATCGTCCTGAATCCGACCCTGGAGTACGAACTGCGCGGCGCGCTCACGCAGGACGGTCCCTCGGAATCGCTCGCCCTGCCTCCCGACCGCGCCCTCGACCTGTCTCGCCGCACCGCCGCCGCCTGGAACGCCGCCATGAACCGGGGACACGACAAGGCCGTCCTGCTGTGCGATTTCCGGCTGCGGCCTCACCTGGCGGCCCTGCTCTCCAGACAACTGCCCGAACTGCCGATCCTGGCCTACGATGAGGTCACCGTCGGAACGCCCGTCGAATCGATCGCCACGATCTCAAGCGAAGCGGCCGGCCCGCCCCAGGCCCAGGCCCCGGCCGGGCCCGAACCGGCGCTCGCCGCTGCCGCAACCTGAACCGGGAGACGCCCCGTGCCAACCGAAGACGGAGAACGGCCGTGAGACGCACCGCCACCAGCGCCGCCGTCTTCGCCCTCATCGTCCTGGCCGTCGTCGGGACGCTGAGCGACGTGCCGCCCTTTGTCTGCAGTATGCGGGCGATGGCGGGTGCGGGCATCGTGTACCTCCTGGTGACCGTGGCGGGACGCGTGGCCATCTCCATCCTCGCAAGCGTCATCCGGGCCGGCCCGCCACCCAGAGCCCAGGTAAAGGACCAGACGAGTGGGCACACAGACTGAAGACGCCAGCGCGACGGCGCCTGCCGCAAACCTCCAGGCCAAGGCCCGGGAGGCCTACGGCCGGCAGTCGCGCCAGGCCGTCGAGGACCAACTCATCATCGACCACCTGCCCCTGGTGCGGCACATCGTGCAGAAGGTGGTCGGCAACCTCGGCCGCCGCCACGATGCCGACGACCTCATCTCGGCGGGCACCATCGGACTGGTTCGTGCGGCCCGGGCGTACGACCCGTCGCGGCACACCGAGTTCAAGACGTACGCGTACATCCGTGTCCGCGGGGCGGTCATCGACGAACTGCGTAGCCAGTCGTTCAGTTCCCCCTCGATCCGGCAGCGCATACGCAGCATCCGCGAGGCCCACCGGCGGCACGCGGTCGAGACCGGTCAACCGCCCACCGACCAGGACCTGGCCGACCGGGCGGGTCTGTCGCTCCGGATGTACTACCAGACGGTCGAGGAGGCCCGGCGGCAGCACTTTCTCTCGATCCACGGCCTCTCGGACGACCAGCCCGCCCTGGCGAACCTTCTTCCCGCCGACACCACGTCGCCGGAGACCGAGGCCTCCAAACGCGAACTCTTGCGCCGATTGACACAGGCCGTCCAGGAACTGCCCGAACGCGACCGGAAGGTCGTCCTGCTCTACTACGAACGCGACCTGACCATGAAAGAAGTCGCCGCCGTGCTCGACATCACCGAGTCACGCGTCAGCCAGGTCCATGCCAGCGCCCTGTTTAGGCTGTCTATGAAACTGAGGGACGTGTCATGACCAGCCCAAGCGACTACGCCGTCCACGGGCCGGACCACACCCACGAGGTCAGCGGGCTTGCGCCCGTCGCGGAACAGGACAAACGGTTTCCGAGACGGTCGCCGAACGGCAAACGCCGCCGACCTCACCGACCCGGTCCCGACGAAGAAGACGCCGCCCCGCCGCCGCACGAGGCGACCGACGAGCAGACGCCACCCGCCAGCACAGGCGACGACGGCGAACACGTGGTCGATACCCTCGCCTGACGGGTCGGCCGACCAGGAGATGCAGCGGATGACGCAAACGATCACCGGCATCGTCAAGAAGGACCGCGTCCGCGTCGCCGAGCCTTGCCGCATCGGCACCGCCGCCCAAGGCGGCGCGGCCGGCGCCGGGCCCATGGTCCGCATCGCCCGCCGGAACGCCGACCACGCGGTCCTCGAAGTCCGCTGTGCGTGCGGACGAACCACCCATGTCGAATGCCGATGGCCTGCCGGCGCATCGGGCGACGGGCCCGATGACCCGACACCCGACGCCCAGAACCGTTCCGATAACCGCAACAAGGAGGTCCCGTGATGCGAAATGCAACAACCATCGTCCTGGCCCTGGCGGTAGCCGTCTCCGGCTGCTCCGGACTCACGCGCGACAAACCCGGGGGCGTGGAGTCCCTCGAGGACTATCAAATGCCTCCCCTGCCGGCGCCGGAGCCGGAGACCGAAGGGCCCACGCTCGTCAATCGCCTGCTTGAGTTGCAGCAGAGACACACGCAGGCGGTCCAGGACCTCTCGGACGAGCGCGACAGCACACGCCAACTCAGCGACGAAAAACGCCAACTCAGCCAGCAACTCGCCTCCACCCAGACCGAACTCGCCCGGGCACAGAAGGAACTCCAGGAGGCCAACGACCTGCTCCTCGCCGTCCGCCGGGAAAACGACAAGTGGAAGGGCGACGTGCTCTCGCACCGCACCGAGATCCTCCGCGCCCACGAGGCCGAGATGAAAGCACTGGTCAAGGTGATCCGGCTGCTCGGCGGCGAATACAACCGACCGATCCCCCCACCGCCGTCCGAGGCCGCCACGACCTCCACCAGCGCCTCGGCCTCGTCGGGTCAGGCGCCGGCCGCCGAAAAGGGCAAGACGGCACAAGCAACGAAGGGAACCGCCAGTGAAACCGCCGGCTCGTGAACCCTGCAGAACCGACGCTGCGAGCGCCGCGGGCTCAGCACACGCCGCGCCACGCACACGGGCACGCGCCAACCGCGCCCGAGGCGCCGTCGCCGTCGCGGTCCTGACCCTTCTGGCGGCGGGGTGCCGGTCCACGGCCCACCGGCAGGTCAACGCCTGGTGGCACTCCAGCCTGGCCGCCAACCCGCCCCCGCGTGTGGTTCTGCTGCCCCTCGGCAACGAGACGGACTGTCCCAGGGTGGAAGAAGGCATGACCGAGGAACTGCTCCGCGCCTTCCAGCAGAGACGCCTGTTCCACGTCGGCGCCGCGCCCGATGAGGCGCCCGGCGACGAAACGCTGCCCGAACCGGGTAGACAGCCGTTCACGACCCAGCAACTGGCCGCCATCCGCCGGGCGTTCGGCGCCGATGCCGTCCTGGTCGGCGTCGTGAGCCGGTCCCAACCGTTCCCCCGGATGCAGGTCGGACTGCACCTGAGGCTCCGCGACCTGAGGAACGGAAGGCTCCTCGGCCAGGTGGACGAGGTGTTCGACACGACCAACCAACACACCCAGCGCCGTATCAAGGGGTTCTTCGACCGCGAGATGGGCGACGGCACTGGGCCTCTCGGATGGCAACTCGGGACGGTCAGCCCGAGGGCGTTCCAGAAATTCGTGGCCTGGGAGGTCGCCGGAACGCTGCCGAGACGGCCGTCCCGGCCGGCGGGCCAGGTGCGGGCCTCAAAAAACTTTAGAAAAAATCCCCGATCGTGAGGTTTTTTCTCATGCTGTCGCACCACGCGACGACAATAAGGGTAGCCGCACTGCCGCACATGGAGACCACCGATGCAGATCGACCGTACAGAAGGGCTTGAGGGGTTGGGCCTGCCGGACACCGCCGGCAGTCTATCGAAGTCCGGCAAGACGGCCCCGGCCGCCGACAAGACCGACGGCTCCCCCGGTTCCGCCGGCGAAGCCTCGTTTCAGCCCTACATCGACCGTGCCGGCGAAGCCGACGACATCCGCTCGGAAGCCGTCGAAGAGGCCAAACGCCTCCTGGCCGCCGGCCAACTCGACACCCCCGAAAACGTTCGCAAAGCCGCCCAGAACATCCTCACGTTCGGCATCTGA
>CAZEBQ010000344.1:0-4675 GCA_964510295.1 uncultured Anaerolineales bacterium | reverse complement strand
AGCCGTCGCCGGCACGGCGACGCTGAGCGGGAGGAGGTGGATCGATGAGCACATCCGCGAGATGCCTGGCCGGCCTCGTGTTGCTTCCGGCGATTCTGTGCGGCACAGCCGCCGCGGCGACGCTCGACGTCGCGCCCGCGAAGAACGCGCACCTCATCCCCCGCTGGGACATCTTCGAGATCACCTTCACGCACGGCCGCCGGTACACCAACCCGTTCTTCGACGTGGCGATCGACGTCGCGTTCACCTCGCCCTCCGGCAAGAAGGCCCACGTCGGCGGCTTTCACTACGGTTCAGACGAGAAGCCGAAGATCACCATACGCAAGGACGACCGGGGGCGGCCGAACGTCACCTACGCCTTCACGAAGGCCGATCTCTGGAAGGCCCGTTTCGCGCCGAACGAACTCGGCCGCTGGACCTACACCTGGACCTTCTCGAGCGCCGAAGGCCGCGAGGCTGCCGGCAAGGGCGCCTTCGAGTGCATCCACGGCCGCCGGCCGCTCCACGGATTCGTCCGGCAGGATCCCGTCAGCCCGATGCGGTGGGTCTTCGACGACGGCACGCCGTACTTTCCCGTCGGCTTTCAGGACGGGCAGTTCGACAGTGAGGGCACCGGGTCGGTCATGGCGACGGCCTCGATGGAAGGCCCGTTCCGGACCGACCGCCCGGACCTGCCCGACCCGCCTCCGGGGGCGATGTTTGTGCGCGGACCGGCCCCGAACCCGCAGAACGCCGACGTCCAGTACCGCCGCTTCGCCGCCTGCGGCTTCAACCTGTTCCGCTTCAGCCAGCACAACTTCTCGCTGGCCGTCTCGAAGAACCTCGACCACGTCGGCGTCATGGAGAGCCGCATGGTCGATGACCTGCTCCTGCGAGTCCGTGCCTACGGCTTTCGTGTCTTCTACGGCCTCTTCGGATACATGAACGTCCATGCGAAGCAGCCCGACAACGCCGAGGCCATGGCCAAGGTCAAGCGGCACATCAAGTACGCCGTCGACCGATGGGGCGCGATGGTCGATTTCTGGGAGTTCCTCAACGAACAGCACGCCGACGATAAGTGGTACGCGATGATGGCCCCGTATCTGAAATCCCTCGACCCGTACCACCACCCCGTGACGACGAGTTGGGAGCGGCCGCAGTTGCCGGACATCGACCTCTCGGCGCCGCACCGGTACCTCGGCCTCTCGGAACTCGGCGCTGCCGGCGCCTTTGCAGCCGCCTGCGACAAGTGGAAGCAGTTCGGCAAACCCGTGGTCGTCGGCGAAACGGGCAACTCCATCAACCGCAAACAGATGCCCGACCTCATCCGCAAGGGTATCGGCGGCGTGTGGGACCCGGCCTCGGCCCTCAGGATGCGCCTGCGAAACTGGGCCGCACTCTTCAACGAGGTATCGGTCATCTTCTGGAACACCAGTTACGCCCGCGACGGCCATTTTATGAACCTCTGGATCGGACCACGCGAACGCGAATACGTCCGGGCGATGCAGGACTTCGCCTACGCACTCGGCGGCGGCCTGAAGATGATGCCCGTCACGGTCTCCGACCCCTCGGCCGTGCGCGGCTGGGCCGTCGCCAACGACCGCCGCGCGGGGGTGTATCTGGAGCATCACAAGGACCACGCCGGCGCCGTCCGCGGCCTCAAGGTCACCCTCGACGTTCCGCACGCCGGCCGAGGCTACTGGTACTCGCCCGAGACGGCCGCCATCCTCGGGACGGCTGATGCGCCGAAGGGACGGGCAACGTTTACGGCGCCGCCGTTTGCGATCGACCTTGCGCTGCTCGTCACGCCCGACGGTCCGCCCGACATCGACTCGGACGGCGCCCCGAACGACCGCGACCCCGACGACGACAACGACGGCGTGCCCGACTCAAAGGACGCCTTCCCGCTCGACCCGTCGGAGTGGGCGGATTCCGACGGCGACCTCATCGGCGACCGGCTCGACGCCGACGTCGATGCCGACGGCGTGGGCGACGACCTCAACTCCAACGCCACGCCCGACCACGAGGAACTCGACATCGACGGCGACGGTGTCCCTCGCGCTCGCGCCAATCCCTGGGACGCCTTCCCGTTGGACCCCAAGGAATGGCGCGACACCGACGCGGACGGCATCGGCGACAACGCCGACCCCGACGACGACGGTGACGGCTTCTCCGACGCCGACGAGGCGAAGGCGGGCACCGATCCGCTGAACCGGCTGAGTTTCCCTGCGCGGTGACGCCGTGTTCAGCCGTCGCCCCGAGGGCGACGCGAACGTGAGGAGGCAGCCGCTATGAGATCCTTGTCCATCGCCTTGGCGCTCGCCGCCGCCATCGCTGTGGCCGACGCCGCCGCTGCCCGCGGCTTCATCGTCTCGGCGAAGGGCGCCTCCGACGGCGACGGGTCCAAGGCCCGGCCGTGGGACCTGGGGACCGCCCTCAACCATCCGGCAGCCGTCAGGCCGGGCGATACGATCTGGCTCCTCGGCGGTGTGTATCGCGGGGCGTTCAAGAGTCGCCTCAAGGGCACGCCCGATGCCCCCATCACGGTCCGCCAGGCGCCGGGTGAGCGGGCGACGATCGAGTGCCGGTCCGACGATCCGAAACAGCGGGTCGACTTCGTCGTCGAGGGCGCCCACGCGCGGTACTGGGGGTTCGAGGTCATGGGCTCGAACCCCGACCGCTGGTCCGACGCCAAAGGATCGCATCCGCCCGAAGGGAACCGCGGCGGCGTCACCTGCTACGGGTCGCACAATGCCTTCGTCAACCTGGTGGTGCACGACGGCTCGTGCGGTTTCGGATGGTGGTCGTCCGCCGAAGGCGGTGAGATTTACGGCTGCCTCATCTACAACAACGGATGGGATGCCCCCGACCGCGGCCACGGCCACGCCATCTACGCACAGAACGCCGGCGGCACCAAGCGGATCGCGGACAACATCCTGTTCAACCAGTTCTCCTACGGCGTCCACGTGTACGGGTCGAGCCGCGCGTCGCTCAACGGTTTCTGCGTCGAGGGCAACGCCAGTTTCAACAACGGCGCCGCCAGGAGCCCAACGAGCCTGACGCCGGGCATCCTCATCGGCGGCGGGAGCCCGTCGGAGCGCATCGTCGTCAAGGACAACTGCACCTGGTCCACCGGCCACCGCGCGACCGCACTGCAACTGGGCTACGGGGCGAACAACAAGGACGCCGTCGTCACGGGCAACTACTTCGTCGGCCCGACGACGCTGCGCAAGTGGGAGCGGCTCGACGTGACGGGCAACACCTTCATCGCCGCCGCAACGAACCCGGCGCGCGTCGAGCCGCCGCCCGAGGGACTGGATCTGGCCGCATCGAACACCGTGCTTCGCGGTCGCCCGGCGGGCGTCAGAGTCTTCATCCGGCCCAACCGGTACGAGCCCGGCCGTGCCAACATCGTCGTCTACAACTGGGACCAAACGCCCGAGGTCGCGGTGGACCTGGCGGGCGTGCTCAAGCGCGGCGCGCCGTACCGCATCGTCAGCGCCCAGGACTTCTTCGGAGAGGCCGTCGCCGGGGGCACGTTCGACGGCCAACCGGTTCGCCTGCCGATGCGCGCCTGGCGCGCCCGGCCCCCCGTCGGCAAAGACGACTACGTGCCGCCGGCAACGGGGCCTCAGTTCGGCGCGTTCGTCGTGTTGCCGGGCCGGTAAGATCGGGGCAGGCGTCCGAATGACAAGCGGCACCAAACACGGATGGGTGACACCATGCGCATGAGACGCATCGAGAAATGGCTGATGCAGAGTGCCCTGCGCCGTTGGGGACTGAGGCACGTCGAGGCACCCAGGGTCTTTCGCGATGTGGACCTTCCCGAGGGGGCCGAGATCCTGGAGATCGGGTGCGGCTACGGCGACGGGGCACTGCTCATCCAGCAACGGTTCCCGACCGCGCGGGTCATCGGTGTGGACCTCGACGAGGAGATCATCAGGGGGGCGCAGCGGAAGGTCGCGCGGCCGCCGCGCTGGGCGCGGCACGTGGCGACCGGGCGCATCGGCTTCCTTTGCGGCGACGTGACGGCCCTGAGTTTCCCCGACGCGGCCTTCGACGCCGTCACCCTGTTCGGCATGCTCCACCACGTGCGCCGGTGGCGCCGCGCCATCGCCGAGGCCTACCGCGTGCTGCGCCCCGGCGGCGTGTTCACCTTCGAGGAAGCCCTCATCGGCATCCACTGGTGGCGATTCAACGATTACTATGGGCACGTGCCGTTCACCGCGGACGACCTCGCCGAGGCGCTCGAGACGGCGGGCTTCCGCATGCGGTGGTTGCGCAATCCGTGGTACCTGCCGCTCTGTTTCATCCGGGCCGTCAAGCCGGCATGATCGCTGCCGGGGCTACGGCTCGTCCGAGCCGGGTGCCATGCCGGGTGCCATGCTTTCGCTTGCGAAAGCATGTTCTCCACCGTTCGCGCGGCCGGCCGGGTACCGGCCCGTTCGCGCCGGCAGCGGCCGGGTGCCATGCTTTCGGCGGGTGCCATGCTTTCGCTCGCGAAAGCATGTTCTCGACGATTCGCGCGGTGGGCCGGCGCCGCCCCATCGAGCCGGGAGTGGAAACTCCCGGTCACCTTCCCCCACCGTGGCCCTCAAACACCCGCAGGCCGCGGCGTGCCCCGGCAGACCTGGTCGCGTCGTGCCGTTCAGGCGGCTTCAGCCGCCTTGACCCGCCGCAGGCGGGTGAAGGCCAG
>CAZEBQ010000343.1:0-4678 GCA_964510295.1 uncultured Anaerolineales bacterium | reverse complement strand
TAACACTCGCATTCGCACACGCGGGCGAAGCCCCGCGGCTAACACGGGCACCTGCGCGCAGGCAACATCGCCGCGACGCCTTCAATGGCTGCGGCCTTCGAAGACGCTCTCGGCATGATAACTGCTGCGAACGAAGGGTCCGGCGGCAACAGCCGCAAACCCGAGCGCCCGCGCCTCGGCCTGCCACGCCTCAAATTGGGCCGGCTCGACAAACCGCGCAATCGGCACGTGCGCCGCCGACGGCGCAAGGTACTGGCCGATCGTCACCATGTCGCACCCCGCGGCGCGAAGGTCGCGCAGGACGGTCCGGACCTCGTCGTCGGTCTCGCCGAGGCCGACCATCAGTCCGCTCTTGGTATAGAGCGGCGGCAGGTCGCGGCCGGCCCGGCGTTTGACGTAGGCCAGGACGTCGAGGCTGCGGCGGTAGTCGGCCTCCGGCCGCACCTGCCCGTACAGCCGCGGCGCCGTCTCGACGTTATGGTTGAAGATGTGGGGCTCGGCGTCAAGCACGATATCGACCGAGGCAGCGCGGCCCTGGAAATCGGGTGTCAGGACCTCGATGACGGTCTCGGGCATGCGGCGGCGGACCGCGCGGATGGTTGTCGCGAAATGGCCGGCACCGCCGTCCGGCAGGTCGTCTCGCGTGACACTGGTGATGACCACGTGCCGCAGGCCCAGTTGCGCGCACGCCTCGGCCACGGCGTCGGGTTCCTCGCCGCGCAGCGGTTCGGGCGGGCCGTTCGGAATGGCGCAGAACCGGCAGGAGCGCGTGCACGCGTTGCCGAGAATCAGGAACGTGGCCGTCCCGCGGGCGAAGCATTCGGGCAGGTTCGGACAGTGGGCGCTGGCACAGACCGTCTGCAAGCCGAGCCCGGCCAGGAGGTGTCTGACGCGTGCGGCGGCCTCGCCGGTGGGAACGCGTTTCCGCAGCCACGGCGGGAAGCGATGGGCCGCCTTCGGGGGCTCGGCCTCGGTAGGGTTCGGCATGGCTCTACATCTCCGCCTGGCGGCCTTCCCAGGCCGCCAGGACACATAAACGACTCCCGCTCGCGGCGGGTCGGGAGACCCGCCGCGCGGGAGACAACATCGTCGTGCTAGACCAGCGGCGGCACGTCGCCGGGGCGGGCGCCGTCGAAGCCAAAGACGTCGACGAGACATTGTACAAGGTGCGGCTTGACCTCGGCAACCGTGATCGGCCGCCCGAGCAGCCGGGCGAGGCTCGTCACGCTCTTGCCGCGAAGCCCGCACGGCACAATCAGGCCGAAATGGTCGAGGTTCGTGTCAACGTTGATCGCCACGCCGTGCCAGGTGACCCACCGGCTGATGGCAACGCCGATGGCGGCCACCTTCTCGGCGCCGACCCAGACGCCGGTCATCCCCTCGACCCGCAGACCCTCGAGACCGAAACCGGCCAGGACGCCAATCAACACCTCCTCCAGGTCGCGGAGGTAACGGCGGACGTCGCGGCCGCGGAGGTCCAGCCGCAGAATCGGATACCCCACCAGTTGCCCCGGCCCGTGATAGGTGACGTCACCGCCGCGGGCCGATTCGTGCACCTCAACGCCCTCGCGTGCGAGCCTCTCGCGGGAGGCGGTGACGTGTGCGGCGTCGGCCCCGCGGCCCAGGGTGATGACGGGCGGGTCGTGCTCGACGAGAATCAGGTGGGCCCGTTCCTCGGGGGCGGCCTTGAGGTCGTCGCGCAATCGCTCCTGCAGGCGCAAGGTGGCCTCGTACGGCGCGCGACCGAGATCGAGTGTAACGAGTTCAACCATGGTTCAGCCTGTGATGTGAACAGGCAGGCCGAGCCAGGCCTCGGCGGCCTCGCAGACCGCCTCGCCGAACGTCGGATGCGGATGAATCGTTTCGGCCAACTCCTCGACGGTCAACTCGCTGCGGATCGCCAGGGCGATTTCCTGGATGACGTCGGCGGCATGTTGGCCGATCACCATGGCCCCGAGAACCTCGCCGCACTCGGTCTCGGCGATGAGTTTGACCTCGCCTTCCGTGTCGCCGTAGGCGCGGGCCATGCCGCTGGCCAGGTACGGGAACCGGGCCACGCGGATGTCCTTCCCCGTCAGGCGAGCCTCCTGTTCGGTCAGCCCCACGGTCGCCACTTCCGGATGCGTGTAGACGACCATCGGCACCACGTCGCGCGGGTCGCGTGCGTTGTGGCCGGTGGCGTTGTCGGCGGCCACGATTCCCATGCGGCTGGCGAGGTGAGCATACTGGAGAGTGGCAGCACAGTCACCGACGGCGTAGATGCCGGCGACGTTGGTCCGGCACCGGTCGTCGACCTTGATGAGCCGGTCGTCGCATTCGACGCCGACGGTCTCGAGGCCGATATCCTCGGTGTTCGGCAGGCGTCCGACGACGATGAGGGCCACGGCGGCCTTGAGGGTTTTTCCGTCCTCCAGTTCGGCGGTTACGCCTTTCTTCGTGGCCTTCATGCCGGTGACGCGGACGCCCGTATGAATCTTGACCTTCCGCTTCTTGAGGGCCCTGGTGACGGCCTTGGCGGCATCGGTGTCGAGGTTCGGAACCAGCCTGTCGAGCATTTCGACGAGGGCGACCGGAATACCGAGTTCGGCGTAGATCGTGGCGAACTCACATCCAATGACCCCGCCGCCCATCACGATGACGCTCTCGGGCAGTTCCTTGGCGGTGGTAGCCTCGTTGGAGGTCCACAGGCGGTCGCTTTCCCACGGCAGGAACCCCGGCCGCGCGGGCCGGGCACCCGTCGCGATGATGATCGCCTTCGCCTTGACGTCTCGGGCCTTGCCGCCCGCCTCAACACGCAGGGTATCCTGGGCGGTCAGGACGCCGCGACCGCGGATCACGTCCACTTTCCGGGCGGCGAGTAGCGACTCGACCCCCTTGCAGAGTGTTGCGGCCACGTCGGAGGCGCGTTTCATGAAGGCGGCGCCATCGACGGCCGGTTCGCCTGCATGGAGACCGTACTCGCGTGCGCGGCCGAGGGAATGGAAGATCTCGCTGGCATGGAGCATGGCCTTCGTCGGGATGCAGCCGACGCGGAGGCAAACGCCGCCCACCTGCTCGGCTTCGATGCAGCAGACCTGCGCTCCGCGTGCGGCGGCCCTCAGAGCCGCCACATACCCACCCGGGCCGCCGCCAAGAACGGCCACGTCGTAACTCTTCAAGCGTCTCTCCTTCGCGCATCGGTGGAATCGGGGTACGTCGGACACCCAGCCGCAACGACCCCTATCGTAGCCTCCGTTCTCGGGCCAGTCAAACGCAAAAAGGGACCCCGCGGGACGGGCGGAATCGCTTATGTCGCCAACCGGTTCGGCCGATACAACCTGCAGCGCTGCGTCCGCCGTGTGCACTGGGATGGCCCCTCCTCTGCGGGGCATGATGGTTGGAGACGATCATGGAGCCCTTTCCCGCCTCGCCGAGCGGGCCCGCCGGCACCGAGGTCCACCTCAACCGAGGTGAACTGCTGGCCGCCCTGGCCCGTGTGCTTGACTACCGACCCGAGCCGGACGTTCCGCACCACGGGCGTGTGGCGGCGCTGGCCGGCCAGATCGCGCCGCGGGTTGGCGGCGCCGACCCTCGCGACACCTTCTACGCGGCCCTGATCCACAACATCGGTCTCCTCGACCACCAGAGCGACGACATGCCGCCCGCCGGTCTGGCCGAGCAAGCCAACCGGCCCCTGACGCGCTCCCACCCGTTGACGGGGGCCCAGATGGCGGCCACGGTGCCGGGGTTGTACGGCGTGGCCGAGATCATCCTGGATCACCACGAGTGGGTGAACGGTCACGGGTACCCGCGCGGCAAGACGGGGACCGAGATCAGCCGGGCGGCCCAGGTGGTGCGGTTCGCCGACACGTGCGACTTCATCCTTCGCGAGCAGGGGTCGCCGGAACTCGTGCCGCTGCTGGGAGCCGTGGAGAACCGGACGGTTGGCCAGGTCTCGCCACCCGTGGCCGATGCCGGCATCGAGGTCCTCGGCGAATCGGGTTTCTACAGCCAACTGCTGACCGGCCAGGACGTGGAATCCCTCGTGCGTGGCGCCATTGAGCGCCACGCGGCCGGTGATTACGCCACCACCGATGCCGAGATCACGGGGCTGCTCGAACTGTTCGCTCACGTGACCGACGCCCACCCGGCGGACAAGATCGGCCACAGCCGCCGTGTGGCCAACCTGGCCGTCCTGGTCGCGATGGCGCTGGGCGCTGCGCCCGAGGACACGGTCAACGTGAAGTGGGCCGCCCTGCTCCACGACCTCGGGACGATTACGGTCCCGAAATCGCTCCTGGACAAGCCGCGGATGCTGACCGAGGACGAGTTGATAAAGGTCCGCCGGCTGACCAGCCGCACCCGGGAGTTCCTCGCTCCGATAACCGGCTTCGACGAGGTCATCGCCATTGCCACCTCGCACGGCGAGGCGTTCGACGGTTCCGGGCACCCGCAGGGGCTGACGGGGTACGAGATTCCGCTCGGCTCACGGATCATCGCGGTCTGCGACACCTTCGACGCCCTGACCAGCCGGCGTCCGTACCGTGCGGCCCGCGACACCAGCCTGGCGATCGATATCCTGGTGCGCGGCAGCGGATCGCTGTTCGATCCGGACGTGGCGGAAGCGGCTGTGCCGGTCTTCCTGATAAGCCGGAACGCCGAAGAGCGGCGGCCGACCATCGTGTGAGCCGACGTCGGC
>CAZEBQ010000342.1:0-4727 GCA_964510295.1 uncultured Anaerolineales bacterium | reverse complement strand
GCCGATCCTGGCCATGCGCGACGCCCAGCGGGCCGGCATCGAGTTCCCCGACCCGCGGGCCTGCCTCTCCAAGGCCCTCAACCTCTACTTCAAGGGACACAACAAGGACGGCGGCTGGGCGTACCAGGCCGGCAAGAACAGCAAGTCGTACGGTTCGATGACCGCCGCCGGCCTGGCCTCGCTCTTCATCATCGCCGACTTCCTCGAGCCGAACAGCGGGTGCCCGTGCTTGCGCGGCAAGAGCCAGCGCCAGGCCTCCGAGATCGAGCGGGCTCAGGACGCCGCACTCGAATGGCTCGGCAAGAACTTCAGCGCCACCACCAACCCCGGCAGAGGCGGAAACGTCTTGTACTGGCTCTACTGTGTCGAGCGCGTCGGTATCGCCGCAGGGTACAAGTATTTCGGAACCCACAACTGGTACAAGGAAGGCGTGGCCGAACTCGTCAAGAAGCAGGGCAAGGACGGCAAGTGGGGCAGCCTCGCGGACACCTGCTTCGCGCTGCTGTTCCTCCACAAGGGCCGCGCGCCCATCCTCTTCAACAAACTCAAGTTCGACGGCATCTGGAACGCCCACCGCCGCGACATCGCCAACCTCACCCACTACATCGAACGCACCAAGGAACAGTTATTCCACTGGCAGATCGTCGAACTCCACGCACCGCTCGAAGAACTCCACGACGCGCCCATCCTCTACATCTCCGCCGAGAGCGTGCCCGAATTCGACGAGAAGCAGAAGAAGAAACTCCGGGCCTTCACCGACACCGGCGGCACGATCCTCGTTGAGGCGTCGTGCGGCCAGGCGAACGTCCGCAACTGGTTTACCAAGTTCGCGGCCGAGGTCTGGCCCGAATGGAAACCTCTCAAACTTCCATACGAACACCGCGTCTGGAACGCCCTGCACCCGATGCGGAACCAGCCCGACGTGCTCGGCGTCAGCGACGGTGTCCGCACCGCCGTCTTCTACAGCCCCGACGACGTCTCCTGCGCCTGGCAGATGAAGGCCTACGCCCGAAGGCAGTACCTCTTCGACTGGGGCATCAACCTCTACACCTACGCCACCGACGGGGCGCCGCTGCGGGCCAAACTGTCGGCGCGCGGCGCGGAGACCAGCGGCCGCTTCACCTCGCCCGTCAAGGCCGGACCCACGAAGACCGTCCGCATCGCCCGCCTCAAGTACGGCGGCAACTGGGCCGTCGGCGCCAACTACCGCGGCTTCGACCACCTGGCCAAACACGTCAAGGCCAAGGCCGGCATCACGCTCCGCGTGACCGAACCGGCGCAGGTGCCGTTCAACACGGGCGGCGTCGCTGCGGCCGACTTGAAGAGCGGCCAGATCGCCTACCTGGCGGCCTCCCCCGACGCCTCCCTCAAGGGCGACGAGCAGGCCGCACTGAAGCGGTATCTGGCGGGCGGGGGACTGCTCTGGATCGAGTCCGTCACCGGCTCGATCGCCACCGACAAGGCCGTCCGCAAACTCGCCGCCGACATGGGCTGGGCCCTCAAGATGCTCCCGGGCACCCACCCCCTGCTCCACGGTCGCATGGGCGGCGCCGAGGGCTACAATCTGACCTCCCGCGTCCTGTTCCGCCGGTCTCTGCGTGCCCAGCGTATCGGCCGCCCGTCCGCCGAGTTCTATGGGCTTTATCAGGGGGGCAAGATGGTGGGCCTGTACTCGCCCTTCGACGTCGTTTTCAGCCTGACAGGCTGCGAGGCCCACCGCTGTCGCGGGTACAAGGCCGAAGACGCCATGGCCGTCGGCACGAACCTCGCCCTCTACTTCTCGACGCGGAAATGACCGCCGCCGCGCCCGAAAAGGATTCTGCCCGAATACACGGCCTCGCTCGACCGTAGTGCGCTGTGGCGTGCGGGTGCCATGCTTTCGCGCCGTTGCGAAAGCATGCCTTCCCTGACCTGGGGCGTTGGCGCTTGCCTGGCAGCCGCAGGGCGGGTGCTGTGCACCCACGCCGGACGCTGTTCCCGACGAACCGCGCTTCGGACCGACACATAGAGGAGGACATTACCATGCCCATTATGGCTATTGTTCTGTTGGTGATTGCGGCCGTCATCGCGCTCGTCGGCCTCGTCGGGCTCGCGCTGCTCATCGTCGGGATCGCCAGGAAGCGGACGGCCCTGTGGGTGTGCGGCCTCGTCGCGATGGTCCTGGCGGGCCTGGCGTTGCTGGTGGGCGTGCCGCTGGTCCTGTTCGTCGGCTTGCGTGCCTCGCCGGACCGCCTCGTCGCGATCAGCAGCATACCTCGCTCCGTCGAGGCGGCGCCCCACGAGGGCGGCTGCTCCATCAAGCACGCTGACGGGCGGACCACCGCACACGTCGAAGGCGTTGAGATCGAGGTCATCGAGCCCGGAAGCGGTGGCAGCCACTCCAGTTCACGCTCCTCGGGCGGCGTGTCCGCGGGAAGTCGCGAAACGCGGCACGAGATCGGCGTCGGCAACGTCGAGATCGTCGTCGAGAAACGCGGCGGCCGCATCACCCTCTCCGTCAACGGCCGCGACTACGGCCCCATCCACCCCGGCGATTCGGTCGTCATCACCGAACGCCGCGAGGTTCTTATCAACGGCGGGCGCCGCCTGCCATAAGCCGCCGCGCCCAGCACCGGCGCCGTTTCATGGGCACACCTGCCGATGCGCTTTCGCGAGCGAGCCGCGACCTCAACTCGATGCTCCGTGCCGTGACGGGCCGGCGCCTTGATGCGAAGCGTCGGCTGGGCGTGTGCCACGGCGGGTCCCATTCGGCAGGCTCAGGGCAGGCTTGCCCGGCCGCGCCTCCCGGCGCTCACGTGGTGCCGCCCGCCTTCTTCCTCGCCTTCTTCCTGCGACCACCGCCGGCGGGTGCCGGTTCGGCGGCGGGAACGTCGGGCGGGGTGTACGGTCCTGTGCCCTCGACGGCCCACGCCAGGTCGGCCTTGATCCGCGGGGCGTCGGCGTACGGGTCGTGGTGGGTCTTGCAGTAGGCGAGGAGGTCGCGCGACAGGCTCCGGACGATCTCGCGATGGTCGCTTTCGCGGAAGAGGTTCCGCAGTTCGTTCGGATCCTCTTCGAGGTCGAACAGCCACGGCTCGTCTCTCGGCGCGTAGACGAGTTTGTACCGGGCCGTCGCGGCCGCCAGCCAGTTGGGTTTGCCCGAACTCGTGCCGCGGAAGAAAGCGATGTCTTTCCAGTCGGCCGGCGCCTTGCCGGCAAAGAGGGCTGAGGCGTCCCGGCCCTCCTCCTTCCCGGCCGTCTCGACGCCCATGAGCGCCAGGATCGTCGGCAGAAAATCCACACACCCCAGCGCCTGCCGCACCACCGTCCCGCCCTTGACCTTGCCCGGGCAATAGAGGACGAAGGGGATCCGGGCCGACGCCTCGTACGGCACACCCTTGTTGTGTCGCCCGTGCTCGCCGCACAGGTCGCCGTGATCGGAGGTGAACAGGACGATGGTCCGTTTCAGCAGGTCGGCCTGTCGCAGACGGGCGAGGATCTTGCCGACGTTGTCGTCGACGCACTTGACCATGCCGAAGTAAGACGCCATGAGTTTTCCGGAGAGCGTCCTGACCTGCTTTTGGCCCCAACTCGGCAGGTTCGCCTCGGGCTTGGCCATGCTGGCCGGGGCCTTGAAGTCGGCCCCCGCAAACATCGTGTCGTACGGCGGCCGCACCGTGTTCGGACCGTGCGGGTCGGGGATGCTGACCATGTAACAGAACGGCTCGTCGGTGTGGGCGGCGATGAAGGCACAGGCCTTGTCGGCCAGGAAATCCGTGGTGAATGACTTCTCGTCGGCACCCTGGACGTTGTACGACGGTTTGCCGCCCGCCCGCGCCTTGACCCTCGGCCCGTCGGGCGTGTCCTCCAACTGTTTCCAGTGCCCGCGGTTGAACAGGTACCGGTTGTCCTCGAAGCCGAACTTCCGCTTGGGCCCCCACTGCGGTTTGCCGGTGCCGTCCAGATGCCACTTGCCCGCGTAGCCGGTGGCGTAGCCTTTGCGGCGGAGGATCTCGGCGAAGGTGATGATGCCATCGTCCATGGGGATGTTGTTCGTCGTCACGGGCGTGTTCTGCGGGTACCGCCCCGAGACGAAGGACGACCGCGACGGCGAACACACCGGCGTCGTTCCGTAGAAGCGGGTGCACACCGCCCCGTTTCTGGCGAGCCAGTCGATGTTCGGCGTCTCGACGACCGTGCTCCCCCACATGAGCGCCTGCTCTTTGGGCATGAGCGCCCGGTAACAGCCCAACGTGCGGAAGTTGTGCTCGTCGGTGTGGATGATGAGCAGGTTCGGCCGGTCCCTCTGGCCCGCCATCGCCCCCCGCGACGCCAGCCACGCCGCCGTCCCGCCGGTTGCCTTGAGAAAAGTACGCCGATTCATCTTTTGTCTCCCGTTCGTCCTGCGGCCGGTGCAACATCCGGGTGCCTTGCTTTCGCTCGCCAAGGCATGAGTCTGCCCCGCCTGCGACACCAGCATACGACGCATGGGTGCACCGGTCAATGGCCGCCGCGCGGCAGCCCTCACCTCGCCCTTGCCGGGCGTATGTTTGCCGTTCAAACAGTCCCCGAAATCGCCTTCCCGCCCCGGCCGAAACGTGGTATCATAACCGGCTACAGACCGTTGAGCCAATGGTGGTTCAATCAACAGCGAAAGGGAAACACATGACCGACGAACCGCAAGAACCGCAGGTCCCGGCCGAAGAGCCGGCAGCACCCGCCGCGGAACCGGCAGCGCCCGCCGCAGA
>CAZEBQ010000341.1:0-4729 GCA_964510295.1 uncultured Anaerolineales bacterium | reverse complement strand
CCATCGGGGGCTAGTCAAGTGCGTGCGACGTTTCGATTAGTCGCCCGTGGCAACGTGGCGTCGCACGCCGCCCCCGATTACCATCGGGGGCTAGTCAAGTGCGTGCGCCGTTTCGATTAGTGGCATGCCCCCCCCGATTACCATCGGGGGCTAGTCAAGTGCGTGCGCCGTTTCGATTAGTCGCCCGTGGCAACGTGGCATCGCATGCCGCCCCCGATTGCCATCGGGGGCTAGTTGAGATATACATACCTGCCGCGTTCGATGTTTTGATTAGCCCCCCGTGGTAACGGGGGGGCAACGACTCTTGGGCGCTCGGCTCGGCGCCAAAGCCCTTGCGGGCGCTTCTGCGAGCGGGTAGATTTCGTGCCATGGCCGCGCCGCTGGGATACCTGCTGACTTGGACGACGTACGGCACGTGGCTGCCGGGCGATGCGCGCGGTTGGGTGGACAAGCACCATGCCGGCGCCGGTGTTCCGTATCAGCGTCCGGACGCAGGCCGACAAGCGGCCGCACGGGCTGGCATGTCGGAATCCGCCGTTCGCCTCAGCCGCCGGGCCCGCCAGGCCGTTGATGCGGCCATTCGCGAGACCTGTGCGTACCGCGGTTGGCCCGTTCACGCGCTCGCCGTACGCTCGAATCACGTGCACGCCGTGGTGACGGCCGACGGCGTCGAACCCGGCTGGGCCAGGAAGACGCTGAAATCCTACGGCACCCGGGCGCTGAACCGCTTGTACCCGACGCCGCGGCGCCGTCATTGGTGGACCCGAGGCGGCAGCGACCGATACCTGAACGACGAGCGCGCGCTGCAAGCGGCGGGCCGGTACGTGTCGAATCAAGACACGAAGCACTCGCGCGGGGGCGTGCAACGCTCTGATTAGCCCACCGTGGCAACGGGGGGTGACGCACCGCCCCCGATCGCCGTCGGGGGTTAGTTGAGGATTGTCATCGGGTGCTAGTTGAGATATACACACCTGCGGCCTTCGATGTGTTGACTAGCCCACCGTGGCAACGGGGGGTGACGCGCCGCCCCCGATGGCAATCGGCGGCTGGTTGAGGCATTTGAGATCCGAAATCTCAGATCACCGGCCCCATCATGCGGCCTGCACGCCGGGTCGGGCTACGCTTGGGAGAGGAACCGTGAACGCGCAACGCTTCGACCGGATCACGCGGCGCTACGGCGAACTTCGCGTCGTGCTCGTGGGCGACATCGCCCTCGACCGGTATCTGGAGATCGATCCGGCCATGGCGGAAACCTCGATCGAGACGGGGTTGCCGGTCCGTAACGTGGTCCGGGTGCGGCCGCAGCCTGGGGCGGGGGGAAACGTGCTGGCCAACCTGGCGGCGCTGGGGCCGAAGGCGCTTGCCGCGGTCGGCTTCTGCGGTGACGACGGCGAGGGCACGGAACTTCGCCGGGCGCTCGCCGAGAGGGGCGTGGACCTGACGTACGTGCTGGCGCGGCCGGACCGGATGACGTTCACCTACACGAAGCCGCTGCTGATGCACGCGGACCGGCCCCCGGAGGAACTCAGCCGCCTGGACCTCCGCAGCCGCACCCCCACGCCCGAGAACCTGGAGGATGAGATCGTCGGGTGCCTCGGGGCGGCCGTGGCCGATGCCGATGTGGTCGTGGCGATGGACCAGGTTCCCGAGGCGGGATGCGGCGTGCTGACGCGCCGCGTCAAGAGCGAACTCGCGCAACTGGCCAAAGCGTACCCGCCGAAGGTGTTCATCGCCGACAGCCGCACCTCGATTGGCGACTTTGCGAACGTGCGGATCAAGGTGAACGCGGCGGAACTCGCGCGGCGGTTTGGCGCCGGCCGGGACGCGGCCGACCTCGAGACCCTGGCCGCACGCTGGTCCAAAGACCTCGGCCGCGACGTGTTCGTCACGCTCGGTGAGGACGGCGTCCTGGCGGCGGCGGGAGACGAGGTGACACACGTTCCGGGCATCCCCTTCGAGCCGCCCATCGACATCGTCGGTGCGGGGGACTCGGTGCTGGCCGGCATTGCCATGGCCCTCGGGGCGGGTGCGACGCCTGCCGAGGCCGCCGAGTTGGCCACCTTGGCCGCCGCCGTCACGGTCCGCAAGATCGGAACCACCGGCACGGCAACGGTTGAGGAACTGGCGGCCATGTTGGCCGGCGGGGGAACGGCCTGACGTGAATCCTGCGCGGCCTGACGTGAATCCTGCGCGGCGGGTCTGCTGTACGTGTTTAGCGTGTCATTCCGAGCGAGCGAAAAAGAGTCGAGGAATCTCGCCGTTATCCGTGTCGAGACGACGAGATTTCCTGCGGGCACTCGGGCTGCGGCGCTCCGCTCGCCCTCGCCTTTGGCGAGGGCTCGCTCGGAATGACAGATGGTGGTTCGTCGGCGGCTTGCGGAACGCCCGGCCGGATGCCTATACTGGGCGCCCCGGCACGATCGGGCCGCAGCAGGAGCCGGCCGGCACGCGGACGCGGAACAAGGCTATGGGCATCGGCGACATGAGACGCGAGACGGAGTCGTTGCGGCAGGCCCGCGACGACCTGGTCGCGCAACTGAAGCATCGCACCGAGGAACTCGAACGGGTCAACGAGGCCCTGCGGGCCGAGATCGCCGAACGTGAACGGGCCGAAGCGGATCGCGAGCACCTCTTGAAGCGGCAGGAACGCTACGCCAACCTGCTCCGGAAGGCCGGCGACCGGTTGGAGAAGCGCGTCGGGCGGCGGACGGCGGAACTGGCAGCGGCGAACGCCGCCCTGGAGGACGAGATCGGCGAACGCCGCCTCGCCCAGGGCCGCCTGGAGGCCGAACGGCGCCGCCTCTTCTCGGTGCTCAACATGCTACCAGGATTCGTCTTGCTTCGCGGGGAGGACAACACGATCCGCTTCGCGAACCATCGTTTCCTGGACACCTTCGGCGACCCGGCCGGCCGGCCCTGTTATGCCGTCATCCGCGGGCAAGAGACGCCCTGCGAGGTGTGTTACGCCAAGGAGGTCCTGGAGGCCGGGGAGCCCCGAGAGTGGATCTGGCCCGACATTCGCGGCCGCGACTACCACGTCTGGGCCCATCCCTTTGCCGACAGCCACGGTGGGCGGCTCGTGCTGGAACTGGGAATCGACATCACCGAACGGCGGGAACTGGAACGCGAGATCCTGAAGATCAGCGGCGAGGAGCAGCGCCGCATCGGACGCGACCTGCACGACGTGCTCGGCCAGAATCTGGCCGGGGTGGCGTTCCTGTCGAAGGTGCTCTCCCAGCGGCTCCAGGCCGCAGGGTGGCCCGAGGCCGACCGGGCCGTCGAGATCGCGAACCTGGTCAGCGAAACCGTGGCCCAGGCCCGGGCGATCTCACGCGGGCTGTGTTCGGTCGAACTGTCGGAGGGCGGGCTGAGAAACGCCCTCGAGCAGACCGCCGCTGGCGTCGAGGAGGTCTTCGGCATCCCGTGCACCTTGCACTACGGTCTGGAAAAAGGGGCCTTCGACCGCACCACGGCGGTCCATCTCTATCGCATCACGCAGGAGGCCGTCAACAACGCCACGCGGCACGGCAGCCCCGAGCACCTGTGGATTACGCTGGCCAGGCAGGACGGCGGTGCCGTGCTGACGGTCCGCGACGACGGCGCCGGGGTGCCCGAGGATGCCGGCGCGAAGGGAGGCATGGGCCTCAGGATCATGAAGTACCGGGCCGACATCATCGGGGCGTCGCTTGACGTGGGCCGCGCGCCCGAAGGGGGGACCCTGGTCGTGTGCACGCTGTCGGGCGAAAGGGCCCCCGGGAGGGAACGAACGCCGTGACTGACCAACCCACAGCCCCAACCGCCGGGCACAAGACGGGCCGGCCGGCCCGGGTCCTGGTGGTTGACGATCACCCGGTGGTCCGTCAGGGTCTGCGTCTGCTGATCGATCACGAATCGGACCTGGAGGTCTGCGCGGAGGCCGAGACGGTCGCCGACGCACTGAAGGCCATCACGAAGCACAAGCCCGACATTGCCGTCGTGGATTTGTCGCTCAAGGGGACGAGCGGGCTGGAACTCATCAAGGATATCCGCGTCCGGCATGCCGACCTGCCCGTGCTGGTGCTCTCGATGAGCGACGAGGGCGTGTACGCCGAGCGCGTGCTTCGGGCCGGCGCACGGGGGTACCTGATGAAGGAGGCGGCGACCGGTGAGGTGCTGGCGGCCCTTCGCCGCGTCCTCGACGGCGGCCTCTATCTGAGCGATGCGATGGCGTCGCGCCTGCTCGCGAAACTGGTCCGCGGCGGGCCGACCGACGGCGGGTCGCCCGTTGACCGGCTCAGCGACCGCGAGTTGGAGGTGTTCGGCCTCATCGGACGGGGCCTGGGCACCACCGAGATCGCGAGGCGGCTCCATCTGAGCCCGAAGACCATTGAAACCTATCGGGCACACATCAAGGAGAAACTGGGCCTCGCCGACGCCACCGAACTGCTGCAACACGCCATCTATTACGTCCGCGAGAGCGAGAGCGGGTAGCCCACGTCACGTCACGTTGGACTCTGGCCCCACGGATTCTGCGCGGTGGGTCTCCTGACCCACCGCGCCAGGCGCCCCCCGCCACGGATTTTGCGCGGTAGGTCTCCTGACCCACCGCGCCAGGCGCCCCCCGCCACGGATTTTGCGCGGTAGGTCTCCTGACCCACCGCGCCAGGCGCCCCCCGCCACGGATTTTGCGCGGTAGGTCTCCTGACCCACCGCGCCAGGCGCCCCCCGCCACGGATTTTGCGCGGTAGGT
>CAZEBQ010000340.1:0-4737 GCA_964510295.1 uncultured Anaerolineales bacterium | reverse complement strand
ACTTTGCCATGCCGCGCGGCGGCTAACTTTGCCATGCCGCGCAAGGTGCAAGTGAGACGTTAGCCGGCGGGCTTGCCCGCCGCGCGCCGCGCAAGCGCGGCGGCTAACTTTGCCATGCCGCGCGGCGCGCAAGGTGCAAGTGAAACGTTAGCCGGCGGGCTTGCCCGCCGCGCGCCGCGCAAGCGCGGCGGCTAACTCTGCCATGCCGCGCGGCGGCTGACTTTGCCATGCCGCGCGACAGTCGAACGTGAACGGGTGTCCCTCGGCCAGGCTCAATCCTTCTGCCTCTCGCGGAGGTGGTTGACCGCCACGGCCACGATGATGACGGCGCCGACGACCATCTTCTGGACGTAGGTCGGCAGCCCCAGATGGACACAAAGGTTCCTGAGGTGGGCCACAAGCAGCGCCCCGATGAGCGAGCCGAAGAGGCTGCCGCTGCCGCCGTTCAGCGACCCGCCGCCGATGACGACCGCCGCGATGATGTCGAGTTCCTTGCCCATGGCGGTCGAGGGGTCGCCGACGCTGAGGCGTCCGAAGTCCGTGACACCCGCCAGGCCGAACGTGGCGCCGGCGAGGGCGTAGACAATGCACTTGGTCCGCTCGACGGCAATGCCGCAGAGGCGGGCCGTCGCCTCGTTGGACCCGATGGCGAAGATGTGGCGGCCGAGGCGCATGCGTCCGAGAAGCACGCCCGCGGCGACGGCGAGCAGCCCGGTCACGAGCACCGCCGCCGAGATCGCCACGGGCCCCACCCAGTCGATCCGCACCTGGCCCAGCAGCGGCAGCGGGAAGGCGGTGTGCAGGTTCAGGTGAAACACCCTGAGGTTGGCGGCGGTGAAGTCGGCGATCCAGTTCAGCGGCGCGTCGATCCGCTGCATGTTCGCAATGCCCTCGGTCGCCCCGCGGGCGAAACTCATCATGCCCAACGTGATGATGAACGGCGCCAGTTTCAGCCGCGTAATCAACAGGCCATTCGTCGCGCCGGCCAGAGTGCCCACCGCGATGCCGACGAGGACGGCCAACAGGGGAATCCAGACGGCCGCCTGCCCGCTCAGCGTGGCATCATCCGAAGGGGCAAACTCGCGAACGACCCAGGCCGACGCAACGGCCGTCAGGGCAATCAGCGAACCCGCCGACAGATCGATCCCCGCCGAGATGATAACCAACGTCATGCCGATCGCGCCCAGCGCCACCGTCACGGTCTGCGTCAGAATCAGGCACTGGTTCTGCGGCGACCAGTAGTTGAGCGACCCCTCACGGACACCCTCGGCCACGCCGCCGACGAAGACGACGAGGATGAGGCCGAGCATCGGGCCGAGGACGTTCATCGCCCGCCGGTGCACGGTCGTCTTGGAGGACTGCACGAGGTCGGGCGGGATAAGATCAGGCGATGGGCCGCGGGTCATGGGCCGGCCTCCTCGTCGGCGGAGGGGTCTCGCCCATCAATCGCATTGCCCTGCGGGGCGTGCCCCGCCGCTGGCGCGGCGGGCTCGGGCTGTGCTGGCGCGGCGGCCTCGGAACCGACGGTGTCACCGCCGGTCGCAACGTGCATGATGGCGTCGGGCGTCCATTCGGAGACGGGCCGCTTTTCGCTCAAGCATCCCCGGTGCATCACGGCGAGCGTGTCGCACACGCCGAGGAGTTCGGGCAGGTAACTGGAGATCCAGAGGATGGCCTTGTTGTTGGCGGCCAACTCGCCGATGAGGGTGTAGATATCGGCCTTCGATCCCACGTCGATGCCGCGCGTCGGCTCGTCCAACAGCAGCACGTCCGCCTCCTGATGGAGCAGCCGGGCCAGGGCCACCTTCTGCTGGTTCCCGCCCGAGAGGCCCGTAATCGGCTGGTCGGGCCCCAGGGTGCGGATGCCGAGGCGCCGGATCCACCGGCCGGCGGCCTCGCGTGCGCGGCTGCGGCTCAAGAGGCCGAACGAGACGTACGGCTTCAGGCGGCTGAGGGTCAGGTTATCGAGCACCGTCAGGTTCTCCGCCAGCCCCTCGGTCTTTCGGTCCTCCGACAGGTACCCGACGCCGCGCTTGAGCATGCGTGGGGGTTTCCAGCCGGTCGTCGAGACGCCATCGACGCGGACCCGGCCGCTAACGACTTCGTCCAGGCCGAAGACGGCCCGGGCGAGTTCCGTCCGGCCCGACCCGATGAGCCCGGCGATGCCGAGGACCTCGCCGCGGCACAGCACCAGGTCCGCATTCCGGGGTATCTTGCGGCCGGTCAGGGACGAGAGGTCGAGCACCGGCTCGCCGATCTCGTGGGGCGTGCGGTGGTACATCTCGGCGAGTTCGCGTCCGACCATGAGGTGGATGATCTCGGCCGTGGGCGTCGAGGCCACCACGCCCGTGCCCACGGCCCGCCCGTCGCGGAGGACGGTAAACCGGTCGGCCACCGCGCGAACCTCCTCGAGGAAGTGGCTGATGTAGATGACACTGACGCCCGAGTCGCGCAAGGTGCGAATGACCTCGAACAGGACCTCCGTGTCGGCCTGGCTCAGGCTGGAGGTCGGCTCGTCCATGACGACGACCCGCGCCTTGGCCGCCAGCGCCCGGGCCACCTCCACCAACTGCTGGGCGCCGATCGAGAGGTCGCCGACCCGCGCGCCGGGACGGATATCGCCGTGATGGAGCAGCCGCAGCGCCTCTTCAACTTGCCGCCGCATGTGATGGCGGCGAACGAAACCGAAGGCCGTCGGCTCGACACCCAGGAGGACGTTCTCCTCGACCGACAGGTCCGGCGCGAGGCTCAGTTCCTGGTAGATCATCGCGACGCCGGCGGCGCGGGCGTCGAGCGGCCCCCGCGGCGCGTACGCTTTGCCCTCGAGCCTCATGCGCCCGGCGTCGGCCTGAAGCGCCCCGGAGAGGACCTTCATGAGGGTGCTCTTGCCGGCGCCGTTCTCGCCGACGAGGGCGTGGACCTCGCCGGGGCGCACGTCGAGGTCGACCTCGATGAGCGCGCGGGTCGAGCCGAAGGCCTTGCTGATGCCGGTCATGCGAAGCACAAGCGGCGCCTCCTGGGCGGCGGCCCGCTCGGGTTCGGGGCCAGCTGTCGAGGAATCGGTGGGTACACTCATCGCTCGCGCCGTGCGTATGACGTTCTGCGCGGTGGGTCGCCCGGGGCTGTTGCCCAAGTCAACCCTGCTTCCGCGTGGTGGCCTTCCCAGGGTACCACGCCCTGTCTACGGCTCTCGCGGCGGCCTGGGAAGGCCGCCGCGCGGTTTGCGCGCTCACCCCCATTTGTCATTCCGAGCGAGCACAGCGAGTCGAGGAATCTCGCCGTTCTCACGGCACAACGGCAACGGCGAGACCCCTCGACTTCGCTCGGGGTGACACACAACAAACGGCCTCACTGAAAGTTCACCGCCTCAAAGGCGGTGGGGTTAAACCAGGTGCACGGAACCTAAACAGGTACGGCAAGACTGCCCGCCGCGCGACGCGATTCAACCAACCACGAAGCGCGACGGGTCGGGAGACCCGCCGCGCCGAACACATCGTGCAGGCGCCGCCGGCTACTCCAGGGCCGGGTGCACCAGTTTGTGGATCTCGGGGTCCTTCAGGTTCTCGGGCGTCACGACGACGACACCGGTGTCGATGCGTTTCTGAACCTTCTTGCCCCGCAGATGGGCCACCATGGTTTTGACGCCCTCGCGTCCCATCCGGACGGGGTTCTGGACCACGAGGCCGTGGATGTGCCCCTTGGCCAGGGCCTCGACCAGGCGGTTGGAGGCATCGAATCCGACGTACTTGATCTTTCCGGCGCGGCCGCTGCTTGTCAGGGCCCGCAGCATGCCGTAGGCGCTCGATTCGTTCGGGCAGAAGATGCCGTCCACCTGACCCTCGCCATATTTCGTCAGCAGCGCCTGGGCGGCGGTCATGGCCGTCTCGACGGTGGCGCCGGCGTACTGGTCGCTGGAGATGAGTTCGATGTTCTTGTGTTTGGCGATCTCGTCGAGGAACCCCTTCTCGCGGTTCTCGGTCGAGGCGCTGCCCACCTGGTACCGCAGCAGGATGGCCTTGCCGCCGTTGGCGCCCAGGAGTTCGGCCAGCCGCCCGGCCCCCAGCACGCCGCCCTGGTAGTTGTCGGTGGCAACGAAACTGATGTACGCATCCTTATCAACCAGGCCGGAGTCGATGATGACGACGGGTATCCCGGCCCGTCCGGCCTGCCGGACCGGCGCCACCAGGGCCTTGTCGTCGAGCGGCGCCAGGACGATGCCGTCGACGCGTCTCTGGATGAACGTCTCAACCAGGCTCACCTGCGATTCCCGGTCGTCCTCCTTGACGGGGCCCTGCCAGATGATCTTGGTATCCGGGCACTCGGCCTCGCCCTGCCTGGCCCCGGCGTGAATGGACTTCCAGAACACGTGCATGGTGCCCTTGGGGATGACGGCGATCGTCAGCGGCCGGTTCGGGTCGGCGGGCACGCCCTCCTCCTGGGACGTGCACCCGGCAAGGAAAAAGGTCACCCCGCCGGCAACCAGCACGAGAAGCAGTCCGCGTCGCATGGTCGATGTCTCCTTTGGGCGCTGAGACAGGCGCGGCACGGCGCGCCGCACGCGGAGCATGGTACGCCGCCGCGCCGGGGAGCGTCAAGAAAAGAAGCGGCCGAGGGATCGTTGCGCGGCGGGTCTCCTCACCCGCCGCGCTCCCACGTTCTTTCGCGCGGTGGCTCAGGAGAGCCGTACGTGTTTAGCGTGTCATTCCGAGCGAGCGAAGCGAGTCGAGGAATCTCGCC
>CAZEBQ010000339.1:0-4766 GCA_964510295.1 uncultured Anaerolineales bacterium | reverse complement strand
GCCACGACCAGCCCGCAGGCGGCCCACAGGTTCCACCCCACCGTCACGTGCAGGTACACGGCGCTGACGGCGGTCGAGAGGAGCGGCGTCAGGTACGAGAGCGAGGCCACCAGCGTCAGGTTCCCCCGCCGCACGGCAACGTCCCAGAGGGCGTAGGCGAGGAGCGTCGGAAACAGGGCGATGACGACGAGTTCAGCCACCGCGCGCACCGTCCACACAGACTCCTCCGGAAAGGCCAACCGCAGCGCCGCAAGGACCAGTCCGGTGGCGAGGACGAAGAGCGGGACGGCTCCGCCCTCGGCCTTGGCGGCCCATCGGCGGCTGACGTTCGAGTAAAGTCCCCAGAGGATCGCCGCCACCAGGGCCAGAAGGTACGGAACCGGATGGTCTCGCAGGTTCGCCGCCAGCGCCTCGAGCGAGTACTCGCCCAGCCTGATCGGCGCGAGCGCCGCCCCTGCCAGAGCCAGGATCACGCCCGGCACGAACGCCGCACGGACCCGCGTGTGCAGGATCGGGATCGCAAACACCAGGGTCAGCGCCGGCCACAGGTAGTTGATGATGCCAACCTCGATCGCCTGCTGCCGGCTCGACGCCAGACCCACCGCCAGATAGATGCACGCGATGTACGCTACGAACAGCAGACCGCTGCCCACCAGGTACGGACGCGGCAGACGCAACGCGGGCGCCAGCCGCCCACTGGCCGCCAGGTACAGGCACGCGGCGGCCCCGCTCGCCGTGTTGGCCAGGGCCCCGGTGGTCAGCGGTCCGACGGTCTCGGACAGGCTCCTGGCCAGTGCCATCATGCTGCTCCAGATCACGATGGCCACGATGCCGAGCGCCGTGTTGGCTCGCCGTTGACGTGTAGTGTCCATGCGCCGGTCCGAGAGGGGTTTTTTGGGCGGTTCGGCCTACGGCTTCATCGGGCCGATGGGCTTGCGGGAGATCGCCACGTTGTCGGTCGCTGCGGCCACGTGCAAACCCGCCAGGCCAGCGAGAAGCGCCAGACACGCCAGACGCGAAAGGTTCCGCATGGCCGGCGATCCTCCTTCGTTCCCCCGCATTCGCCAAGCCCCGGCGACAGGTTACACCGGCCCCGTGACAGCCGCCATTGGACAGGCCGGCGCGGGCCAAGTCAACGTTCCAGAATGCGGGCTGCGGCTGCGGAGATTCTGCCGGCCGCCCGGGGCGAAGATTCTGGTGAAACGCCCACGTCCGCACTACAATCGGGTCAGGCCGCATCCCGGCGCGCCGGGATTGGGGGACCGGGAGGTGTGTACGCCCCCACCTGGTATCACGGCCGGTCGTGGAGCACCCTCGGCGCGGGGGCGTTTGCGTCGTCGTTCAGCCGTTCGTTTGCCTCGGCCCTGTCGTCGGCCTCGACGGCGCCCGGCTCCAGTTCCGGCTCCGGCGGCGGGGGATCCTCGGGCGGAGGAGGCGGGGGCGGCGGAGGGGGAGGATGGTAAAACCGCGCCCTCGGCGCGCCACCGGTGCTCCGCATGAGCCTCGGATACCAGAAGGAGACCAAAGCCATGGGGTTTATCCCGCACCTCGCGATCCTCGCCGCCGCACTCCCTCTCCTGACGGGCAGCGTCTGCTCGGCCGCGGTGCCGGCAGGCGGCCCGCCGGGCCACGTGCCCGTCCGGACGGTCCGCGACTTCGGCGCCGCGGGCGACGGCGAGGCCGATGACACGGCGGCTTTCCAGAAAGCCGTGGACTCCAAGGCCGGCGACATCTTCCTGCCGCGCGGCACATACCGTCTGACCAAGACGGTGGTCATTGACCTCGACACGGTCGGCCCGACGTCCGTCGTGGGCACCGGCGCCGCCACCATCGTCATGGCCGGGCCGGGGCCGGCGCTGCGGCTGGTCGGCACCCACGACGGCACGGCCGGCCCGAAGACCGTCAAGCCGAACGTGTGGCAGCGGCAGCGGTCGCCGCTGGTGGACGGCATCGAGATCGTCGGCGCCCACGAAGCCGCCTGCGGCATCGAGGCCACCGGCACGATGCAACTCATCGTCAGCCGCACCACGATCCGCAAGACCCTCCACGCCATCCACCTCGTCAAGCGGAACCGCAACGTCATCGTCTCCGACTGTCACCTGTACGAGAACCGCGGCGCGGGGCTGTACCTCGACAACGTGAACCTCCACCAGATCAACGTCACGGGTTCGCACATCAGTTACAACGGCGGCGGGGGCATCGTCGTGCGGGCGGGCAACGTCCGGAACCTCCAGGTCACCGGCTGCGACATCGAGGGCAACATGGCCGCCGGCGGACCCCCCACCGCCAACGTCCTCATCGATTCGACCGGCGGCAGCCACGGCACCGGCGAGGTCGCCATCGTCGGATGTACCATCCAGCATACCCACCAGGCGCCCGGCTCCGCCAACGTCCGCTTCATCGGAACCGACGCCGGCGGGGTGGTGCGAGGCAACGTCACGATCGCCGACAACGTGCTCAGCGACGTCCAGGTGAACGTCCACGTCGCCAAGGCGCGAGGCGTCACCATCGTCGGCAACACCTTCTGGAAGGGGTACGCGGCGAACCTGGTCGTCGAGGACAGCACGGCCGTCGTCGTCGGGCCGAACGTCTTCGACCGCAACCCCGCTTACCAGGAGGAGCAGGCGGCCGACACGCCGCTCCTCTTGCGCCGCTGTACCGACGCCACCCTCACCGGCCTGCACATCAGCGGCGTCCGCCGCGCGCCGGCGGCGCTCGCCATCGAAGACTGCCGCCGCTTCAACGTAACCGGCTGCACCATCCTCGACTGCGACGGCGTGGGCCTGCTCCTGAAGAACGTGACCGACAGCCGCGTCTCCGGCTGCCTTATCCGAAACGACCGGGCCGACGCCAAG
Organism: uncultured Anaerolineales bacterium; assembly: GCA_964510295.1. Lineage (GTDB taxonomy): Bacteria > Planctomycetota > Phycisphaerae > FEN-1346 > FEN-1346 > JAUVZF01. The sequence goes on along the minus strand of CAZEBQ010000339.1, from coordinate 1,911 downwards.
GCGTGGACGCCGCTCAAGGTCACCGGCGGGCGCGGCAACCAGATCGCCGAGAACCTGCTCGACCGCCCGGCCGACGTCGACCCCGCAGCCGTCCGACCGTAACGCACGCCGCACCCGAACCCGCACGCGCCCGGCGCCCCGCGCCGTCGGAGACGCCGTTGAACCGGCCGACACCCCGGCCCGCCGAATCGGTTAATCCTACAACGCTACTTCGCCTTTCTGTCCGCCTGGTGGCCTTCCCAGGCCACCAGGAACAGGCGTAAACTGCGTTCGCGGCGGCCTGGGAAGGCCGCCGCGCGGAACGTAGCATAGTACTATTAAAATGCCAAGACACGAACCGTTGGAGCCCGCCATGCGAAAGCGCGTCCTGGCGCCCGCCGTCGCTGCCGCCTTCAACCTGGTCCTCGCCCTGCCCATCCTCGGCGCCGCGACCGACGCCGACCTGCAGGCCTACCTCGAGGCATGCGACCGCAACTACAGCGAGACGCATCACATGCTCGGCGCCAAGTACCACGGCACCGGGTACCACAGCACCGTCAAGCCCGGCACCTGGACCCACGGCACGCGTTCGTCGCTGGCATACGCCGCGGCGCTGCTGAAGCGCAACGACCCGGGCGACGCCGGCCGGGCGGCCAACATCATCCGCAAGGTCATCAGCCTTCAGGACACCGACCCGGCCAGCCGCACCTACGGCATCTGGTCGTACGTCCTCGAGGAACCGCTCGACCGGATGGCGCCGCCCGACTGGAACTGGGCCGATTTCTGCGGCGCCATGCTCGCCGAGATGCTCCTCGAACATCCCGACAAACTCGCCGCCGACCTCCCGACCCTCATGCGCGCAAGCCTTCGCCACGCCGCCCGATCCATCCGCAAGCGGAACGTCGGACCGGGGTACACCAACATCGCCATCATGGGCGGCGGGGTGTGCGCGGCGGCAGGCGAACTGCTCGACGACAACGCGCTGCTCCAGTACGGCCGCGACCGCCTCCGGACGATGGTCGCCCACACCGCCAAACACGGCAGTTTCAACGAGTACAACAGTCCCACGTACACGCAGGTGGCGCTGCGGGAATGCGACCGGGTCCTGAATCTGGTCCGCGACGGCGCCACGCGCGCCGCCGCCGAATCCCTGCGGCGAACCGCCTGGCAGATCATCGCCGACAGTTTCCATCCCGCCACACGCCAATGGGCCGGACCCCACAGCCGCGCCTACGCCGACACCCTCTCCGAGAAGACGGCCGACGAACTCGCCCGGCGGTGTCCGGCCGACCTGCGACCGCGGTTCCGCAAACTGCCGCGCGACCCACTCCAACTCGTCCGGACGTTCATCCGCGGCTCCTCGCCCGACGGCTCGACCGTCGGCACGACCTGGCACACCGCCGACGCCTGTCTCGGCAGCATCAACCGGTCGATGCTGTGGACGCAGCGGCGGCCGGTCATCGGTTACTGGGGCGGACGGGGAAAACAGACGGCCGTCTTCCGCATCCGGTTCCTCCACGACGGGAAGGACTTCGCGTCGATGGGCCTGGCCACCGCCCAGACCGGTCCCCGCGCGCTCTCGGTCGTCTATCCGCTGAAGAGGCGCGGCGACTGGCACCCGTCGCTCGACCGGCCGGCCGACGGCGCCTTCGCCGCCGCCGACTTCCGTCTGCGGTACGAGGTGCGCGGCCGCGACGCTACGGCACGGGCGCTGGCCGACCGCCGGTTCGAACTCGCCGCCGCTGACCGACGCGTCGTCGTTCACGCCGTGCCGGGCCGCTTCGACGGCCGTGACGTGACGTGGACACTCGGCCGCGACGCCGACCGCGTCTTCCTCGACGCCGTCTGCTACCACGGCGAGACGAGGCGGTTCGATTTCCGGCGCGGTCCCGAGACGGTCCTCGCCGCCGCCGCCGAACTCCTCCGCCCCGA
>CAZEBQ010000338.1:0-4773 GCA_964510295.1 uncultured Anaerolineales bacterium | reverse complement strand
GGCGGGTCAGGCTGTTCGGCGTGCGGCGCGAGGCAGCCGCGGGGCTTGTCGAAGGCCCGCCAAATAGTGCTTCCGAATGTGCGGCTTCCCGCTATAATGGCTTCCCGCTACAATGGTCTGAGGGGTGCGATTCCGGCAAACGTGAAAGGAAGGTCCAAAATGGCGAAAACGAACGTTACCCGACGCCACCTGCTTGGCGCTGCTTCAGCCGCAGCGGTCACGGTCGTCTCCAGGCATGTTCTGGGCGGAGCAAACCGGACGCCGCCCAGCGAGAAACTGAACATCGCCGGCATCGGCGTGGGCGGCATGGGCGGGAGGAACCTTCGGAGCCTCGAATCGCAGAACATCGTCGCCCTCTGCGACGTCGACCACGCCTACGCCGCACGAACCTTCAAGCGGTACCCCAAGGCCAAGGTCCACACCGATTTTCGCAAGATGCTTTATCGCCAGAAGGACATTGAGGCCGTGCTCATCGCCACGCCCGATCACACCCACGCCGTCATCTCCATGGCTGCCATGAAGGCCGGCAAACACGTCTACTGCCAGAAACCGCTGACGCACGACGTTTACGAGGCCCGTATGCTCGCCAAAGCGGCCCGCGCGACCGGCGTCACCACGCAGATGGGCATCCAGGGCCATTCCGGCGAAGGTGCAAGGCTCATCTGCGAATGGCTCTGGGACGGGGCCATCGGCCGCGTCCGCGAAGTCGACGCCTGGTGCAGCCTCTCCTACTATCCGTGGGGCCACGCCGGTTGGAGTTCACGATGGGGCACTCGGCCGAAAGAAACACCGGCGGTGCCGGCGTCGCTCAACTGGGACCTGTGGATCGGCCCGGCGCCGATGCGGCCGTACCATCCGGCGTACCATCCGATGGTGTGGCGCTCGTGGCTGGATTTCGGGTGCGGCATGATGGGCGACCGCGGGGCTCACACGCTGGACCCCGTCGTCTGCGCCCTGAAACTGGGCCGGCCGACCAGCATCGAAGCCACCTCGATGGGGCTGAACGCCGACACCCATCCGCTGGCGTCGGTCGTCACGTATCAGTTCCCCGCGCGGGGCAATCTGCCGCCCGTCAAACTCACCTGGTACGAAGGCCTCCGCGCCCCGCGACCGGCGGAACTCGAGGACGGCCGCGCCATGGGCGACCGCGAAGGCGGCGCCGTTTTCAAGGGCGATAAAGGCAAACTCACGTGCGGCACCTACGGGGGCGGCCCACGCCTGATACCCGAAAGCCGCATGAAGGACTACAAACGGCCGGCCAAGACGCTGCCGAGGGTCAAAGGCAGCCACGAGATGGATTGGGTTCGGGCATGCAAGAGCGGCAAACCGGCCGGCGCGGGGTTCGAGTACGCCGGACCCCTCACCGAGATCTGCCTGCTCGGCAATGCGGCCCGGCGCATCGACGCACGAATCGAGTGGGATGCCGCCAACCTGAAAGTGACCAACCTGCCCGAAGCCAACCGACTCATCCGCACGGCCTACCGGAAGGGCTGGAGTTTGTAGCAGGTCGGCGCCGACGAGCGACACGTTGACGGTACCTGTTTAGCGTGTCGGTTGTGGCTGTCACCCTGCGCGAAGCGAAGGGTCTCGCCGTGGAAACGACGAAACAGCAAAGACCACGGCGAGATTCTTCGGCCCGCAAGCGGGCCTCAGAATGACAACGCTAAACACGTACCGTTGACGTCAACGCGCCGGGCAAGCCCGAAGGTCAACTTGCTTGTTCGTCGCGCGCTTCGGCGTCGGCGGAACAGGCATAAACTGTGTTCGCGGCGGCCTGGGAAGGCCGCCGCGCGGAACGGAACGTAGCGTAGTCGTATTAACTTGCTGGTTCGTCGCGTGCTTCGGCGTCGTCGGACGGCTCGTCGAACGATTCGTCGGACGCTTGGGTGTCGGCGTCGTCGGGCGATTCGGCGTCGTCGGACGATTCGTCGGGCGGCTCGGCGTCGTCGGATGGCTCGTCGGGCGATTCGTCGGATGGGCCTTGGTCGGGGGCCGCTTCTTCGTCGATGACCTCGGCGACCTCTTCGGTATCGGGCGCCTCGGGTTCGCCTTCGGCCTCCTCGTCGCCTTCGGCCTCATCGGGGGCGGCCTGCTCGGCTCGCATGGCGGCAACAATTCGCACGTCGCGGAGCGTGATGATGCTGAGAAGCGTCAGAATGGCGCCGACGGCCAACAGCGCGACGCCGTGCTTCACGTATCCGTAACCCCGCCCACTGGTGTAGTTTGTGGCCTTGACGTAATCGGTGGCGTCGACGGCGGGTTCATCGGGGGCCATCTGGCCGTAGGCGGGCACGTTCTGGAAATAGACCCGCCCGGCATCGGAGACCGAATGGGTGGCGCCCTTCGGGATGGCCCACGATCCTTTGCCAACCTGAACGACCTCAAACTCGCCGATGCGGGCCTTCTTCAGCGTTTCGTGGAAGTAAGCGAGGTGCGGCTTGTAGGGGTTCTCCTCGGAACTCGGCAGAAAACAGTAGACGCCGATACCCACACACACGAGCCCCACCAGGAGCGAGGGCGCCCAGATGGCCTTCTTGAATCCGATGTGGTGTGCGGCCCGTTCCTTGCCCTTGGGCGGCTTCGTCCTGACGGGCCGGAGGGTCCGCGGTCCGAGTTCGCCGGGTGCGAGGGCGATACCTTCGCCGCCTTCTCCGTCGCGGACGGCCTCCATCTCGCGGGCCATCTCGGCGATACCGCCCTCGGAACCGAGTTGGTCGTAAAGGGCCTGGATGTCACCATCGTGCTTGACCTTGACGTCGTCGGGGTCCACGTCGCCGGCGGTCTCCCGCTTGAGGGCATCGAGGTCCTCGCGGCGCCTCGAAGCGACCTGGTCCGGGTCGCCGTGGATCTCTTTCATCTGCTCGATCATCGCGCGCTCGGCCTCGGCGTGAGCCTCGGCGTCCACGATGTCGTCGACGGCGGCGCGGGCCACGTCGGCCTGGTCGCCGGCGGCGGGCCGGTCCGCCTGGTCGCCGGCCTCGGCTGCGTCGTGGGGCGACGGCACGGGGACGTCCATCCCACAGGCATCGCAGCGGATCAGTTGCCCGACCTGGCTCTCGTCGGCCGAGCAGGTAGCCCCGCAATCACACGTGAACTCGATGGCCACAGCCACCTCCTTGTCACTTGGCGTCGCGTTCACGTATTGTACGGTTGGGCGGGCCGGTCCGCACGCCTTTTCTGATTGACCGGTCCGGGGCGGGTTTCTAGACTGCGTTGCGTGCCGTTCAGCACCCGTCCAGGGGAACCGCATCCGAGGGAACCGTGTCCGAATCGAGTCCGCCCAATCCGACGCTCGACGAGGCGTTCATCGCCGGGGTTCGACGGCTGCTGGAGGAAGGCCGGCGCGAGGAACTGGCGCGGCAACTCGCCGATCTGCATCCGAGCGACGTGGCGGACCTGCTCGATGACTTCAGCACCGACGAGAAGGTCGCACTGTTTTCGGTTCTCGAGGCCGACGATGCGGCCGACGTCCTCGTCGAGACCGACGCCGAGACCCGCGAAGACATCATCGAGAGCGTCCAGCCGGAGAAACTGCGGACGGCCCTGGCGGAACTCGAACCCGACGAGGCCGCCGACGTCATCGGCGAACTCGAACCCGACGAGGCCGCCGACGCCCTGGCCGGTCTCGAAGACCGCGACGAGATCGAGCAACTCCTCGAGTACCCTCCCGACACGGCCGGCGGCCTGATGACCACCGAGTTCGTCACCCTCCCCGCCGGCGCCACCACCCGCGAGGCCATCGAGCAGGCCCGCGGCGCCTCCGAGACCACCCATCGCAACTACCTCTACGTCACCGACGCCGACTCCCACCCCATCGGCCGCCTGCCTATCGAGAAACTCGTCTTCTCCTCGCCCGACACGCCCGTCGGCGACCTCATGGAGACCGACGTCCACCCCGTCCCGACCGACATGGACCGCGAGCAGGTCGCCGAGATCGTCCGCCGCTACGACCTGCTGGCCATCCCCGTGGTGGACCCGGCAAGCGCCGCCGTCAAAGGCATCATCACCGTGGACAACATCCTGGACGCCGCCGATGAAGAGGCCGCCGAAGACATGTACCGCCTGGCCGGCACGGGCGCCACCGACCCGCTGCACCAGCCCATCCTGCAGCGGGCCATGCTGCGGCTGCCCTGGCTGCTGATCACGCTGGTGCCGGGGTTCCTCGTTGGTCAGATCATGCGATGGCTCGGCTACGACCCCGGGGGGACGACGGCGCTGCTGCTGTTCGTTCCCGTGATGATTGAAATGGCCGGCAACGTCAGCCTTCAGTCCTCGACGATCATGGTGCGCGGCATTGCGACAGGCGACGTGCGGACCTCGCGGACCGGCTCGATCCTGGCAAACGAGATGGGCGTGGCGATCCTGGTCGGCGTGGCGTGCGGTCTGGTTTCGGGCGCGGTCGGGTACATTTTCTTCGGCCGCGACATCGGTTTTGCGGTGGTGATCGCCTCCAGCATGCTGTGCGGTATTCTGAGCGCGGCCGTCACGGGGACGCTGATTCCGCTGGCCTGCACCCGCGTGGGGGTGGACCCGGCGCTTGCGAGCGGGCCGTTCGTCACGAGTCTGAACGACATCACCGGCACGCTGATCTACCTCGGCCTCGGTGCGCAGTTGCTGCACCTGTTTGACTAATCCTCCAACGCCACGTTCTGCGCGGCGGCCTTCCCAGGCCGCCGCGAACGCAGTGCGCCGCGTGGGTGCGGACCACCTACCCTACGACTCCGTGCGCGGCGGGTCGGAGCCTGCCCTGAGCCTGTCGAACGGGTACCCGCC
>CAZEBQ010000337.1:0-4798 GCA_964510295.1 uncultured Anaerolineales bacterium | reverse complement strand
GCAGGTGCCAAACCACAACGCGCCTGCACAGGATTCGTGAAACAGCAACAGGTTAGCCGCCGGGCTTGCCCGGCGCGTTGGCCGAGGTCGCTTTAGCAGGCGCCAAACCACAACGCGCCCGCACAGGATTCGTGAAAACGGGGAGGGAGCACAACGTGTCAGACGATGCCAGCCACAACAAGGCCGACGGCGCGCTGCCGAAAGTGTACGACCCCGCGTCGGTCGAAGACCGCATCTACCGCGCGTGGAAAGAGGGCCGGTTCTTCGAGCCCGACTCGGATGCCCCGCAGGGGCCGTACACCATCGTCATTCCGCCGCCGAACGTGACCGACCGGCTCCACCTGGGCCATGCCCTCAACAACACGCTGCAAGACATCCTCGTCCGCTGGCGCCGGATGCAGGGCCGCAAGACGCTTTGGCTCCCGGGCACCGACCATGCCGGCATCGCGACGCAGGCGGTGGTCGAGCGGCGGATGTTTGAGGACGAAAGCAAGACCCGCCACGACGTCGGCCGCGATGAACTCGTGCGGCGAATCTGGGCCTGGCGCGAGCGCAGCGGCGATATCATCCTCCAGCAACTGAGGCGAATCGGATGCTCCTGCGACTGGACACGCACCCGGTTCACACTCGACGACACGTGCGCCCGCGCCGTCCGCACGGCCTTCTACAAGATGTTCTGCGACGGCCTCATCTACCGTGGCCTCCGCCTGGTGAACTGGGACACGCACCTTCAGACGGCCGTCGCCGACGACGAGGTTTACCACGAGACGGTCGCCGGGCACATGTGGCACATCAAGTACCCGGTCAAGGACTCACCCGGCGAGTTTGTGACCGTCGCGACAACGCGGCCCGAAACGATGCTCGGCGATACGGCCGTGGCCGTCCATCCGAACGACGGGCGGTACTCTGGCCTCATCGGCAAGACCGTCATCCTGCCGCTGCTGGAGCGCGAGTTGCCGGTCATCGCCGACGGCCAACTGGTGGACCCGGAGTTCGGCTCGGGGTGCGTCAAGGTCACGCCCGCCCACGACCCGAACGATTACGAGGTCGGCCTGCGGCACGACCTGGAGATGATCAACATCCTGACGCCCGACGGCCGCATCAATGAAAACGGCGGGCCGTACGAGGGGCTCGACCGTTTCGAGGCCCGCAGGCAAGTGGTCGAGGACCTCGAGGCCCGGGGCCTGATGGAGCGCATCGAGCCGTACGAGACCGAGATCGGCCACTCCGACCGTTCGAAGACGCCCGTCGAGCCGTACCTGTCGGAGCAGTGGTTCGTCCGGATGGCGGACCTCGCGGAGCGGGCGATGGAGGCCGTGCGCGACGGCCGCGTACGCTTTCACCCCGAACGGTACGCCCGGACGTACCTCGACTGGCTCAGCCAGAAACGCGACTGGTGCATCAGCCGGCAACTCTGGTGGGGTCACCAGATTCCGATCTGGAGTTGCGCAACGTGCTCGGAGCAGGACCTCGTGGAGGCGTTTGCCGACCGCGACGACGTCGCATGGCGCGCCGACGAGTCGCGGGGCGGGTGGCTCATCTGCGCGCTTCAAGACCTTGCCCCCGACGCCGTGCCCGGCCACACGCTCGAGCGCGACCCGGACGTGCTCGACACGTGGTTCTCGAGCGCCCTGTGGCCGTTCTCAACGCTTGGGTGGCCGGAAGAGACGGACGACCTGAAGGCGTTCTATCCGACCGACACGCTTGTGACGGCCCGCGAGATCATCACCCTGTGGGTGGCCCGGATGGTGATGATGGGCCTGTACAACCTGGACGAGGTACCCTTCAGCGACGTGTACATCCACGCCATGATCCAGGACGGGCAGGGCCGGCGAATGCAGAAGAGCCTCGGCAACGGTGTGGACCCGCTCGAGGTCATCGCAACGCACGGGGCCGATGCCCTGCGGTTCACGCTGGCCTACATGACGACCGAGACGCAGGACGTGCGGATGCCCGTCGAGATGGACTCGGAGACCGGCCACAACACGTCACCGAAGTTCGATATGGGCCGCAACTTCTGCAACAAACTCTGGAACGCCGTCCGCTTCGCCCTGATGAACCTGGAGGGGGCCGCCGACGCCGAGTTCGACGCCGACGCGATGCGCCTGGAAGACCGCTGGATCCTCTCGCGGTCGGAGCATATCGGCCGCATGGTCCAGGCGGAACTCGAAGCGTTCCACTTTCAGGCGTCGGTCATGGCCCTGTACGATTACTTCTGGCACGACCTCTGCGACTGGTACCTCGAGACCGTCAAGCCGCGCATCGCCGAAGCGGGCGAGCGCGGCGTGGCGCAGAGAGTCCTGGCGTTCGTGCTCGACCGTGCGTTGCGGCTGATGCACCCGTTCGTGCCGTTCATCACCGAGGCCGCGTGGGAAGGGCTGAACGCGACCGTTGCCGACCGCAGCCTGACGCCTCTGGCCGAGGCGCCGCCGAGCGAGCGGCTCATCGCTGCCGCCTGGCCGGTCCCCTGCGACGCGCTTCTCGACGACGAGGCCGAGCGCGAGTTCGACCTGCGGCGGGACCTCATCGACGGCGTCCGGCGCGCGAAGGCCGAAAGCGGTCAGTCGGCGTCGGAGGTGGTGGTGTACGTTCCGGAACCAGGCGGCAAGGACGAGTTGATCGCGGGCACCTTTGCCGACTACGGCCGGCTGGCGGCGGTGACCGACGTCCACATCGGCGAAGCGCCGGCCGACGGGCAGGTGTGCGCGTCAGATTATGTGGCATCGCTCGGCGGCAGCGTGTACGTGCCGATGCCGCAGGAGAAGGTCGAGCAGGAACGGCGGCGCGTCGCCAAGAAGATTGAGGACAAGAAACGCCTGCTGGCGGGCGCGGAGAAGAAACTCCGGAACACGAACTTCACCGAGCGTGCGCCGGCCGAGGTGGTCGAACGCGAACGCGCCCGCGCCGACGAGGCCCGCGCCGCCATCGAAGCCCTTGAGAAACGCGCCGACGAGTTGAGGTAGGTGCCGCGTTAGCCGCCGCGCTTGCGCGGCGCGTTCATGGGCACAGCCTGGGCAACACGCACTGCACGGCCGGGCAGGCAGCCATGCCACCCGTCGCCGTTTTCGCGGGTTGCCCTGCCGCTGCGGCGCGGTAGAATGCTTGTGGTGCCATGGTGAGGGACGTGCGATGCCGATTCGCTGCCAACTCATTCGGATCATGATCAGCGAGACCGAAGACAGCCAGATCATCGTCCTCAAGGAGACCGAGGGCGAGCGTGTGTTCCCGATCGTGATCGGTTTCTTCGAGGCCGCCGCCATCGACCGGCGCATCAAGGGCCACAGGCTGCCCCGGCCGATGACGCACGATCTGCTGGCGTCGGTCATCCAGGAGATGGGCGGTCGGCTGGCGCGGATCGTCGTCACCGACCTGAAGGACCACACGTTTTACGCCAACCTGGTCGTCGAGCGCAACGGCGACGAGATCCTGATCGACGCGCGTCCCTCGGACGCCATCGCCCTCGCCGTGGCGAACGACACACCCATCTTCGTTGAAGACCACGTGCTGGATCAGGTGGCCGGACCGGGCCAGCCGGGTCCCGGGTTCACGGTTTAGGTGCGACGGTCGTATGGCTGCCGGCCCCGTCAGGGGGCTTCTGTGCTGTAGGGCCGGCAGGGTACACCAGCCCGTGAAGGCTCTGTGAAGCCGCGGTCCGGGAGGACGGATGCGTCATACGCTCTTCATCGCCGTTACCCTCCCGCTTCTGTTCTCGGCCGTCGGCGCGGCTGCGCCGCATCCGGATGCGGACAGGACGATTGTGGTGGCGTCGGAGACGGTTCCCGAGGGGCTGGAGGTAGCGCGTCATTACATGGCGGCGCGCGGCATCCCGCGGCAGAATCTATGCGTGGTCAAGGCCCCGGCCTCCGAGGGGGTCACCCGCGAGCAGTTCGACGCCATGCTCTGGAAGCCGCTCCTTGAGTTCCTCTCCCGCTGGGGCGGACGGCTCGACGTGGCCCTGCCCGACGGGACCGTGGAACTGCGGCTCGGCCGGCGCCGGCCCAAGTACCTGGTGCCCGTCTACGGCGTCCCCGTCAAGGTGACCGGTTACGAGGACGTGCAGACGATGTACATGTCGCGTGCGGCGGCGGTGGACTCGGAACTGGCGCTGTTGCCGGGCCGCAACCACAAACTCGTCGGCGGGTTGGCGAACCCGTATTTCGGCGCCGCCGTGCCGTTCGGCCCGCCGTTCGATGAGGGGATGGTGCTGGTCTCGCGTCTGGACGGTCCGACGGCGGCCATCGCCCGGCGTCTTGTGGACGATGCCGTCTGGACCGAGGCCAACGGCCTCAAAGGCCGCGCCTACATCGACACAAGGGGGCTGACCAAGGGCGGATACGTCGGCGGCGACAACGCCCTGCGATTGGCCGCCCGGATGCTCGAACGCGTCGGCTTTCAGACGGAGGTTGACGAGCGGCCGGAGGTCCTGCCCCTGAACCATCCGATGCCCGACCCGGCCATCTACCTCGGCTGGTACACCGAGAGCGCGGTGGGGCCGATGACGAAACGCGATTTCCGATTCAACCGCGGCGCCGTGGCGTACCACCTCCAGAGTTTCAGCGGGGCGAACATTCGCGACCCCAAGGCCCATTGGGTCGGGCCGCTTCTGGCCGCAGGGGCGTGCGTGACGGCAGGGGCGGTCTACGAACCGTTCCTGAACGGTACGCCACGGATCGACATCCTCATCGACCGGCTTCTTCGCGGACACTCGTGGGGCGAGGCCGCCTACATGTCGCAGGCCCAGGTCTCGTGGCAGATGTGCTTCGTGGGCGACCCGCTGTATCGGCCGTTCGGGCGGCGG
>CAZEBQ010000336.1:0-4812 GCA_964510295.1 uncultured Anaerolineales bacterium | reverse complement strand
GATGCCGCATGCTCAGCGAGTCTGAAGGCAAAGGCTTCGCCCTGGTCGTCATCGCCATGGGCATTGCCGAGACGGTCGGCGTCTTCACCTTCGTCTTCATGTTGAGCCTTATTAACGCCATCGGCGCACCGGCCGGCTGACACTTTCCCGCCTGCGCCCAAGCGCGACGGAGAGGAGATGCCCCCGCTTTATCCGAGGCTCAGCGGTCGGCGGGGGCGCACTCTCGGTGACCACTCGGCGGGCAACCGGATGCCGTTATACAGGACCTCGCCGCCGGCAGGTCCCCTGCCCCGCTCGTCGGCAGCCGACGCCGTGGTGGCAGCGAATACCCACAAACTCGCCAGCAGCAGCGCGCGAGACGCCGCCGTCATCCGTCACACCCATGCCGGGTAGAACGGTGCCCCGGCGCCGCCTACCACCGCGGCTCGATGCGCACCAGTTGCGTGTCTTTCTTGCCGCGCAGCACGAACACGACGATCTCCTCCGGCTTCTTCTTGACCTCGGCCCGGAAGACCTTCTTGAACTCGGCCAGCGTCGGCGTGTCCTGATCCTGGACCTTCTTGATGATGTCGCCCGGCAGCAGGCCCCCGTCGTGCGCCCATCCCGCCGGGTTCAGGAACGAGACCACGACGCCGGTCTCCGACGCGGGCAGTTCCCTGGAGATGCGGTCCCCGACGACCATCTCGCGGACCGTGAGGCCGAACGTCTCGTCGTGGAACCGTTCGGCCTCGCCGACCGTCTTCGGCATGGGGGCCAGCGTCACCTTGATCGTGTGCCGTTTGCCGCCGCGCCAGACCTGAAGGTCGAGCGTCTCGCCGACCTTTCGCTCGCGGACGTCGTTGGAGAAGTTCTCGACGAGTTGCCCCTCGGTGCCGGTGATATTCTTGCCGCCCACGGCCAGGATGATATCCTCGGCCTTGATGCCGGCCTTTTCGGCGGGGCTCTCCTCGATGACCTGTCCGACGATCACGCCGCGCCGGTCGCCGAGTTTGAAATACTCCGCCAGGTCTTTCGTGACGGGCGTCAACGTCTGGACGCCCAGCCACGGCTGCTTGACCGCCTTGCCGCCCTTCGGCGGGTCCTTGATCCGTTCGATGAACCGCGCGGTCGGCCACAGCACCTGGGCCAGCGCTATCTTCGGGCGCGCGTTCGTCCCCCGGTTCATGCGAATCAGGCCGACGATGCCGACCGCCTTCCCCTCGGGCGTCAGCACCGGCGTGCCCGGCGCCCCAAGACCCTTCATGCACACATACGTGGTGACCGGCTGATCGATCTGCGCCGAGACGCGCGTCATCTGAAACACGCGCTCGTAACCGTCCGGCTCGCCCAGATTCGCCACCGAGATGAGCAGGTCGCCGACCTGAACCTTCGTCGTCTCGTCAAACCCCAGCGGCGGCAACGCCGGCGCCGATGCATCCGTCACCTTGAGGAAGGCCAGTTGGGCCCGGTCGTCCTTGCCGAGGTACTCCGCCTCGTACTCCGTCAGGTCGTCGCCCTTCGTCACAATCACCTTGAAATCCTTGAACTGCGACAGGGCAAACTGAGACGGAATCGCTGCGCTCGCAAGCGTCACCACGTTGCCCTCGCCCACGACCGTTCCCAGGGCGCGGACATCGGCCTTGGCTCCGTCGTCGCGCTCGATCGTGAACGAAACGACCACCGTCGACGGCCCCACCACCTTCTGAACCGCACGGATCTGCTCGGCGGTCTTGTCGGCCGACGCCGGGCCGGCCAAGGTCCAGACGGCAAGCGCGGCAACACACAACGCGGTCACGGTACGATAAGGCATGAAAGACCTCCTGGTTCGTTCGAGACGCGCCGGGCCCGCCGCCGCAGGCGCTGCCCGCTATGGCGGGTCTTCGACAGGCCCGGCGGCTAACGCGCCCTATTTCGTCGCTTCAGGTTTTTCCCTGGCGGCCGGCTTCTTCTCGGGCGCCTTCTTGTCGGGCTTCTTCTCATCGTCGTAATCCAGCCTCAACAGGACCGGCAGGACCCCCTGCCCGCGACGGACTCGCAGCAACACCATCGCCTGCTTCTTCTTGGCCGCCGCGTTGTACTCCCGTTTCAGGTCCTTGGCACCGCTGACGTCCTTGTCGCCGATGCGGACGATGACGTCGGCCTTCTTGACGCCCGCCCGCTCGGCCGGCTCGCCCCGGCGCACGCCGGTCACGTAGACGCCCTTGGTAGAGGGGAGTTTTTCGCGCTGGGCCAGCCGGTCGGTGATATCCTGTCCCACAAGCCCCCAGTTCGGAAAATTCTCTTCCTTGCTTCGGACGGTCGTCAGTTCTTCGGTCACGATCTCGACGGTGCGGACCTCGCCGGCCCGTTTCAGTTTCACCTTGACCTTCTCTCCGACGCGCGTCTTCGCCACCCGCCGGCGAAGGTCGAACAACTGCTCCGGGTACCGGCCCTTAACCTTCTCGCCGCCAAACTCCAGCAGCACGTCCTGTGGCTGGATGTCGGCCTTGGCGGCGGGTCCGTCGGGCTCGACGCTCGAAACGACCGCCCCTTCGGTCTTGCCGACGTCGAAGAACGCCTCCAGATCCTGCAGCGGCTGGAGCGTCAGGCCGATCGTGCTGCGGGTGACCTTGCCCGTCTTGAGAATCTGCCGCACCACCTCCTTCGCCACGTTGATGGGCACGGCAAACCCCAGGTCGTTCCCGCCGCCGCGCGTGTTGATGCCGACGACGTCGCCATGGTAATCAACGAGCGGTCCGCCCGAGTTCCCCGGATTGATGGCGGCATCGGTCTGCAGCCACGTGTTGAACAGCCCCGTCTCGAACCCGCCCGGCGTTTCGAGGCCGGTCCCGAGGATGCGGTCGCGGCAGGAGATGATGCCCGCCGAGATCGACCGCGACAGGCCGAAGGGACTGCCGATGGCCAGGACACTGTCGCCCTCCTCGATGGTGTCGGAATTGCCCAACGCCGCGTGCTCGAACGTCAGCCCCTTCTCCTTCACCTCGTCGAGATCGAGTTGGATGACGGCCACGTCGGTCCAGGGGTCGCCGCCGACGAGCGTGGCCTTGACGCGTTCCTTGTTGAAGAGGATGCAGGTGAGTTCGTCGGCCCGGCCGGCCACGTGGAAGTTGGTCAGGATGTGTCCCTTGTCGTCGAAGATGACACCCGAACCGTTCCCGCCCCGCCGCCGCTTCTTGCCGCCCACGAACTCCTCGCGCCGCGCATCCACCCGCACCGTGGCCGGGTACACGCGGTCGCGCGCCAGTTTCGTGGCCACTTCCAGGCCGACGTAAGCCGAACCGGCCCCGTACTCCGGACCGCATCCCGCCAGCGGAAGAAGCATCGCCGATATCACAACTGTTCGTGTCAGTGCGCGCATCAACCCTGGACCCTTTCCTCAGAAAATGAAAGACGCCAGAGTGTAGACACATTCCCTGCGTTCCGCAAGGACGGTTTCCGCTCCCTGGATACCACGCCGGCCCAGCGTCGGCTTATTCGGAGATCTTGCCGCCGTGGCAGCACGCGAGGGCGCCGTGACCGGAGGCCGTCTTGGCGTCAGCCTTGGGCTCGACGTCATGCTCGGCGCAGCATGGCGCCTTCGCACCGCCGCGCGGCAGTTTCCGATGGGCCCATCGGCCCACGGCAAGCAGAAGATACGCCGCCAACACAACGCCGCCGACGACATACACCCACTCCGGCAGAAACCGGTGGACGTGATCCGGCATGACCTTGACCGCCAGGACGCCCGTCGCGGCGTTCAACGCTGCCCCGCACGCCATCGCCAGCACGGCAATCGTGCCGACGTACAGCAAGGCCGACGTGCGGCCGAGCATCCGCCCCACCATCAGGACGGTCGCCAAGTTCGTCGCCGGTCCGACGAGCAGGAACACGAGGGCCGCGCCGGGGTTCAGACCTTTCATCGCCAACGCCGCCGCCAACGGTGTCGAGGCCGTCGCGCAGACGTACAGCGGCAGACCAACGACCAGCATCACCAGCATCGACGCCCACTCGTCCGCCAGGTACGCCTCGAAGAAATCGTCGGGCACCAGCGCCGTGACGATGCCGGCCAGGATCAGGCCGACCGCCAGCGTCGGGCCCACGTCGTCGGCCATCTCGAAGATGATGAACCGCCAGTACCTGCTCCATGCGCTCGGCCGCTTGACGTGCTCGCACGAATCGCTCTCGCACGCTCGGCACGCGGGAGGGTCCACCTCGTGAGGCGGCTCATGACGGCCGCGCACCGCTTCGATGAAGCCCGCCACCATCGCCGTGATGACCGCCGCCACCGGACGCACGATCGCCATGACGGGCCCCAACAGGGCCCACGTGACGGCGATACTGTCAACGCTTGTCTCGGGCGTCGAAATGAGAAACGAGACGGTCGCCCCGCGGCTGGCGCCCTTGCGGTAGAGGGCGTACGCCGCCGGCAACACGCTGCAACTGCAAAGCGGCAACGGGGCCCCGATGATCGCCGCCTTCACGACGGTCCCGAACCCGCGACCGCCCAGGTGCCGCGTCATCCACTCCCGCGAGACCAGTACGTGGATGAGGCTGGCCGCCAGAAAGCCGACGGCCACGTACAGCCCCGCATCGTGGAGCATCTGCCACGCGCCGTTCAGGATGTCGAAGACGATCGTCATGGGACCGCTCCGCTGCCTCCTGTCACCGTCCTGACGAGGCCCATTCCTGCCTCATCCATTGTAGGCGCAGTCGGCGAACGGGAACAGCCTGGAACTGGTCGCTGATGAAGTGCTACGGTGGATGCACAGCACCCACCCTACGCGCTGCCCCCGGTGGTTTGAGGCGGCTTCCAGCCGCCTTGCCGCCACGAAGTGGCGTATAGGCCGGGGCCTT
>CAZEBQ010000335.1:0-4820 GCA_964510295.1 uncultured Anaerolineales bacterium | reverse complement strand
ACAGCGTGCAAGTGGATCCCACTAAGATTTCATGGTTCAAAGAAGCGGCCGAATTGGCACGGGTCGCTCGCATTGAGGGCCGGAAGGCCGGCGGCAAGGCACTGTTCGTCCAGGCAGTCAAGGAACGAATGGGCTATGGGAAGAATCCTAAGCTCCTGTCCGGCAAATCCCGCGAGAATCCATGTGCCCGGGCAAGCCCGGCGGCTTAATTCAAACATGCAATGAAACTACACTTTTATGATAAGTTTCAGTGAACTGAAGGTGTTTAAGGTGGTGTATTATGATTAGTTTAATAGCAAATACTAACAGGTTTGAAGTTGTGAAAAGGAGGGCATTGATTAATTTGAGGAAAAAGTCAGGGAATTATGGAAAGGGCAAAAACGAATGACCGCGGGTCGAAAACCGTATGGAAGTAAGCAAGTTCAACAGGAAGCCATAGTCAAGATGCGGTTGTGGCTAAGGATCCGCAGGAATGGTCAGAGCCCGACTTACACGCAGGTTGCACATTGGCTCAACAACTGGACGGTCTGTGCGGAGTGTGGTGAGTATTTTGATCCTGCACGCTCCCGTAACGGTTGCAAGAAATGCGGCTGCGTGGAGTTCAAGAGAAAGCGTATGCCAGCCCCGGGCGGGGGTAACTGGACGGGCCCGGCGGTCAAGAGGATAGCAACCAGAAGGATCGATCCAGAGAAAGATAAGTCTGGTAAGGTGGTCAAGCGGACGCTACACGCAAACGACTATCTGAATCCTGAACAGCTTGGCCTGGTTCTGAGGGCCTGCCCGGCGAGGGACCGGCTGATATTCGAGACCCTTTTGGGTACGGGTATGCGGCCGAAGGTCGAGTTCTGCCAGTTACAGATCCGGGACCTGGGCGTCTTTCAGGGACAACATCGGGTAGATATCCGCAAAGGCAAACGAAGGGTGGCTCGCGGTATCACGATATCGATGGAACTGGCGGCTAAGTTGCGGAAACACCGGCTCGTAAACCGCAGAGGGGCGAATCGCAAGGACCCGGTTTTTCTCGGCGTGCGTGGCGTTGGGCTAAGCTATAAGGCCCTACACAAACGGATGAAAAAGCTCGGGGTCCTGGCCGGTGTCGGCAGGCTTAATTTATACCGCGTCCGGCACACTTTTGGAACAGTTTTATATGAAGATAGGAAGGACCTTTTTTACGTCGCCGAACAGATGGGGCATAAGAACATAAATGTTACGCGGTTGTACCTTCACACGTCAGAATCGCAGAAAAGTGAGCAAATGGAAGGCTTTCAGAGGCGGGTCACAGAGGCCGAGAAGGGGAGAAAATCTACGAAAGGTCCCCAAGCCGATATAAGCGACCGGAAATAAGTGGGTTAGAAAAAAAATGAATTTATGATTATTGCGAGTGACATTAAAGGGAGTAAATATCACGAGAATTTTGGAGTGTCACGAACGATGAAAAAGAAAATCAAGGAAAAGACTAAAGGCGTTCGCCAAAGCAAATACAGCAATCGCTTCGCCAAAGATATCTATTGGTTAGTGGTCGAGTGCGGGCTTATTAACAGCCGTAACCAAATTGCATGGATCAAGATAGCAAAAATCTGGGGAGTTCATAACTCGTTAATTCGGCGATGGTTAAACCTAAAGGATAGCGATTATTATAAACCAGAGTTAGCCAAACAGGTCCGCAAGATCCAAACTGCAATTAAAGTCAATATGGAGAAACAGGTAATGGCAGCAAAAAAGAAGAAGGGCAAAAAATCATCAGCAAAGGCGGTGAAGAAAAAGACGGCTAAGAGCAAGAGACTCCCTGCTAAACAGGGAGATTGTAAGGTTGGGGACAAGAATCCGCCCAAAGAGCATCAGTTCAAGCCTGGGCAAAGCGGCAACCCTGCAGGGCCTCCCGTTCGACGCACTCAGCTATGGGTTTGGTTCTGCAAGTACATGAATATGACCAACGGTGAGCTTGTGAAGTTGAAGACGGGCCAAATGACCCAGTCTCAGCATACGGCGTTGAAGCTTGTTCGGAATATGAAGCTGGGCAAAGAATCGGGTTCGGAACGTCTGGCCAAGCATGTGTTCGACAGGGAAGAAGGTAAGGCCATCGAGCATCTTATCATTGCGAACGAAAACACCCTGAGCGACGAAGAATGCGAGGATATCCGGGAGGTCTTACTGAGGAACCATGCTAACTGACAGACAGATACGAAGTATCGGCAAGCCGATTCTGTTATACCGGCCACTGCCGGCCCTGAGGCAGTTTCACGGGAGTCCAGCTAAGAACCGATGGCTCTGTGGCGGCAATCGTAGTGGCAAGTCTGAGGGCAATATCGGCTATGACCTTTGCTCATTTGCCATGGGCGTTCATCCCCATCGCAAGACTCTGAAGAGCGCCACTATCTGGGCGGCGGCAAACTCCTGGCCTCTCGTCGGCAAGTTGTTATGGCAAGAAAAGATTAAATCCTATCTGCCGATGTGCCAAATTCAACAGCCAATTAGCTGGCATAATAAGCAGGATGAAATCCCCGCCGAGATTCGCCTGGTTAATGGCAACCGCATCGAGTTCAAAGCATACGAGCAGGGCCGTAAAGCCTTTGAGGGCCGGGCCATTGATGCCTTCTACGGTGACGAACAATGTAAGAGTGACAGTGAGGGAATCTGGACGGAGATTCAGGCCCGGCTGCTCGACAAGAACGGATTTACGGCACAGTCAATGACACCGATCATTCCCCAGGGATGGCTTGAGGAACGGATTCAGGCCCTGCCCGAGACGGACGATATCTTTTATGCCGACTTAAATGACAACCGCAAGAGTCGAGGCGGTTATATTGACGACAGGGAAATCGACCTGATGATCTCACAATGGCCGGCGGAGATCCAGGAGACGCGGATTAAAGGGCATTTCGCGGCGTTTGCCGGGGCGGTCTATAAGACGTTCTCTCGTAATACAAATGTGATCGAGCCGTTCGAGATCCCGGCCGACTGGCCCCGTTACAGGGCAATTGACTGGGGCTTTAATAATCCATTTGTATGCCTGTGGCTTGCACGCGACCCGGATCGCCGGTGGTACGTTTACGCCGAGCACTACCGGGCCCGTGAGACGCTGGCCTATCACGCCG
The DNA here is from genome assembly GCA_964510295.1 of uncultured Anaerolineales bacterium. Lineage (GTDB taxonomy): Bacteria > Planctomycetota > Phycisphaerae > FEN-1346 > FEN-1346 > JAUVZF01. The sequence continues at coordinate 1,725 of CAZEBQ010000335.1, read as the reverse complement.
AGAGGATCAAGCAGATAAGCGGTAAGGACAAATACCGCATAACGTGGGCCGATCACGATGCACAGGAACGGCACGAATTCAAAAAGCTGGGCGTTTCCACCATGAATGCCAAGAAAGACGTTCACCTGGGCATTGAGGCTGTCCAGGCGGCCCTGAAGGTTCAGGGTGACGGCAAGCCCCGGCTATTCATCTTCAAGAATTGTAGGAACACAATCAAGGAAGTAGGCGGATATAAATGGGCCGAAGGCACGGAGACCAAAGATGCCAAAGATGACCCCCTGAAGGTCAACGATCATTGTCCGGACTGCATCCGATACATTATATACGGTGTCGAAGGAAAATTTTACTTTTTAGAAAGTGAGTTATCGTGAGGATTCGAATATGGAAATCGAAACAGCAATATTAGGGCAAGAATTGACCACAGAAGAACTGAAAACACGCTACAAACAGATATATGGGGGTGTGGCCTGGCCCGGCAAACGTCCGGGCTTTGCGGTGGTAATCGGGATGGATCACGAAAGGCATCTTGACAATCACAATATTTATCTGCTCGACGAGTTTGAATCTTCCGATACACGGGAGATTGTGAGGCAATGCTCAGCGCTGGATTACAAATATCAGCCTGCGAGATGGATAGGTGACACTCGCAACGATGCAGCGGATCGCTTTATCACGGAGATAAAAAGGGAACTTCATTCGGTTGAAAATTCACGGGAACATCGGCGGTATTTCAGTGTTAGTTCAACACTAATGTTGGATATGAAGCACCCATTTCAGTACATTTTGCCCGAACTCAAACGACTATTGGATAAGGACCGCCGGCAGTTGTTTCTCAAAGATAGCCAGGTTATTAATTATTTGAGTGAGATAGATCCGAGCGAGATACCCACCCTTGAGTTTGGTGATTTTCCAGCTATCGAAGCGCTGGCGTTCGCTGTAATTGATATGAGATTATACGGATCGCAAAGGCGTAAGAGCAGCCGTAGAAACACAAGGCCCAAAAGTCCGATGGCTATGTGATAAGGGAAAATAGATTGAGAATAAACTTGACCTGAACGCGGTTTCTGCATAATGTGGACGTAGGAAATCGAAACCAACAACAACCTAACTTAGCGAGGCAAAAACATGCTACTCCATAGTTTGACATATTTGGCTTCCCAGCTAACCTCACAAATCGACAGCGGCAAGTATAAGGATATTTCCATCGATGATATTAAGGAACACATTGATACCGGGGACTTGCTATCATATTTGAAGGAGAAACTTGGGAGTGATATCGATCTTAGTATGATTGCCCCAAATTATGACTATGGTGTCCCAGGGGAATATGTAAATGGTGACAAAGAACTCAATAAATATTGGATCGAAAACCAAGTAAAAAGCACGAAATATAACGAGAAAGCCAGTGCAGAGTTGATTGATGCCTTGCAGAGAAGATTATACGCTGATGGCAGAGAGGGTTCTTGGACCGAGATAGTAAATGACAGCCTCTGCTATCTGCTCGCCTCGATAATTGGGCTCATCAACACGGGAGAGTGGAAGGACAAAAGGGTGAAGATTGTCGAGAGTTATTTTGATCTCACGAAGCTTGTGGACGCTTGGCCGGAGCTGCCTGAATCAACCAGACAGGTGATTATGCAGGAGATTTCTGAGTGAATTATAGTAGTCTATTTGAAGCCCTGAGAGGTCCTGTGAGCAAGGATCGATAAAACAAGTCCTATGGGT
>CAZEBQ010000334.1:0-4833 GCA_964510295.1 uncultured Anaerolineales bacterium | reverse complement strand
GACCCTCGCGCACTGCGAGATAGTAGCCGCGAGGCGGCGCGATGATGTCCGCGACGATGTTGTTCTCGCAGCGATTGTTCAACTTCAACAGGATGCCTTGGGAAGTGCACTTGTAGATCAGGTTTTCGGCAATGAGGGTATCGGTTTGCCCGCCATCCGTGCGGATCGCCGCCTGCATCTTCATCGGGGAGACCAGGTGGTGCACGTAGTTGCGGCGGATCACGTTCCCCGCGCCCGCGCCGCGGATGTAAATCCCGTTGCCGTCGCCCAACATCTCCATGGCATGATGGATTTCATTGTATTCGATCAGATTGTCATGCGTGTGCAAGAAGGGGCGCACCTGCTCCAACGTCCTTTTGCCAGGCTTGCCGCCCACTTCATGCCACCGGATGGTTCGAGCCAGTTCCCGGCCGCCAGGTTTCGCGAAAAAGCCAGTCATGCAACCGGAGATGATGAGTCCCGTGTAGGGGGTGTGGTGGATCAGGTTGTTCACCACACGGTTTTCTCCGCTCTGCCAGACCATGATGCCGGGCGAGTGCGAATAGACCCGACCCGTATGGTGAATGTGGTTGTTGTAGACCAGATTGCCCTTGTTCACGTCCTTGGTTCCCGGGCCGTAACCGCAGAGCAGGATGCCGGCGCCGCCTAGATGCTCAATATGGTTGCCAGAGATTGTGTTCCTTTGCCCGTGCAGGTCGACGCGTATCGCGCCACTGCCGCTTTGGGTAAAGTGACATTGCTCGATCGTGCAATTCTCGGTGCCGCGCAGGCGAACGAGCGCGTTGGCTTTGTCGAGCATATCCCAATCGTGTTGCAGCCCGGCATCGTCCTCGCTCAGCAAATAGCGATCGCCATGCATGAACGTGAGGCCCCGGAAGCACAGGTTCCGTACCGGCACGTCCTTCGGCCCCATCTTGTCTATCTCACCTTGAACGCGGATAAGCTCCGTCAATTGAGGAGCCATCACGGGCGACTTGCCCCGAGGCCAGAGATAGAGCTTGCCTGCCTTCGTATTCAGAACCCACTCGCCCGGCTCGTCGAGCTCCTCCAGCACGTTCTCGACCCAGCACGATTGGGTTCCTTTCAGGAAACGGAGTTGGTTCATCGCATAGGTTGCGTCGATTGCCGTACGGGCAATCTGCGTTTCCTCGTCAACCGACACCAAGGGCAGGACATTCACAATCCAGGCGTGATGCGGACGGACGACAATTTCCACATCTTCCACATTCGGCCAGTTCTTCAACCGGCCTTCCGGAAAATGGAGTCTGTTACGACTGCCGCCCTCCAACGGAATGAAACCGTCCGATCGCGCGCGCGGCAGCAGGCCATCGGAATCATAGAGCGTGCAAAAACGCCGCGAAACATCAGCCACCCGAACCTCTCCGCGCACCGCCGCCGGCAGGCCCGGAAGCCTGGCGGTCACTCTTTTCCAGCCCTTGATCTCCTGCCCCGAGCTGAATACGGGCTTTTCGCCGGGATCGGCCGCATACGTAATCGTCGAGTCGCCTTTGCCCGAGTCCTCCAGGCTAAACACAACCGTTTCGGCCAGACGATAGACCCCACCGCGGATTTGCACGACAACGCTTGTTTCGGGCTGGCTTGCGCGTAGCCGTCGGACGGCGTCCCTTGCTCGCGCTAATGTCGCAAAGGGCCCATCCGTTCCGTCACGATTCGGCTCAGGCAATGTACCCGACCAAGCATCTTTGCCATCCGTCGCAACATAGAAATCTACGGTGGAAGCGGCGAAGTCTGGTTGCTCCGCACACATGGCGTTTAGGGCACCCAAGAGTGCGAAACCGGCATTGAGGATAAGGAAACGGAATTGCATGACGCCTCTCTGAAGGACGGTCTATGGTTAGACCAGCTTGTGAATCCTCCCCGGTCCTTGTACCAGGCGTTATGAGAGAATCGGGTGATGGTTCGCCGGCTGGTCCAGAGGGAGGGGCGGAGCCCCGACCGGAGGTCCAGCCGGCGTCGCCGCCGAGACCGCCTCGACGGACTTGCCTTCCAGGGTGGCCGCGAACGCCGCCGGCGTCTGCCAGCCGATCCCGCTGTGTGGCCGACGGTGGTTGTATTCCAGACGCCACGCCTCCAGCACGTATCGCGCCCCGGCCGGCTGACCGGAGCAGATCCAGATACCGCCGGACTGGGAGAACCCGGGATGTCCCGGGTGGACTCCGACCGACGACCGCCGTCGGCTATTCTGAGCATTCTACCACGGACCTCCGGGGCAGCAAGAACTCCATCGGCTCCTGGCACGTCACACCCCAACCCGCCACGCTGGCCTTGTTGGCCGTGGGCGGGCTGGGGATGCTGCTCCGGCAGCGGAGGTGACCTGAGCGGCTGAAAGCGTGGAATGAGCTGTGCCGGCAGATGCTGGGCAAGTTGGCCACGGATTTGGCCGCAAGCGACCTTAGCAAAACGCAAGAACCATAGAGACACCGCCCGAAACCGGCCGCGTACGCCCTGCGCCGAGCAGAAACCGCGCTTGCCGATCTCGCGATCGGTGATAGACTTGTTAGAAAGGCCGACGGCGGTCGTCGGCCAAAGGCCATCGGGGAGATCCCGGTTGGAAGCGTATGGTCCGCTGCCCAAGCCGCGGATCCAGCTTGCTCAACGCACCGCATCGAATACAATCACCGCAAATGCCCTGCGACGGTCGCGGGCGCAATGCCATCTGGGAAATCCCAGATCAGAACAGTGAATCGGGAGCGATAAGCATGGTTCCAGCGTCCTCTACACGATGGTTCTGCGGGGTGGTGGCAGGTCTCTTGCTGGTTAGCTGCGCCTGTCCCGCTGGGGAGAGGCTGCGCGTAATTATGGAAACTGATGCTGGAGGTGACCCTGACGACCAAGCGTCACTTGTCAGGTTCTTGATGTACTGCAACGAGTGGGACGTCGAAAGCATCATCGCTGATCGCGCCCAAACGAAGAACTGGCCACTGAAGAAGGAAAGCACGGGACTGGCGCTGGTGCGGATGTACCTGGACGCATACGCGAAGGTCCATCCGAATCTCGTGAAGCACGAGAAGGGGTACCCAAGTCCGTCACACCTTCGAAAGGTCACCGTGGCAGGACACAACGAGACAGACGACGCCGTGAACCTGATCATCCGGGCGGTTGACCGGGACGACCCGAGACCGGTGTGGTACGGCAACTGGGGCTCGAACAGCGGCTCGCGAAGCAATCTCCGCCGTGCGCTTGACAAGGTGAAGGCCAAACGTAGCGACGAGGCGTACAGAGCGTTTGCCGGCAAACTGCGCATATCGACCCTTGACGGCGGGCGCGGCACCAAGCAGGGCCACAACGACATGATCCAACTGCATGTGGAGACAGGCTACCCGACAATGGACGGCGGGAGATGGTACCACCAGTTCCGCAGGATCACCGAACGGGCGGGCGGGTTCGATCTCAAGCGCGACATCAAAACCGGTCACGGTGCCTTGGGGGAGATCTACACCACGCCCAAGGAAGGCGACTCGTGGACGTTCGTGTACCTGATTCCCACGGGCCTGAGCGACCCGTCACAGCCGCACCTGGGCGGCTGGGCAGGCAGGTATGGGCCACGCGCGAATGACCCGCTCAACCGGAACTCAAGCCTGAAGGGCAAGCAGCTCTACTGGGCCAATCAGCGGGATACGTGGAAGGGAACAACGCACCGGAACAACACGGCCAGCCGCTGGGCGACGCACATGCAGAACGACTTCAAGGCCCGCATGGACTGGTGTGTGACGCCGAAGTTCGACGACACCAATCACGTCCCGCTGCCCCACTGCCAGGGCGATTCGTCGCGCAGGATCCTGCGTATTGCCGCGACCCCCGGTCAAAGACTCGCGCTGGGCGCAAGTGGATCGACCGACCCGGACGACGATCGCCTGAACTACCACTGGAGTGTTTACGAAGAGCCTGGAACGTATCGCAGCAAGGTAACGATATCAGATCACAGCTCGCAAAAGGCCACTCTCCACGTACCCAACGATGCTGACGGCAAGACAATCCACGTGATTCTGCAAGTCACTGACGATGGCATGCCGGCCCTGACACGGTATAGGCGCATCATCGTAGGCGTCCCCCCCGCCGGAGGCGAGCCGGCCTCGACTGAATCAAAGACCGGTCTGCTCCATGCCGTACACGAATCGCTACTGCGAAGCCCTTGGTGGCGGCATTCGCAAATCCGCAACTGCGCTTTCGCAAAACTCGGGTTGCTCAGCCGCGGCGACCTCCACATCGCCAGCCGACTGCCCCTGCCTGCCATCCTGGAGGCCTTCTGCCTTGACGCTCCTGCTTCTCGCCACTGCACTGGGTACCGGCTGCCCGCTGATCGCTTCCGACAAGCCACGCGTGATTGTCACCAGCGATGGTGAGATCGATGACGAATGTTCCCTGATACGGTTTCTCCTCTATGCCAATGAATGGGACATTGAGGCTTAGTAGTACGCGGGGGGCCACAGCAAGGGAGAAAGGCCTTGGCCCCCTATCGGGCCAAGGCCTTCTTTAGGTCCTGGTAGCGGGGGCAGGATTCGAACCTGCGACCTTCGGGTTATGAGCCCGACGAGCTACCAGACTGCTCCACCCCGCGATCCGTGGAACAGATTGTACCGGACGCCCGGCGGGTGTCAAGGGCCTATCCCTTCGAGGGCTTCCCTTCAGCGTCTTTGTTCTCGCGTGGCGTTTGGCCAAGTTGAGGTGCACCCCTTCCAACTCCTGCGCGAGCCATTTGCGTTGTTTGCAAGTCTTGCATTGGCAGGTGGATAGGAAGATGTAAGACACATCTTAATCCCAGGTCGTCGCGGCTGGCGGGGCTTGGGGCGGGGTGGGGGTGGCTGCCACGAC
>CAZEBQ010000333.1:0-4837 GCA_964510295.1 uncultured Anaerolineales bacterium | reverse complement strand
CGCCGCTGCCGTGCCACCCTCTTGGTGGCGCGTGGGACGCTAAACACGTACGGGTGCAAAGCACCCACCCTACGCCTGGCACCCGCCAGGCCCAATCTACCCCACCGCGCCGGCCCCGGACTCTACCGCGATGACTCGCGCGGTGGGCAATCTTGCCCACCGCGCCGGCCCCGGACTCTATCGCAGCAACCACGCTGCCGGCGGCATCGCCGTGGCGGCGCCTTGTTTGGCCCGGCGCGGGGGGTATAATGGCGGGTCGCCGTTTTCGCCGGAGCCGCAATGGCGCCGCAGCCGGGGCGGGGTTCCATGATGACCGTGGTCGAGCGAATCAGCGAGGTCCGCCGGCACGTGCAGGCGGCCCGTTGGCACCGCGAGCGGATCGGTTTCGTGCCGACCATGGGGGCGCTGCACGAGGGGCACCTCAGCCTGATCCGTGCGGCGGGGGCCGACGGCGGGTACCTGGTCGTCAGCATCTTCGTCAACCCGACCCAGTTCGACGACCGGCGCGACCTGGAGGCGTATCCCCGGCCGCTTGAAGAGGACCTGGCCGTCTGCCAGCGCGAAGGCGTGGACCTGCTCTTCGCCCCGACGCCGGATGAGATGTACCCCGACGGGTCCAAGACAACGGTCCGCGTGCCGGGGATGAGCGAGACGATGTGCGGCGCCTTCCGGCCCGGCCATTTCGACGGCGTCTGCACGGTCGTGGCGAAACTGCTCGCCATCGTCCAACCCGACGTGGCGTACTTCGGCGAGAAGGACGCCCAGCAACTGGCGATCGTGCGGCGGGTGGCGGCCGACCTGAACCTGCCGGTCGAAATCCGCGGGTGCCCGCTCATCCGCGACCCCGACGGGCTGGCAACCAGCAGCCGCAACGTGTATCTTGGCGACCCGCAGCGCCGCCGGGCCCTGGCGCTGAGCCGAGCGCTGCGGGGGGCCGAGGGCGCCATCGCCGCCGGCGAGCGCGACGCCCCCAGACTCGCCGACGACGTCCGCCGGCAACTGGCCGACGCCGAAGGAGTCGAAATCGAATACGTCGCCGTCGTGCACCCCGACACGCTCGACGACCTGACGGTGATCGACGACAGCGTCCTCGTGGCGGCGGCGGTTCGCGTCGGCACGACCCGGCTCATCGACAACGTATTGCTCCGCGGCCTGGACCGGCCCGGAACCGGAGGGTAACCGCCACCATGTTTATCAAAGTGCTCAGAAGCAAGATTCACCGGGCCCGCGTCACCGAAACGCACCTGGACTACGAGGGAAGCATCACGATTGACGAGGACCTGATCGAGGCCGCCGGTCTCGTGACCGGCGAAGCCGTTCTCGTGGCCAACTGCAACAACGGCACCCGGCACGAGACGTACGTGATCGTGGGTGAGCGAGGCAGCGGCACCGTCTGCCTGAACGGTGCGGCGGCCCGGATGGGCGAGGTGGGCGACGTCGTCATCATCCTCGGCTTCGCGTACCTGACGCCCGACGAACTCGAGGGCCACCGTCCGCAGAAGATCGTCGTGGACGAGCAGAACCGCTACGTCCGCGAGATGTAGACCTCAGCCTGGAAGGGCCGCCGTGCACCAAGTCCTGCTGCGGATACCGATACCCGGCACCGAGCACAGTATCACCCTGTACGGGTACGGCATGGCGATGTGCCTGGGATTTCTGGCGGCGATTCTATGGGCCGCCCGCCGGGCCAAACGCGACGGGCAACCGCCGGAGACCATCTACAACATTGCGCTGTTCTGCTTCTTCGGCGGCGTCTTCGGCGGCAGGGCGTTTTACTGCATCCAAAACAGCGGCCGGTTTCCCAGCCTGTGGGACCTCGTCAAGATCTGGGAAGGCGGACTGACGTTTTACGGTGGCGTCATCCTGGCCACGCTGGCCGTCGTCGTGTACCTGAAAGTGACCCGGCGGTCCGTGCTGTACTGGCTCGACGTCATCGCGCCGAGCCTGGCCCTGGGTCTTGCGTTCGGGCGGGTCGGGTGTTTCCTGAACGGATGCTGCTACGGCGACGTGTGCCGTCACGGCTGGTGCATGGTCTGGCCCGAGCGCTCGATTCCGTGGCAGACGTTCGGCGACGTGCCGCTGTACCCGACCCAGATTTATTCGTCGGTGAATGCGTTGCTGCTGGCGCTCGTCTTACACGTGATGTTCCAGTACCGGCGCCGGAACGGGCAGGTCATTCTGGGGTTCGCCGTTCTGTACGGCATCGGGCGGTTTCTGCTCGAGATCCTCCGGGCCGACGAGCCCGAGGCGTATCTGCTGGGGCTGCCGACGATCCTGAGGGTCTTCGGCATGGCCGGAAGGGCCGAGGCCCTGGTCGGCGACTTCGGTCTGACGATCAGCCAGAACATCGCCATTGTCATGGTGATCGGCGGCGGGCTGGCCCTGGTGGCCCTGATGCGAAGCAGCCGGCCCGGACTCCGGGTCGCCCGCCGCAACCCCCCAACGCGCGGGCCCCGGAAACACGAACCACCCGGAAAACACTGACCTCGCAATCGCCGATTGCCGACTCATTGATTGAAGGGAAGGCGTCCATGAAAACGGGAGCACGCCTGGCGGTCGGCCCGGCAACCCTTGTCTTGCTGCTCGCGGCCCCGGTCGTCCTCGGCCAGGCCACCACGCTGCAGTACAAGGTCGCGCCGGGCCAACGACGCCTGTACGAATGGATGGTGCGCGTCGACCACACCGTGCGCTCCGACAAGGGGACCGTGCGAACCGTGAGGGAGATCCCCGCCCGGCGTGACGATCTGGTGGTCGAGACGAAGACCCAGCCCCCTTCGATGCGCATCGTGACACTCGAAACGCCCGCCGGCAGCCGCCTGGTGGCTTTGGAGGAGAATGGTCAGGACCGGCTCGCCGCCACCCCCGAGGCCGAGAGGCTTACCCCGGTGCAGCCCGTGTTGTCGGCGTACTGGCGGAGCGCGTCCGGCCGGTTGACCGAGGCTCGGCCCGCACCACGGGTGCCCATGCAGGCCATCTCGCAACTCCAGGAAGAGATGAGGCTGCTTCCGGAGAAGGCGGTGGCGCCGGGCCAGACGTGGACGCGGCAGGTGGACCTTGGCATCGCCAAGGCCGCCATCACGACCCGATTCGTCGGGCCGGGCGTCCAGGGCGGCGTTCCAGCCGCTGTCATCGAATCCACCGCCACCGTCACCTTTGCGGGAGAGATGGCCAAGCGAATCCAGATTGAGAAGGCCACCTGCCGCATCGCCTTCGCCGCCGACGGGAGCGGACGCTTGGCCCAAAGCGGCTCGCTGACCATCCGCGAGAAGACGGACACGGCTGAACAGCACGTCATTCGCTCGTGGCACGAACGCCTCATCGGCACCGGCACCCTCGTGGACGAGGCACTCACCGAAACCAAGAACGACCTTGACGAAATCGAGAAGGCCATGGCTCATGTCGGCAAGGGCGAACTCGACGCCGCCATGCAACTGCTCGACGCCTTCGTCAAAGCCAACACCGGCAACCCCTGGACGCCGGCACTACGGGACCTCCACGCGGAACTGGCCGAGCGGCGGCTGCTGACCCAGGCCGTTCCCGCCCCGCGGCTGCGGCTCATGTTGCGCGATCTCCAGAACGCCAGGGACCAGGCCGGCACCGGGGGAGGCGGACGCGACGACCTCGTCCGGATCGACGCGACCCTGCGCCGCATCACGACCATCAACGCCAAGACGCTGCTGATGGACGCCGCCGACACCGACCCGATCGTCCGCGACCTGGCGGCGTTCGGTCTGGCGTTCGTCGAGGATCCCCAGGCGCGAGATCGCCTGGTGGCCATGACCAACGATGCCAGCGGCCAGGTCCGCGGGACCGCCCTGATCGGCATGGCGATCCAGGGCAGGGCGATCGAGCATCAGGCCATGAAAGCCCTGCTGACCGATTCCAACACCCGCACACGCGGCGCCGCCGCACTCCTGGCCGCACGCACCCTCAAGAACGACGACCCCCAAGCCGCCGAACTCGTTGCCCTGATGATCGAGAACCTGGCCGTCAAAGGCGTGTGGGTGCGTGTCAACACGGTCACGAGCATTGCGGCTCTTTCGCCGCGCGGCTCGGTCGCCGCCGCCCGCGCCCTCATCAACGCCTGCAAGGCCGAACAGGAAACCAGACTGAAGCCGGTCTATCTTGGCGGGCTCAAGCGCATCACCGGACTGGACGCCGCAGACCTCGCCCCGTTCGAGGTGTGGCTGACCAAGCAGCCTGCCCCGAAAACGGACCCGGCCAAGCCGATACCCCAAGGATAAGCCGACACCAGGCGGTGAACTTTGAGCCAGGCCGTTTCGGGTAATCCATACGCGCCGCGTATCAGGTGGTCGGGTCGTGCGTCGCCGGTGATACCGGAGCCGCAATAAACCGTTCGACCGCAGACCAGGAAAGGAGAGACGCCATGCCGGACTTCGGTTCGCCCTTTTCAGGGCTCGCAAACGACAGAACGCTCACCGACGAGGAGTTGATCCGCGCCATACGATTCATGGTGGCTGCCGAGTACGAGGCGGTTCAGTTGTACATGCAACTGGCCGAATCAACAGATAACCAACTGGCCGTCGAGGTGCTCAAGGACATCGCCGACGAGGAACGGGTTCACGCCGGCGAGTTCCTCCGGCTGTTGCGGGAACTGGCGCCCGATGAAGAGAAACTCTACGCCGAAGGCGCAGGCGAAGTGGAAGAAGAAATCGAAAAGATGAAGAACGCCTAACCGTACAGCGCCACGTCGGCATTTCGCGCGGTGGCGGTGCGTCGCCACGTTGGCGCGCGTCAGCCGCCGCGCTTGCCCGGCGCGACCGCATTAGCGCGCGTTGGCTCGCGTCAGCACGCGTCGGCGCGCGTCAGCACGCGT
>CAZEBQ010000332.1:0-4839 GCA_964510295.1 uncultured Anaerolineales bacterium | reverse complement strand
CCGAGATTTCTCCGCTCGCCCTCGCCTTTGGCGAGGGCTCGGTCGAAATGACATCACTTCGAGAGCACGCTAAACAGGTACGGAGAGCCACCGCGCGAAGTAACGATGCAGTATTACAGCGTCCAGCCATCTCGATACGGCCGCCTGATATATCGGTCGGCCTTCGGACAGCGGGTCGCCTTGAGCGCCCGGGCATCCCACGCCAGTTTCTCGCCCGTCCGGAAGGCGACCGTGCCCAACAGGGCCGCCTCGGTCAGGGGACCGGAGTACCCGAAGTGGCAGGTGGTGGTCGCACCGGTCTTGCACGCGTCGAGCCATTCGCGGTGATGGCCGACGGACTTGGGAATCGAGGGCGGTGGCGGCTGGAAATCGGCGAACGTGGCCTCCGGCAGCAACATGCGGCGTCCGTAATCGGCCAGGAGCATCCCCTTCGCGCCGATGAACAGGACGCCGCTCGACCACTTCGCCGGGTTCATCGGCGTCGAGAGCGTCCACGGCTTGACGAGCCCGTCCTGCTTCAGCAGCGCCTCCGGCCGACGGCCGCTGTCGTACCACGTCAACGTGACGGGCGGCAGGTTGCCGCGCGCGCCGAACTCGTAGCGGACCGTGAGCCAGGCGGGGGTCGTCTCGGGATGGACGTCCGGCCCTTCGGCCTCGACGCTGGTGGGATACTGCAGTCGCAGCGCCCAGAACGGCAAATCCATATAATGACATCCGAAATCGCCGATTGCGCCGGTCCCGAAGTCCCACCACCCGCGCCATCGCCCGGGCAGGTAGCACGGATGATACGGCCGCTCGGGCGCCGGCCCCAGCCACAGGTCCCAGTTGATGTGCTCCGGCACGGGCGGCGTGTCCTTGGGCCGGTCCATGCCGCCGTAACGGGCACCGCACCAGACGTGGACCTCGCGGACGGGTCCGAGGGCGCGGCACCGGATGAGTTCGACGGCGCGGCGGTAGTTGTCGCCGGCGTGAATCTGGGTGCCGATTTGCGTGGCCCGCTTGCTCTTGCGCGCGAGGTCGGTCACCACGCGGGCTTCGTGCACGGAGTGGGTCAGCGGCTTCTCCGAGTAGCAGTGCTTGCCCATCGCGAGGGCCATGGCCGAGGCGGGGGCGTGGGTGTGATCGGGCGTTGAGACGACGACGGCGTCGATGCGGCGGTCCATCTCGCCGAGCATTTTGCGGACGTCGGCGTACGCTTTGGCCTTGGGAAACTGCTTGGCCGCACCGGCCAGCCGCTTGGCGTCGATATCGCACAGGGCCACGATGTTCTCGCCGCTGACGGCGCGCAGGTTGGCCGCACCGCGGCCCGCCACGCCGATGACCGCGATGTCGAGTTTCTCGTTGGGCGACCTCGCCGCCCGCGCCAGGACAACCGGGCCGGCGCAGACGAGCGAGGCGCCGGCAGCGGCCGAGGCGTTCAGGAACCGGCGACGGCTCATGCGGTGTGACATGCGTAACCTCCTCCTGACACGTACTGAAACACGGCTCGTCCTCTCGTGTCCGCCTGGCGGCCTTCCCAGGCCGCCAGGACACACCACGACCACCGGTCGCGGCGGCCTGGGAAGGCCGCCGCGCGGTTTGCAGGACCTCCTCCCTGCCCATAGGGCACGATGCTGCTGTACCTCTTGTATCCGCCCGGCGGCCTTCCCGCTCACTCGCCGCCGGCTACAGGCGCCAGGGGCTGCGCATGGCGCGGGTGAGCATTCGGTTGGCGGCGTCATCTTCGGCAAAGCGTCCGGCGGTTGCGTCCCACCGGAGTTTGCGGCCCAGGCGCGCGGCGATGGCGGACAGTTGGCACAGGGTGTCGGCCTCGACGGCGGCGTCGATCGGGCAGATGGTCTCGGCCCGGCTCTTGACGCAGTCGAGGAAGTTGCGCACGTGGCCCGGACTTTCCTGCAGCCGTGTCTCGCCCGGCTCGGCGGCCGCGTTGAGCACCCGCTTCGCATGGGCGTTCATCCCGGCGCGGTCCACCAAGGCCCACCCTTCGGCGCCTTCAAAGGCCGTGCCGTGGTCGCGGGTCTTGCCGTAACGCCTCCGCCACTCGTCCGGCGCGGGGTGAGCGCGGAAGTCGATCGTGATCCCGCCACCGTAGGTCACGGTAACCCGCCAGTGGGTGGCGGTGTTGCACACGCCCTCGGTGGGAAAGGTGCCGGTGCCCTCAACCTCCCGGGGCGGGCCGAGGTCGGCTCCCGCGCCCCACAGGGCGATGTCCAGCGGATGGATGCCCCAGCCGGCGATCCAGCCCAAGCAGTAGTCGGCGATGAACGGCCAGACCTTGTACGGCTCGCCCGGCACGATGCTGTTCGCGCAGCGGTGTTCGGTGTGCGGCACGAACGGCGCGGGCCCCAGCCACATCTCGTAGTCGAGGTACTCCGGCACGGGGACGACCCGGGTCGAGCCGCCCGGGCGGCTGCCGGGGCTCCACACACGGATAGTGTGCAGGCGGCCGAGCCGGCCGTTGCGCACGAGTTCCACGGTGCGCCGGAACCGGCTGCCCGACCGCTGCTGGGTGCCGAACTGGAACACCGTGCCGCGCCGGTGCACCGCCGCCTGCAGCGCCCGGTCCTCGGCCAGGCTGAGGCCGACCGGCTTCTCCAGGTAGATGTCCTTGCCGGCCCCGGCCGCCGCCAGCGCAATCAGCACGTGCCAGTGGTCGGGCGTGGCGATGAGGACGGCGTCGATGTCGTCGCGGGCAACGAGGTCGCGCCAATCGGCGTACGTGGTGCAACTGCGGTCGGCGTAGTGCCGGTCGGCGCGGCGTTTGGCCAGAGCGATACAGCAGGTCTTGGCGTCGCAGACGGCCAGGACGCGTGCATCGTCCTGGGCGAGGAAGTTCCGCATGACGGCGTGGCCCTGGTTTCCCACGCCGATGCAGCCGACGGTGATCCGGTTGCTCGGCGCGACGCTTTCATCCTTGCCGAGCGCCGACGAAGGCAGGACCGCCGGTCCGCTCACGGCCGCAACGCCGGCCCCGCCGAGCAGCGTCAGGAACCGCCGCCGACTTCGGTTCGCCTTCTTCGACATCAGCCGTCGATCCTCCCTCGCGCGACGTTCGCCCACGAGACGGTGCTTAATCCTACAAGGCCACTTCGTGCGCAGCGCGTCCCCGTACCCGCCGCGCGGGAAGTTTCGCTGTCGTATTAAGCGGCACCGGTGCTGCCAGGTTTCCCCACAAAAGGCGGGGAGGCGGGGATAGCGCAGCGCCACTGCCTTGGCGCATCACGGCCGCCAGGGCTCCGGACCGCCGGGCTTGGGCTGGAGGAACTTGGCGTCGACCTGCTTGTACCAGGCGTGGAGTTTGTCGCGCAAGTGTGCGACGCGGTCGGGGTGGCGCCCGGCGAGGTCGTTTCGCTCTCCCACGTCGTCCCGTAGGTTGTAGAGGTGTGCGCGGCCGTCCTCGAATCGCTCGATGAGTTTCCAGTCGCCCATACGGACGGCACCGCCGGGGAAACCGCCCTGGTTGGAGTAGTGGGGGTAATGCCAGTACAGGGCCTCGCGCCCCAACTGCTTGCCTCCGGCCAGGAGCGGCGCGAGCGAGACGCCGTCCAGATGCTGCTCCGGCCTGGGCGGCGAGCCGGTCATCTCGAGAATCGTCGGGTAGAAGTCGGCGCTGATGACCGGCACGTCGCAGACGCTGCCCGGGCGCGTGACGCCGGGCCAGCGGATGAGGAACGGTTCGCGGATTCCGCCCTCGTACAGCCAGCCCTTGCCGCCTCGCAGGGGCAGGTTCGACGTGGGCGACCCCTCGGAGGTGCTCAGGCCCCCGTTGTCGGACATCAGGAAGACGGCCGTGCGGCCAGTGAGGCCGAGGTCGTCGAGTTTCCTCAGCACTTTTCCGACGGCGCGGTCCATCGACTCGACCATGGCGGCATAGACGGCGTGCTTCTGGAGGATCCGGTAGTCGCGGGCCATCTTGCCATACTGCTTGCCGGGCGAGACCTGCTCTTCCTTGTCGAACTCGTCCTTGGCCTGCAATCCGAGGCGTTTGACCTTGGCTTGGTACTTCTCGACGAGTGCCTTCGGCGCCATCAGCGGCGTGTGAACCGAGTAGAAGGCGAGGTAGGCCAGGAAAGGCCTGTCCTTGTGGGCCTCGATGAAACGGACGGTCTCGGTGGAGAGGCGGTCGGGCAGGTGCTCGCCGGGCGGGCCGTCGGTCAGACGCGGGTTGGCGTAGGGTGAGAAGTACTTCTTTCCGCCCCACGGTCCGCCGTGTTTGTGTCCGCCCTTGTTGAGGTCGAAGCCCTGGTTCTCGGGCCAGTACGCCTCGGTGGGCCCCAGATGCCACTTACCCGCGAAGAACGTGGCGTAGCCGCGGGCCTTGAGCGCTTCGGCCACGGTGACCTCGCTCAGCGGCATCCGGTCGTGGAGCGGGGCGGGTTTGAACCGGCCGGCGCGCGTGCCGCTGAAGAAGTTCGTGGCATCGACCCGGCTGGGATACTTGCCCGTCATGATGCTATAGCGCGTGGGACTGCACACCGGGTTGGCGGCATAACCCTGGGTGAACCGCATGCCGGTGGCGGCGAGCCGGTCGATGTGCGGCGTCTCGTAGAACGTCTTCGGGTTGTTCGCGCCGATGTCCATGTAACCCAGGTCGTCGACGAGAAGGAAGACGACGTTCATGGGCCTCGCGCCGGCCGCGGCCCGGGTCCGCGACGGCAGCGCCAGCAGAGCGGTGCCGGCGGCAGCGGCCTTGAGAAAGTCGCGGCGACTCATCCTGCGCCTCATCCAGCACCTCCCTCCAATCCCCCTAATCCTAGTACGCTACGAGACCTCTTGGCAAGGTTGCCCGTCGGCCGGGAAAAAAGCGGGTCAGGGCCACTTGGCGGTCAAACCGGGGCC
>CAZEBQ010000331.1:2768-4851 GCA_964510295.1 uncultured Anaerolineales bacterium | reverse complement strand
AACGCGGCGCGCCTGCGCAAGCGCCGACGGACGTTGCCGTTCGAGCGCCGCCGGCCGGTCGCGTCGCCCTACGGGCGATGGCACAACGGAGCCGATACGACGAAAGGAGCGACATGCAGCGTCCGAAGGCCTCGCTCGTGAGCCTGTTTCTTCTATCGCTGTCGGTGCTCGTGATGGAACTGTGCCTGACACGGATCTTCTCGGTCCTGTCGTGGCACCATTTCGCGTATCTGATCATCAGCCTGGCGCTGCTGGGGTTCGGTGCGGCGGGCAGTTACCTGACGGTAGCGCGGCGTTTCGCCGACGGCGAGGTCAGGGCGGCGCGTCTGAGCCATTTCGCGTGGCTCTTTGCCCTGACGACCGTCCTGGCAGTCGCGCTGGCCAGCCGCATCCGCTTCTATCCCGCGGACATCGTGCTTCACCGCGACTACAGCAACGTGCTGAGTCTGCTGATCCTGTACGTCGTGGTGGGGATTCCGTTCTTCTTCGCGGGTGTGTGCATCGGTCGTCTCGTGGCGATGGCCGGCGACCGCGTCAACCAGTTCTACTTTGCGGACCTCGTCGGGGCGGGGGCCGGGGCGCTGGCGGGGCTGGCCGTCATCAACCACCTCGGCGCCGTCACGGGCATCTTCCTGGCGGCCACGCTGGCGTCGCTCGCGGCCTGCATTCTGGGCACGGGCGGCGTCCGATGGCGGCGCTGGGCCTACGGGCTCACGCTCCTGGCGGCGCTGGGCCTGACGGTCCTCGGCGCGCGGACCGAACTGCTTCCGCTCCAGTACCCGCCCAGCAAAGACATGTTCCGCCAGGAGAACCGTGTCGAGTTTTCACGGTGGCACGTGGTGGGCAAGATCGACATCCGCCGGCCCGGCGAGGGGTACTGGTCGTTCGGCGGGGCGCTCGCGCGGCGGTACACCGGCCCGCCCCCCACCGTTCAGGGCATCTATCAGGACGGCGCCGCGCCGACGGGAATCATGCACGTCACGGCCGACCCCGAGAACGTCGAGATCCTCGGCGAATACCTTCAGGGCGTGGCCTACACGGTGCGGCCGGTCCGGCGGGCGCTTATCATCGGCGTCGGCGGGGCCATCGACGGCCTCATCGCCATGCACCACGGGGCCGAGCACATCGTGGGCGTTGACCTGAACCCCGTGACGGTCCACGCCGTCAAGCACCGCTACCGTGACCGGTGCCCCGCCCTGTGGAAGGGCGATCGGTTCGAGATGGTCGTGGCCGAGGGCCGCCACTACCTCACCCGGACCGGCAAGACGTTCGACGTGATTCAACTGTCGGGCGTCGATACCTTCACGGCCCTCTCCAGCGGCGCCTACGCCCTGAGCGAGAACTTCCTGTACACCCGCGAGGCGATGCGCGACTACTGGCTCCACCTGACCGACGACGGCATCCTGTCGTTCTCCCGGTGGCTCTTCGACCCGCCGCGCGAAACGCTCCGGCTCGTCACCACCCAGACCGCCATGCTGGCCGAAGCGGGCGTGACAGAGCCGCACCGGCACATCGTCGTCCTGGCCGGACCCGCGTACACGGGACGGTCGCCGTGGGCGGAGACGCTGCTGAAGCGGTCTCCCTTCACGGAGCAGCAGGTGGCAGGGCTCATCGGCTGGGCCGCAGACCGGGGGTTCGAGGTTCTCTACGATCCGTATCACGAGCGCGAGAATGCCTTCAACGCGTTCCTCCATGCCGACACCGCCGGCCGCGCCGCGTTTGTCGCCGACTACACGTTCAACATCGAGCCGACGACCGACGACGACCCGTTCTTCTTCCAGTTCTACCGGTGGAAGTCGGTGTTCTCTCTGGCAAGCGGCAAGGGCGGGCTGGCGGGGAGCACGGGGGGGTACGGCATTACGCGGGTGCCGCTGGGGTTCATCATCCTGGCATTCAGCCTGGCCCAGATGCTGGTGCTGAGCCTGGCCTTCATTCTGGCGCCGCTGTGGATGCGTGCGCGGTTGCGGTCGTCGGGACGGGGGCGGTTCGGCGTGCTGGTGTATTTCTCGGCGTTGGGCCTGGGGTTCATGTTCATCGAGATCGCGCTGCTGCAGAAGTTCTCGGTCTTCGTGGGCGGGCCGGT
>CAZEBQ010000331.1:0-2668 GCA_964510295.1 uncultured Anaerolineales bacterium | reverse complement strand
TCCCGACAACGCAGGAGGTATTGCGCCCATGACGACACGCCGACACGTGCGCCCGAGGACGATCCTCGCAATCGCCGCAGCCATCCTGGTGGTCGGCGCCGCCGCCGCGGCCCGTGCGGCGACGCCCGGCGAGGTTTTGTGGAAGCACTACATCGTCCGGTCTCCAGCGAGCGGCAAGATCGAGCGGTTCTGGGTCGGCCACGCAGCGGGCCTGAAGCCCGACGGCACGTACCCGGCCGTCTACTTCCTGGACGGGCTCCTTGGCGACGAGCACGAATGGAAAAACGCGCTTCAACCGTTGCTGGGGGAGCACGAGTTGGTCGCGGTGTGTCCGTCGGTCGGCGGGGCCACGTGGTTCATGAACTCTCCCGCCCAACCGTGGATGCGTTGGGGCGACTTTCTGACGGGCGAACTCCGCACCTTCGTCGAATCGAAGTACCCCGTCTCGCGCGAGAAGGGCCAGCGCGGTATCGTCGGCATCTCCTCCGGCGGACACGCCGCGTTCTACCACGCCATCCGGCGGCCGCGACTCTACGGCAGCGTCAGTGTCCTGTCCGGCGCGATGGAACTCCGGGCGTACTCCGGGGCGGTCGGCCTCGACCACTGGATCGGACCGCGCAACAGTCAGACGTTCCCGCAGTACGCCGAGCGGTCGTGTATCGTGCTGGCATCGAGACAGCAGGCGCCCCTGCCCTTTGCCCTCTCGCTCGATGCCGGTGCGCAGGACCCGGCGCTGCGGCAGATGGAGGCCCTCCGGCGATTCCTCAGCGCCAAGGGCCTGGCCTGCAAGTGGCACGTCGGGCCGGGCAGCCACAATTGGACCTACTGGAAGAGCCGCGCCG
The DNA here is from genome assembly GCA_964510295.1 of uncultured Anaerolineales bacterium. Classification (GTDB taxonomy): domain Bacteria; phylum Planctomycetota; class Phycisphaerae; order FEN-1346; family FEN-1346; genus JAUVZF01. The sequence continues at coordinate 1,826 of CAZEBQ010000331.1, read as the reverse complement.
GGGCCCACCTGGCCTGGCACGCCGAGCAGTTCTCCCGCAACCGCCGCGAGTCCACCTACGCCGAAAAGGCGCCCGCCGGCGCGGTCGAACTCGAAATCCTCAAAGGCTATCCCAACGCGACCCTCTCGGACCAGGCCGTGGCCCGTCTGCGCGCACCGTGGACCCAGGCGGCAGACCTGCGGGAGGTCAAGACGGGCGGTCTGCCCGACGACGGCGCGCCGCTGTCGCAGACCGACCCGAAGCACAAGGAAGCCGAGTTCGGGGCCGACCTGACGGCGGGCGGTCACGCGGCCGGCCTGTTCGTCTATCGCCTGACGCTCACCGTCTCAACGCCGCTGCCAAAGGCGGGGGTCATCCGCATGACCGGCCAGGTCCGAAACGGTCGGCGCCAGCACCTCCTGCGCACGCTGCCCGTCCCCCTGCCCGTCGTGGCGGGCCCGCCGCAGCGACGGGTCCACCTGCGCTGCCGCATCGCCGTGGAACTGAAACGACCCGACCCGCTGAGAGGCGGCATCGTCGTCGGCGTCCAGCCGATCGGCGCAGGCGGCCGTCCCGCCGGCGCCCCCGTCCTCGGCAAGGCCCGGCCGGGCACGACAAGCATCGAGCGGTGGCCCATCGCGCCGCAGGCGAAGAGCCTGTGGACGCTGACGCTGACGGGTGACGATGCGCTTCCGCTGGCCGCCGTCCACGAAGCACGCCTTGAGGCCGAGCAGTGAATCGCAACTGGACGCATATCTTCCCTTGCCTGCCGGCCCCCCGCGCCGTACATTAGCGGTCGAACGTCTCGCCATCCGACCGGAGGCTGCGCCATGGCCGATGCCTTCACCCGGAACCTGCTCTGCTACGGCGACAACCTCGCCCTCCTCTCCGACGTGGACCTGTTTCCCGACGGGTCGGTGGACCTCATTTACCTGGACCCGCCGTTCAACAGCCAGCAGTCGTACAACGTCCTATTCAAGGAGGTGACCGGCACGCCGTCGGAGGCGCAGATTCGGGCGTTCGAGGATACCTGGAAATGGGACTGGTCGGCGAACGAGGCACACTCGCGGATCACGACCGACCCGCAGGTGCCGGCCCCGCTCGTGGAACTCATGAAGACGCTGATGCAGTTCCTGAAGCCGACGCCCATGCTGGCTTACCTGGTCCAGATGGCGGTGCGGCTGGTCCAGATGCACCGCGTCCTGAAATCGACCGGCTCGCTGTACCTGCACTGCGACCCGACGGCCAGCCATTACCTGAAACTCATTCTCGACGCCGTGTTCGGGCCGCGCGTGTTTCACAATGAGGTCATCTGGCGTAGGTCGAGTGCGCACAGCGACACCAAGCAGGGAATGGCGCGTTGTGGCAGGGTGCACGACGTCATTCTCTTCTACACCAAGTCTGCTAAGCATACGTGGAACCCGCAGTACATGCCGTACACGCGGGAATACCTGGAGTCCGAGTACCGGCACGAAAGAGCCGACGGAAGGCGCTACAAGGAGACTGACCTGACTGCGGCCAAGCCGGGAGGGGACACCGAGTACGAGTGGCACGTCAAGCGTCGAACGGACACCAAGGAACGGTGGCAGGCGGATCTCGACGAGGAGTACAAGGCACGGAAGAAGGGATGGGAGTACAAGAGCGTCACGCCGTACTCTGGGCGCTTCTGGGCATACTCCACAGCCAACATGTACGAGTTCGCGCAAAAAGGCATGCTCATTCACAGGGAAACGGGCATGCCGCGGCTGATGCAATTCGCGGATGAAATGCTTGGCGTTCCGATTCAAGACGTGTGGGACAATATAACACACACGTACGGTAACGAAGACCTGGGCTATCCCACGCAG
>CAZEBQ010000330.1:0-4868 GCA_964510295.1 uncultured Anaerolineales bacterium | reverse complement strand
GTTGCTTGATGGTCGGCAGCCGCCAATCGTCGTGTCCGGCGAGGCGGCAGGCCGAGGCGCCCGCAACCGCTTCCCGGAAAGTCTTCTTGGGGCCGGGATCTTTCTGCCACATGAGGCCCGTCGTCAGGTCCGTGACGGTGCCGTCGCCGTTGTCGCGATACGCCGGTTGGTTACCTTGATACTGTGCGTCCTGGCCGAAAAACGCATCGGTGGGTTTCGGGTATAGGATCTCGTGCGTGTTGTTGTAACAACGCTCCTGAGCGGTGTCGACAATCGTGTAGCCGCCTGCAAGGCTCCATGAGGCCGGATGCAGGAGAAGCAGCGCGAGCAACGCCGCCTGCACGAGCACGCTTCGAAGTTCCACCGCCGCTCCTTCCGGTTTGAGCGGCTCAGAGACAGGAGTTTTGTGGGTAAGGTTTGTGAGCCAGGGCCTCCGCCGGCCCCTGGAGGCCGCGCGCGGCTTCAGGCTGTACCGTCCACGCGGTGGTTGGGCTGCGCTCATCTATTCCTCGGGCCGGCCAGCACCATCTCGATGGGCGGGGCCCGCAGTTCACCCTTCCAAGCATCTACTGGCTCGCCTTTCACGCCGACCGGCCGCAAGAGCACTCCCTCATGTGCGTTCCGATAGGTCAGGACAACGTGGTACTTGCCTGCAGGCAGTTTGCTGTTCGGATCGATGTAAGAGTAGCCGGATAGGAGGTACGTAATTTCGCCTGCAGGCAACCTGTCGCAGTGGAGGGCTTTGCACGGCTCCCCTCTCCGGAGGTCAAAGACAACGTCCTTCCCATCGGCGCTCTTCACTCTTGCTGTGAGGATACCGGGCCGGCAGTTCGGGCGCGGGACGAATCGCTCGCCCTCCGAGCAGTTCATCACAGCGAAGAGAATCCCAGGACGAGCGGCGAACTGGCGGTCGATAACCGTAGCCCACGCCTTGAGGCCATTGATTTCGCCGGACCACTTCCTCTCCGCCAGCATCTTCAGTATCCGTTGCACGTCCGGTTTCTGTGCTTCTCGAAGATGCCCATGCGGGTAGGCGATAGGGCCATCTGCACCGATCAGCCAAATCCCGGAGTTGCCCACGGTGTGGAGACCGAGATGGCCGCTCTCGCTGGCTCTCCTGCGGGACTCAATCGTGTCGGCGGCATCGCCTTTCAGCACCTCCTTGACGGATAGAGTTGTCCGTGTCCATTGCGTACCGTCGGCCGAGTCCGTGTTCTCCACCCGTATGACCTCGCCCAGCACGACGGCCTTTGCCCTGTCCAGGCGAACTTCAAGCGGGCCGGGAGTTGGGACCGCACCCGCTTGGCCGGCGCCAAGCAACACCAACACTCCCCAAGCCAGTGTGGCATGAAGCACTTTGCCGAAGCGATGTCCGCAGCACTCGCTCATGTTCCATCCTCTCCAACGTTACGCATCACCCGCGAGTGTAACGCGTCGGGTGCATGCGGTGGTTATGTGTAACTGCCCGTTGAGAACCTACTTCAAAGGCGTTTGGAGTAGATGGACGTCCTTGATCCATATCGTGCCGCTTCCTTCGACCACGAGGTTGAGCTTTACCAGGTCGGGCTTCTGGCCGCGTTTCAGATAGAAGGGGATTTCATACGAGGCCCACTCGTTTGTCCCCTTGACGGTGTTGTTCAAACCCTTCGAGAAGAATTCCCCCCGTCCGGGCAACCGGCACCACATCTCCAAATAGGCTTTCCCTTGCACATCCTTGCTCTTCAGTTGTGCTCGATAAGTCAGCATGCACTCTTCCACCCCAGGATCCGCAATTTCAAAAAGGCGAATCGTCTGTTGCTCTGCGACATTCACACGCCAAACGCCCTCCTCCGGAGCAATCGACTCCTGGGTGAGCGTGGGGTCCGATGTCGTGAAGGACCGTAGCTCCTGCGGGGGGCCAACTGGCTGAGGAACCTTGAACAACGATTTGATCCATGCAAACATAGCTAGCTCCTGTCTGCAATGCTGCACATAACTACGGAGTATCTAGTCTGCGTACAACACTCAGGCCCGCCCCGCCAGCCGCACAACACGCAACGACTGAACGGAATAGCACTCAGATTCCTTCGGTACTCATCCCCCAACCGACCGCTCCCACGTCGTCGCGCGTCTGCCGCAATGCCGGCACTGCCGCCGACGTACGATCCGGCCACCCCATCCCGGAGGTGTATATATTACCCGAAAATGCCTGCACCCGCAATGGCGAGATTCAAGGCCTTTCTGTTCCTTCGGCTTCGCCGAAGGGCGGACCCACACGCATCGCGAGTGGATCTACACCTGCATCGGGACGTCGCAGATGCTTCGCGACAAGCGGTGGCTCCTCGAGGCCGTCAACCCGATCCTCGGCTTGCCGCGCGGCCGGTTCTACGACTGCGGCCCCGACCGCACCGGCAAGGGCTACCGGGACGTAACGGAGTCCAAGGACCCCGCAGTGGTCGCCGCGAGGGAACGGTTCGACGAGGTCCTGAAACACTTCCCGGCCATCCAGAAGGCCGATCCCTTCTGGAAGACGAAGGCCGGGGCCAAGTTCCTCAGTGCGTATACGGATCCGGCGGCCGTGAGAAAGCACCTTCACAACCACCGGGACTATGAATACGCGAAGTAGCCGGGACCGGGACCGGGTTCGCGCGGGCCTCTGCGCGTGTCTGCCGCCGGCGGCTTGGGCTCGTGGCTCGCGGCCCCATGGGGCGCCTGTCGCGTCATTCCTTCTCGTTGACGTGAAAGACCCGTTCGATGATCTCGCAGATTGCCGGGTCGTATTCGCGCAGTTCCGCTCTCACGAACGGGTAGAAATCGTTGAGCCCGAAGTAGGCTTCGCAGGTTTCGGCGAAATACTCTTCCATGCGTGTCGCGGCATAGGCCTTCGTGTGCGTGCCCCGTCCGCGCTTGCTGTGGAGCACCTTCTGGTAGAGGCCTTTTGCCAAGGCGCTCTTGTACGCCTTGACGATAGCCTTGTTGTCTTCGTCGCCGACTTCGCGGTCGTGGTAACCGTGCATCAGTTCGTGCAGCAGCACCCACGGGCCGGTTGGACGCGTTCTGCTCAGAATACGGATGTCGGTGATCTGAATGCTATGGGCCATGTCGGGGTTGCGGCCATGGTCGATGAGCCACTTGCGTTTCCAGTGGTACTCGGCCGTTCGCCTGCCGGGGGTGACCCATATCGGAACGTTCCGCAGTTTGGCCACCGCCTTTTCCGGCAGGAGCGTTTCGACGTGGCCCAGTTGAATCTCCGCGTTTTTCAGTGCGCCCTCGAGTAGATCCTGATCGCCGCCCAGGTAGTCCTTGTGAATGTGAAAGGCCCACCCCTTCACGTGGACGACTTCGTAATCGGCGTCGCTGGAAGGCGCCCTCTTCCGTGTGGAACCGTCGAGCCGCGTGGGTGGCGATGCGGCGCCGGCGGATGCGACGGCCGTGGCGTGTTTATCGCGCAATCGCTGCCAGTAGGCTTTCCAGTATTTGTCGTAGTAATCGTAAGCCGCTTCCTGGATATGCTCGGGTTCCACAGCCTTCGGCGCCGTGGCCGGGTTGAAGCCCTTGAGATGTCCCGTACCGGCGCGGTCGCGGGGCGAGGAGAAGCGCCATTTCGAATCGCCCAGCACCTCTTCGCAGAGTTTGGCCAGGCCCGGGTCGTAGGTCTTGAGTTGCTCGCGGGTGTGGATGTGGTTGTGGTCGTGGTCCATGGTGCGATTGGTGTCGTACCAACACTGCACGCCTTCCGCCCAGTACTCCGAGCGGTTCTTTCCGGCGTAACACGGCTTGTCGCCGCCAAAGACGATGAGCACTTTGTCTTGCCCGGTGACCTTGACCTTCGCGCCCGCGGGCTTGCCGTTGACGAGGATGTCGCCGCCTTCGAGGCACTTCCGCATCAACTCAGGCGATTCATCCGGGAACGACTTCACAAGCGCGTCGAACAGGCTGACTGGTGTTTTGATCTGGATTCGTCGGAAACGCTGGGCCGCGCGGCCGTCATTCCAGAGACCCTTTGCTTTGGCCTGCTCGTAGGTCTCGGTCAGGCGCTTTTGCAGCCCGTCGTCGAAGCCCGCTCCGTGGATGACGTGGCCGAACTCGTGGATGAGGATGCTTTCCAGTTGCATGCCACCTTCGTATTCAAGCACGTCCTCTTCGGCGAAGACGACGACAGGGCGTCCACGTCGCCAGCCGAGGAACCCGCGGCGGCGCCAGTTGTAGAAGTCGAGCTCTTTGCCGGTCTTGTCGGTGGTATACTGCGGCAGGTCGGAAGTCAGTTCCTTGCAGCCGATGAGGATGCACAACGGCTTTCGATCGCGAATGCGCCGGGCGACCTGCCGGTCGATGCGCGTCATGATCATGTCGAACTGGTACGCCGCCTCGAGGTGGGCGTGGTCGCAGACGCGATCCGAGGTGGCAATGAGGATACCCTGAACCAGCGTGCACTTCTTGTAGAACGCCGTATCCAGCCCGTACGCCTTGGCCATCTCGTCGGTCAGGGGTTTGACTTTGTAAGCGGCGGCGGGTGCTCCGACGGCGGGAGCGGTAGTCGCCCCCACGATGAACACCTCGACCGGGCGTTTGGCTTCCCCCGCCGCATCAGCCGCGGTTGCGGTCAGCGTGGGGGCGCACCAACACAGCGCCAGGCATGCGGTTGCTGAAAGTCTTGACAACGTCATGGCAAACCTCCTCGCGGCGTGTTTCCGCACCACGCCCGTTCGTGGTTGTCCGCATGGCTTGACCGCCATCCGAACCACGCCCGCCAATCCTATCGCGCGGCCGACTCAGACCGCAAGGCTGTATCGTCGGGAGCCATTTGCGTTGTGGGCGTTTGGGCGGATGGGGTGAGGTGATGGGCGGCGGTCGGGTCCGGGCGGGAAGGTGAGCCGAGCGTCGCGAGG
>CAZEBQ010000329.1:0-4870 GCA_964510295.1 uncultured Anaerolineales bacterium | reverse complement strand
AAACTCGGCATTCGCCTCGACATCCGGACCACCGACAACAACCGCCTCTGGGAAAAGGTGCTCGACGGCAATTACCAGTTGCTGGCCTGGGGCTGGCTGGCCGACTACCCCGACCCGGAGAACTATCTCTTCCTGCTGTACGGCCCCAACGCCAGAAGCCAAGGGGGCAGCGAAAACAACGCCAACTACGCCAACCCCGAGTTCGACCGCCTCTTCGAGACGATGCGGAACATGGAAAACACGCCCCAGCGCCTCGCCATCATCCGCCGGATGAACCGCATCGCCCAGGAAGACGCGCCGTGGATCTTCGGGTTGCACCCCGTCACCTATTGGCTCATGCATAAGTGGTATGGCAACTCGTATCCGCACGCCATGATGACAAACACGCTCAAGTACCGGAAGATCGACACCAGCGCCAGGACGGAGCGGCGGCGCCAGTGGAACTCGCCCCGATGGACGCCGGTGCTCATTGTCGTTGCGCTGCTGGCGATCGCCGGCATTCCGGCCATCCGGGCCGCCCTCCGACACGCACGTGAGGCATAGCCGCATGATCGCCTATCTTCTCCGACGCCTGCTCTACGCCGTGCCCATCGTGGCGGGCGTCGTGGTCCTGACGTTCCTGGTGTTCTTCGTCGTCAACAAGCCCGACGACATGGCACGCCGCATCCTCGGCGAAAAACACGCAACCGCCGAGGCCATCGCGAGTTGGAAGCGCGCGCACGGCTACCACCTGCCGCCGTTCTTCAACCGCGACGAGACGGGCGTCCGAAAGGTGACGGCCACGCTCTTCTACCGCAAGTGCGCCCGCCTGCTGGTCTTCGACCTGGGCCGCTCCGACGTGACCGGGCGCGACATCACCGCCGAGATCCGCCGCCGCATGGTACCCAGCCTCGCGATTACGGTGCCCACGTTTCTTCTGGGCCTGGTGGTTTACGTTTCGACGGCGCTCGTGATCGCCTTCTGCCGCGGCACGTATCTCGACCGCTGGGGGACGGTCGTCTGCGTACTGCTGATGTCGGTTTCGTCGCTGTTCTACATCATCGTGGGGCAGTTCGTCTTTGCGGGTTGGCTTCGGTTGTTCCCGATTTCGGGGTTCGACTGGAGCGAGTCGATGCCGAAGTTCGTGTTTCTGCCCGTCCTGATCGGCGTGGTGGCCGGCATCGGCCGGTCGGTCCGCTTCTACCGCACCGTCATGCTCGAAGAGGTGGGGCGCGACTACGTGCGGACCGCCCGGGCCAAGGGGCTCGGCGAGGGGGCCGTCCTGTTTCGCCACGTCCTGAAGAACGCGATGATCCCCATCCTGACGGGCGCGGTGACGGCCATCCCGTTCCTGTTCATGGGCAGCCTCATCATGGAATCGTTCTTCGCCATCCCGGGTCTGGGGAGCATGACGATCGGCGCCATCCACGCCAGCGACTTCGCCGTCGTGCGGTCGATGGTTTACATCAGTGCCATTCTGTTCATCGTGGGTCTGCTGCTGACGGACATCTCGTACACGCTCGTCGACCCGCGGATTACGCTGGGCGCCGGCGACACGCGGAACATCTACGGCGGTCCGTCGGCGCGCGACCTCGCGAAGTTCCTGGGCAGTTTCGCGGTCCTCGCCGTTCTGGCGGCCGGCCTGTTCGTCGGCCTGCGCCGACTGCTGCAGGTGCCCGCCGTCGCCAACCTGCGCGTGCCGCTCGTCTCGAACGCCGCGGTGGCCGCCACACTGCTCGGGGCCCTGGTGTTCTGGCTCCGCGCGCGGCGGGTACTGCTGTGGCGAAACGCGTGGCGGGAAGTCCGGAAGAGGCGCCTGGCCATCGCCTCGCTCCTTGTGCTGGCGGCCTACGTCACCGTGGCGGTCCTCGACAGCGTGTCGTGGTGCGACGTGGAACGCGACGCCGGCGGGGCGCCGCGGCTGACGGCCGCAGGACACCCGGTGCTGGCGCCGCCGCGCTCGGCCCTCGACCGGCTGCTCGCGCCGCTGGCCGTGCAGGAGACGACGTACTCGGCGCCGCTGGCGCGGCAGTCGCTGATGCGGGAGACCGTCGAGGTCGAGGTGGACGGGGCGACCGCCACGAAGCGCATCTACCCGCCTCTGAAGTACCCCGGTCGGCACCTGCTGGGCACCGACAAAGTCGGGCAGGACGTCTTTGTCAAGGCCCTGAAGAGCGTCCGGACGGGCCTGATTATCGGTGGCCTGACAACGCTGATTGCGGTGCCCTTCGCGCTTTTCTTCGGCGTCCTGGCGGGGTTCTTCGGCGGATGGATCGACGACGCCGTCCAGTACCTCTACAGCACGCTGGCGTCGATCCCGTGGGTGCTGCTGGTGGTGGCGTTCATGCTGGTCTTCGACCGGGGGCTGCCGCAACTGTGCATCGTGATGGGGTTGACCGGGTGGGTCGCCCTGTGCCGAGTTCTCCGCGGCGAGGCGATGAAACTGCGCGAGAAGGAGTACGTGCAGGCGGCGCTGGCGTTGGGCGTCTCGCGGTTCCGCGTCATCCGCCGGCACGTGATCCCCAACCTGATGCACCTGGTGCTCATCAGCGTCGTGCTGCGGTTCAGCGGGCTGGTGCTGGCCGAGGCGGTCCTGAGTTACATCGGCGTGGGCGTCGGTCCCGATACGAGCAGTTGGGGCTCCATGATCGACCAGGCCCGTACGGAGTTGGGCCGCGACCCGGTCGTCTGGTGGAGCCTTGCCGGCGCATTTGCAGCCATGTTTATCCTCGTCCTTGCCGCCAACCTCTTCGGCGATGCGCTTCGCGACGCCCTCGACCCGAGGCTCCGCGTTCGAGAGGAACTGAAATGAGCGAGCCGCTCCTGCGGATAGAGAACCTGCGGACCTTCTTCCGCACGTCCGCCGGACCGCTCAAGGCGGTCGACGGGGTCTCGCTCACCATCCACCGCGGCGAGACGGTCGGCCTGGTCGGCGAATCGGGTTGCGGCAAATCGCTGACCGGCCTCTCGATCATGCAACTCGTGCCGCAGCCTGCCGGGTACGTCGCGGGCGGTTCCATCCACTTTGGCGGCACCGACGTCCTCGCCATGACGGGCCCCGAGCGGCGGGCGCTGCGAGGCGGCAAGGTCGCCATGATCTTCCAGGAACCGATGACCAGCCTCAACCCCGTCCTCAGCGTCCGAACGCAACTGCTGGAGGCCATCCGGCGGCACCAGCGCCTGAGCCGGGCCGAGGCCGTCGAGCGGGCCGTGGAGGCCCTGCACCTGGTGCGCATGCCGGACCCGGCGGCGCGGCTGCGGGAGTATCCCCATCAACTCTCGGGCGGGATGTGCCAACGGGTGATGATTGCCATGGCCCTGGCGTGCCAGCCGGCCCTGCTCATCGCCGACGAACCCACCACGGCCCTCGACGCCACCGTCCAGGCCCGCATCCTGGACCTCCTGCGCGACCTCCAGGCGTCGCTCGGCATGGCCATCCTCTTCATCACCCACGACCTGGCGGTGGTGGCGGAGATGGCCCGGCACGTGGCGGTCATGTATGCCGGCAAGATCGTCGAGACCGCCTCCGCCGACGCCCTCTTCTCACGCCGCGGGCCGCGCCATCCGTACACCCAACTGCTGCTGCGGTGCAGGCCGAGCCGGGCCAAGCGGCGCCGGCGCCTCGAGAGCATTCGCGGCATCGTCCCCAACCCGTCCGACTACCCGCCGGGCTGCCGATTCCACGACCGCTGTCCCCACGTGTTCGAGCCGTGTCGCGAGACCGAGCCCGCCCTGGTGGAGGTCGAGCCGGGCCGGTGCGTCGCGTGCCATCTCTACGACGCGCGGTTCCGTCGTACCGCGAGCGCCCCCCAAGCGGCTGCGGAGCAGGCCCGCGGCGACGCCCGGCCGACCGACGGTCTGCTTCTCGATGCCCGGGGCGTCGTCAAGCACTTCCCCATCCGAAAGGGCGTCCTGAAGCGGGTCGTGGGGCACGTGAAGGCCGTCGACGGGGTGGACTTGGCCATCCGCCGGGGCACGACGCTGGCGCTGGTGGGCGAATCGGGGTGCGGCAAGACGACCCTCGGCAAGACGCTCATCCGGCTGCTCCCGGCGACGGCCGGGACGATCCGCTTCGACGGGGCCGACGTGACGGCCTTCGACGAGCAGGGCCTCCGGCGTTTCCGCCGCCGCGCACAGGTCATCTTTCAGGACCCGTTCTCGTCGCTCAACCCGCGCTTGATGGTCCGCGAAATCGTCGAGGAAGGCATGCGCGTCCACGGCATCGGGGCCGGCAGCGCCGAGCGCCACCGGCGCGTGGACAAACTGCTCGACCGCGTGGGCCTGGCGGCGGGAGCGGCCACGTCGTACCCGCACGAGTTCTCGGGCGGCCAGCGGCAGCGGATCGGCATCGCACGGGTCCTGGCCGTCAAGCCGGATTTCGTCGTCTGCGACGAGCCCACCAGCGCCCTGGACGTCTCGATCCAGGCACAGATCCTGAACCTCCTCGGAAACCTCCAGGACCAGTTCCACCTGACCTACCTGTTCATCACGCACGACCTCGGCGTCGTGGAGTACGTGGCCGACGAGGTCGCGGTCATGTACCTGGGGCGCATCGTGGAGCAGCGCGACACCGAGTCGCTCTTCGACCAGCCGCGCCATCCGTACACGCGGGCGCTGCTGTCGGCGATTCCGAGGGCCGATGCGTCGCAGGCGCGCGAGCGGATCCGCCTGGAAGGCGACGTGCCGTCGCCGAGCGCCCCGCCGCCCGGGTGCCACTTTCATCCGCGGTGCCGCCACGCCATGGCCGTCTGCAGAAGCGAGTATCCGCCGCTCGTGCGGCTCGATGCCGGCGGGATGGTCCGCTGCCATCTCTACCAGGAGGACGTGCCACGAGCAGACTAATCCTACAACGCTACTTCGCCTTTTTGTCCGCCTGGTGGCCTTCCCAGGC
>CAZEBQ010000328.1:2274-4873 GCA_964510295.1 uncultured Anaerolineales bacterium | reverse complement strand
GCCGACCTGCCCGACCGCCTGGAAGGCTTCGAGGCGAAATGGTCGAAGGCGGGGGACCCGCTGGCCTTCTCCGGCGTGTGGCAGTACCACGAACTCCTGCCCTTTGCCGCGCCCGAGCACATCATCACCGTCGGCGAGGGCAAGACCGTCTTTCAGCAGGCCGACCGCGTGGCGCCGTACGCGCGGATGAACGCGGGCCGGCTGTTCCTCCAGTACGAGGGCATGAACCCGTCGGGCAGTTTCAAAGACAACGGCATGACGGCGGCCTTCACGCACGCGCACCTGGTGGGCGCCGCGCGGGCCATCTGCGCCTCGACCGGCAACACCAGCGCGTCGGTCGCCATGTACTCGGCGGTGGACGGGCAGATTCCGGCGGTCGTGCTGGTGGGCAGCGGCAAGATCGCTTACGGCAAACTCGCCCAGGCCCTGGACTACGGCGTGCGGGTCGTCCAGGTGCAGGGCGACTTCGACACCTGCATGCGGCGGGTGAAGGAGGTTGCGAAGGAACTTCATATCTACCTGATGAACAGCCTCAACCCGTTCCGCCTCGAAGGCCAGAAGACCATCATGTACCGCATCATCGAGGGCCTGCTCTGGGACACCCCCGACTGGGTCGTCGTGCCGGGAGGCAACCTCGGCAACTCGTCGGCCTTCGGAAAGGCGTTCCGGGAACTCAAGGACGTGGGCCTCCTGACGCGCATCCCCCGTCTGGCCGTCATCAACGCCGCCGGCGCCGACACGCTGTACCGGGTCGTCAACGAGGAAAAGATCGCCTGGAAGGACGGCCGCGTGGACGCCGCCCGCATCGCGGCCTTCTACGAGCAGATGGACGCCGAGAACCGGCGGGCCCGGACGCTGGCCTCGGCCATCGAGATCAACCGGCCGGTGAATCTCACGAAATGCCTCCGGGCCCTCGCGTGGACCGACGGACTGGTCGAGAAGGTGACCGACCAGGAGATCCTCGACGCCAAGGCCCAGATCGGTGCTGGCGGGTTCGGTTGCGAACCCGCCTCGGCCGCCACCGTCGCGGGCGTGCGAAAACTGCGCCAGGCCGGAACCATCGGCGCCGACGAACGCGTCGCCTGCGTCCTGACCGGCCACCCGCTCAAGGACCCGAACATCACGGTCGCCTACCACACGCGCACCGACGAGCAACTGGCCGACACGTACGACGGGTACGGCGTCCGCGCCGCCACGTTCGGCAACCGCCCGATTATGGTGGACGACGACCTGGACAAGATCGTGGCGGCCATCCAGGCCTGACCCGCCGAGGGGAGACTCCGATGATTCACGTCGCCGTGTCCGGCGCCGCCGGCCGCATGGGCCGCACCCTCATTCGCCTCATCGCCGAGGCCGAGGACCTCCATCTCGTCGCCGCCCTCGAAGCGCCCGGCCATCCGGACCTGGGCACAAGCGTCGGCGCCTTGGGCGGTGCCCAGGACTCCGGGTTGGTCGTCACGGAATCGCTCGCGGACGCGCCGGACGTGCTGGTCGATTTTTCGCTGCCCGACGGCTCGGTCGAGCGGATCGAGCGGTGCGCCGCGACCGGCGTGCCGTGCGTCGTCGGAACAACCGGCTTCTCCCCCCAGCAGCGCGAGCGCATCGAGGCCGCCGCCACCGAGACCGCCGTCGTCCTATGCCCGAACATGAGCGTGGGCGTGAACGTGTTGTTCCACGCGGCGGCGGAACTGGCCCGCACGCTCGGCGCCGACTACGACATCGAGATCGTCGAGGCCCACCACCGCTTCAAGCAAGACGCCCCCTCGGGCACCGCCATCAAGATTGCCGAGGAGATTGCGGCGGCCACCGGCAGGAACCTCGACGAGACCGCCGTCCACGGCCGCGGACCAGGCCACCCGCCCCGCCGACACGGCGAGATCGGGCTGCACGCCATCCGCGGCGGCGACATCGTCGGCGAGCATATCATCTATTACACGGCCCTGGGCGAGCGGCTGGAACTGAAACACGTCGCCCACAGCCGCGACACCTTCGGCCGAGGCGCCCTGCGGGCCCTCCGATGGGTCGCCGACCGAGGGCCCGGCCTGTACTCCATGGTCGATGTGCTCGGACTCTGACGCCTTGTAAACCTCAATGGGAAAGGACCTGTGCGATGAAACGACGAGCGATGGCCGCTTTGATGGCAGCGATGCTCCTGGCAGGGTGTGCAACGTCGTCAACCGTGGCGCCGGACGGCGCCAAGCCGCCCGACGTCCTCATTATCCACGCCGCCGGCACCGCCGTCTCGGGGAAGGTCACGGCCAAGAACGTCCACGCCGTCTCGTGTCCGACGCCGATGGCGGTTAACTGCCGCACGCTCGCCGACCAGACGGCCGCCGCGCTTCGCGGCAAAGGCCTCAGCGCCGGAGCCGTAGCGGCCGGCGAGGTCAAGAGCCGCGACGAGATTCTCAGCGCGCGGCTGGTCGTGCTCGCCAGCCCGTCGTATTTCGGAGACGTCAGTTGGAAGATGCACAAGATGTTCGATGAGATGTTCTTCCAGATTCACGTTCTGGGCGGCGACCGGCTCGGCGGCAAACCGTGTGCGACCCTCATCATGGGCAAGTCCGAACCGAAGTGCGCCAAGTCGGCCGAGGCCGCCACC
>CAZEBQ010000328.1:0-2174 GCA_964510295.1 uncultured Anaerolineales bacterium | reverse complement strand
TCGCCGCCTTCGCCGACGCGGTCGCCGACGCACTGAAGGCCGCCAAGTAGCCGTTCCATCGACGCCGAGCGCACCCGACCGACCGAGCCCGACCGACCGAGCCCGACGGACCGAGCCCGACCGACCGAGCCCGACGCGGAAGCGTCGGGTCACAACCACGCGCCGTCCAGTACCCCCACGTCCCAAAACCCGTTCGCGGCGGCCCGGGAAGGCCGCCACGCCGAACGTGTCCCCGGCACCTGCGGTGCCCCCCCTACCCCGCCCCGAGCATGGCCCGGGCAACGTATTGCACCATGAACAGCACGGCGAACAGCACGACGAGCCAGTGCAGTTCCCTGGCGCGGCGTGTCACCAGGCGGAGCATCACGTAGGAGATGAACCCCCACGCGATGCCTTCGGCGATCGACAGGCTGAACTGCATGACGACGATCGTGAGAAACGCCGGAATCGCCTCGACGTAATCGTCCCACTCGATCTTGCGGACCGACCCCATCATCATCACGCCGATCACCACGAGGACCGGGGCGATGACCGGGTAGAACGTGACCTCGACCGGCGTCCCCGCCACCACTTGCCGCAGCGCCTCGCCGGTCTCGGCATGGACGACGTGCGCGCCCCTGCCCACCATCTCAACCAGCGGGGCCAACAGCAGCGCCAACAGCAGGAGCACGCCCGTGACGACGGCCGCCAGCCCGGTCCGCGCCCCTTCTCGCACACCGGCCGCGCTCTCGACGTAGGTCGTGATCGTGCTCGTCCCGACCAGCGAGCCCGAGACGGTGCCGACCGCGTCGGAGAACAGCGCCCAGCGGGCGCGTGGCAACCGCCCCTGTTCGTCAAGGAACCCGGCCCGCTCCGCCACGCCGATCAGCGTCCCGACGGTATCGAACAGGTCGAGAAAGAAAAAGATGAAGACCACCAGAAGAACGCCGACGAGGCCGTGGTTCCGGAAAATGGCCAGCGGGTCCTCGAAGACCGCCCCAAGGGTCGTTGCGGGCCAGGCCGGAACGGCCACGATGCGCGACCACCACGTGTCGCCCTCGCGCAGCCGGGCCAGGATGACGCGGGCCTTCTCGGGCGGGACGGGCGTGGCGGCATCAACCTGCCCCTGCGTCACGCCGATCCGCTCCAGGTACTGCGCTTCGGTGATGACCTCCAGGCCGTCCGGCTGGTGATACGCCAAGTCCCACTGACTGACGCCCCAGGCGATCAGCCCCGTGGCGATGATGCCGACCAGAATGGCCGCACGGAACCGCAACGCCGTCAGAATCGCGGTAACCGCAATCCCCGCCAGCACCACGAGTACAACGGGACTCGCCAGGTCCCCCAGCCGCACCAGCACGGCCGGGCTGTTCTGCACGACGCCGCCGTACTGAAGCCCCACGAAGGCGATCAGCAACCCGATGCCCACGGCGATGGCGTACTTGAGGCCCTCGGGCACGGCGTGCATAATCGCCTCGCGCAGGCCGAAAAAACTCAACGCCAGAAACACGGCCCCGGCCATCAGGTTCGCCAGCAGGGCTTCCTGCCATGCAAAGCCCATCCCCAGGCAGACCGTGTACGCGAAGAAGAAGTTGGTCCCCATGCCCGGCGCCAGGGCGAATGGAAGGTTCGCAAGCAGCCCCATCAGCACACACGCCAGCGCCGAGCACACGCACGTCGCAAAAAAGACGTCGGACGGCGGCATGCCCGTCGCCGACAGCACCGCCGGTTGCACAAACACGATGTACGAGAGCGTCAGGAACGTGACCAGACCGCCGCGTATCTCCGCCCCGACGGTCGTGCGATGTTCATGAAGATGAAACATGGCCCGGACCCTCCGCGCACGTGCCGGCCGCCATGAGACGTGGCCTTGGGTATCCGCCCGGTCGCACGGACTGCCCGACCCGAACGGCCCGAGCGGGTCAGTCGCCTTCGACGACGATCGCTTCGGTGGGGCAGGCGTCGGCGGCCTCGCGGACGACGTCGGCCAGATCCTCCGGCACCTCATCCACCAGGACGACCGAGACATCGTCGCGGAGGTCAAAAACCTCCGGACATAACTCCACACACACACCGCATCCGGTACACACCTCGGCATCAACGCGGACCTGCATCCGGCGCCTCCTCCCGCGGAGGAACTCGTACGCGTTTAGCGTGTCGGTTGTGGCTGTCGCCCTGAGCGAAGCGAAGGGTCT
>CAZEBQ010000327.1:2500-4874 GCA_964510295.1 uncultured Anaerolineales bacterium | reverse complement strand
GGGTGCGGAGACCCACCGCGCGAAATGCCGAAGTGGCGCTGTAGGGCTAGCCCCCGATGGTAATCGGGGGGAGGGTGGTGTTGGCGTCACCCCCCATTGCCATGGGGGGCTGGTTATCGTATCAAAAGTGCCGCCACGGCCTCGGCCACCTCGTCCACGCTGATACGTTCGATCTGCCCGCCCGCCGCCGCGATGACCCGCACGTGCTTGCCGCGCGGCGACCACACCCGTGGGTCCGTGGGGCCGAACAACGCCACCGTCGGCGTCGCCCGCCCTCGGCTTGGGTGCCATGCTTTCGCTTGCGAAAGCATGCCGTCGCGAGGGCCGGCGCACGCTTTCGAGGCCGGGAGGCCGGCGCTCGGCGATTGGGGGGGCTGCCCGTCCGGCCCCCGCACGGCCGCCGCGATTTGCGTGATCCCCGAATCGTTCCCGACGTACCCGTCGGCCACCGCCAGGACGCCCGCGACCTGCACGAGCGTCAGGTCCGCCAGGACGGTGTCGTCGTCGGCCGCGCGCGGCAGCGTTCCGCGTTCCTGTTCCGCGGGACCGGCGAGCCATACGACGTTGCGCTCGCTCTCGTCGCGAACGCGGCGGGCGAGGCGCGCGAAACGATCCGCCGGCCAGTTCTTCGCCGGCGAGCCGCTTCCGGGATGGAGCGCGACGAACCGTTTGCCCACGCCGCGCGACGCGAGCAGCGCGCGGGCAGCCCCTGCGGCCGCCTCCGTAAGGGGGATACACGGCGTCTCGGATGAGACGGCCAGGCCCAGGGCCCCGCGGACCTGGTCCAGAATCCACGCGGCCGCGCTCCGGTCCCATCCCTCCGGCGGAAGCGGATCGATCGAAACCACACGTCTGTTATCTCGACCGAGTGCCGCCGCCAGCGCTCCCTTTGTGAACAGATCGACCACGAGATCCGCGCCGTCGAGGACGGGCAGGGTGGGGGCCTCGGCTTCGCCCAACACCCGCCACAAGCCGCATGTCTCGACGTCCACGATGCGCTCGGCTGCACCCGCCACGACGGCCAGCGCCGCCCGCTCGGGCCGACCGATGAGCGTAACGGTCGCCTCCGGCCACGCCGCCCGCACGGCCGCCATCGCCGGCAGCGTCTGCACCAGGTCGCCGATGGCCCCGCCGTGGATGAAGACGATGCGCTTCATGCTTTTCGCCGACACGATGTGCCACGGCCGGTCTCGCCAGGCCGTGCTCTTTGGCCGTCTTGTCGTTCGAGCCGGGAACGGAAGTTCCCGGTCATGCCGTCACGCGCCGCGCTATCCCCAAGCCGACCTCACCGCCGCGCTTCGCGAATCCAGCCCCCGCCGAGCACGCGGTCGTCGCGATAGAACACGACGGCCTGCCCCGGCGTGACGGCCGGCTGCGGCTCGTCGAAGGTGACCTCGGCCCCGTCGTCGGTCCGCGTGATCCACGCCGGCGCCGCCGGGTGACGGTAACGGATCTGCACGTCGGCCCGAATCGGCTCGGCCGGGACGGTTTCGTGCCAGACCGCGTCCTCGGCCACGAGTCCCCGCGACCGGAGGGCCTCGGCCGGTCCGACGACGACCGCCGCCTCCTCGGGCCGAATTGCCACGACGTATCGCCGCTCGCCGACCGCGACCCCCAGGCCGCGACGCTGACCGATCGTGAAGTGGACGATTCCCTCGTGCCGCCCGAGTTCGTTGCCGTCGGTGTCGAGGATCGGCCCCGGCCGCACGAGATCCGGACGCCGCTCGCGCACCAACTTGCCGACGCCGCCCTCGACGAAACAGATGTCCTGGCTCTCCGGCCGGTCGTGGACGGGCAACGCGACCTCGCGTGCCACGCGCCGCGTCTCGTCCTTGGTCATCTCGCCGAGGGGCAGCCGCACACGCTCCAGGCGCGGCGGGGGAATGCAGAACAGGACGTACGACTGGTCCTTCGTCCGGTCGAGGGCCCGCTTCAGCCGCCACTGGCCCGCCTCCCACTCGAGGCGGGCGTAGTGGCCGGTGGCCACGTATCGGGCGCCCATCGCGTCGGCGTAAGAGAAGAGCCGGCCGAACTTCAGGTCCCGGTTGCACAGGATGCACGGGTTCGGCGTGCGGCCGCGGCCGTACTCGGCACAGAAATGGTCGATGAGACGGTCGAAGTCGGGGGCGAAATCGAGCACCCCGAACGGGAAGCCCAACTGTCCCGCCACCGCCCGGGCGTTCGCCGAGTCCTCGGGCGAACAGCATCGCGGCGGACCGTCGGCCGACGCCCCCATCGCCAGCCCGGCGTACATGAAGACGCCGAGCGGCTGGTATCCCGCCTCTTTCACGAGGTACGCCGCCACCGACGAATCCACTCCGCCCGACATGGCCACCACAACCTTCTCACCGCTCATGGCGGCATTGTAGCGGCT
>CAZEBQ010000327.1:0-2400 GCA_964510295.1 uncultured Anaerolineales bacterium | reverse complement strand
GCCGCGCCGCGGTGCTACAGGCCGGATGCCAGGGCCACGCGGTTCGGCCGCTGCCCAGAATCTGTTCGCGCTGACCCTTTGCCTGGCCCTGCCGGGGCGGTACAATCGGCGGCCGAACGGCCCGAGGCTGCTAAGGGGTCTTTTGGCGCTTCGGCCGCCAACAGACCGGCGGCCGATAACCGCTGGGGAGAGTCCAGGATGGCGTCGCGCCCACGCCACGATCAGAATGAACCCAGCCGTATGGAGCGGCTCCGCTGCACCGGCCTGCCCGCCTGCGACGGCTACGAGCAGGTCGTGGCGTGCCGCGATGCGGAGTCCGGCCTGTGTGCCTTCGTAGCCATTCACAGCACCGCGCTGGGGCCGGCGCTGGGCGGGTGTCGCATGTGGCCCTATGGCAGTGAGGAAGAGGCCCTCAGCGACGTCCTGCGCCTCGCCCAGGGCATGAGTTACAAGCACGCCGTAGCCGGTACGGGCCAAGGCGGTGGGAAGGCCGTCATCGTCGGCGACCCCCGCTCCGACAAGAGCGAGGTCCTGTTTCTGGCCTTTGGCCGCGTTGTGGCCCAACTGCACGGAACCTACATTACGGCCGAGGACGTGGGAACCACGGCGGACGACATGGTCGTTGTCCGCCGCGCGACCCGGCACGTGGCCGGGCTGCCCATCGAGCAGGGCGGCAGCGGCGACCCGTCGCCGATCACCGCCTGGGGCGTGTTCTGCGGCATCCAGGCGGCGCTGCGCTTCCAGCGGGGCCGCGACGAACTCCAGGGCATCGGGGTGGCGGTCCAGGGCGTCGGGCACGTCGGCTACGCCCTGTGCAAGTATCTCCATGAAGCGGGGGCGGAACTCGTAGCCGCCGATCCCCACGAACCGGCCATCGCTCGTGTCCGCGACGAGTTCGGGGCACGCGTCGTGCCCCCCGATGACCTGTACGACGTGCAGGCCGACGTCTTCGCGCCGTGTGGCTTGGGGGGAAGCCTGAATCCTGAGACGGTCCCCCGCCTCAGGGCATCCATCGTGGCAGGAGCCGCGAACAACCAGTTGGCGGCGCCGGGGGCCGCTCGGCTGCTCGCGCGGCGAGACATTCTCTATGCACCCGACTACGTGATCAATGCGGGCGGTATCATCAACATTTCGTACGAGTCGCGCGGGTACGACCAGGCCAAGGCCCGGCAGCACACCGCACGAATCGCCGACACCCTGACGCACATCTTCGAGCAGGCGCAGCGAGAAGGGATCACCACGGCCGCCGTCGCGGACCGGATGGCGCGGCAGGCCCTCGAGTCGGCCTGACGTAAGTCGGGTCCGCCGACCCGCCGCGCGGTGCGCGAGCGCGGGGGGTTTGGAGACCCACCGCGCGAAATGCCGAAACGGGGCTGAGCGCGCGAGGAGAGTTCTTTGATGTGCCGTTGCGCGGCGGGTCAGGAGACCCACCGCGCGGGAAGTGGCGTAGTAGTGCTAATCCTTCAGTTCCATCACCTCGATCTTGCGGAACTGGCAGGGGTGGCTCTCGGCCTGGATGCTGATGGTGCCGCCCGTCAGTTTCGTGCCGTCATCGAGTTGCGGGTCGGTGTACTCCAGAACGGTCTTGCCCTCGACGATGTGCTTGATCGTGTTGCCGCGCGCTTCCACCTCGATCGTCACCCACTGGTCGCCGGG
This sequence comes from uncultured Anaerolineales bacterium, assembly GCA_964510295.1. Classification (GTDB taxonomy): domain Bacteria; phylum Planctomycetota; class Phycisphaerae; order FEN-1346; family FEN-1346; genus JAUVZF01. The sequence goes on along the minus strand of CAZEBQ010000327.1, from coordinate 744 downwards.
GTAGGTCTTGCTGGTCGAGTTGATGACGTGGCGTTTGACGAGTTTGCCGTCCATCACGACGTGGGTGCCGGGTGTGCAGAGGTTGGCGGTGGAGCGTTTGCCGGTCTCCTTTCCGCCCAGGAGTTGGACCTCGATGGAGTTGGGGAAACTCTGGTCCTTCGTCATGCTCTTGGCGGTCTGCCCGTGAATCATGACGCCGTTGTTGCGCCATGCCCATCCGGGGCCGCCCTTGACCTGCTCGCCGGTGAAGCGGTACTCGACCCGCAGGCGGTAGTTCGAGAACGGCTTCGCATAGAACAGGTGGCCGAACTTGTTGCCGAACGTCTCGTACTGGTCGTAGGAGACGGTCAGCAGGCCGTCGACGACGCGGAAGGTGTTCTTGTAATTCTCGCCCAGGTCGTGGCCCTTGAACTTGGGCGTCCAACCGGTCATGTCCTTGCCGTTGAACAGTTGGATCCACTTGCCCTCTTTGGCCTTCTCCTCGGCCGTGAGGCAGGCGGCAGCAATCAGGAGACAGATCAGACTGGCGGTTACGATTCTCGCGCGCGTCATCATTGGGTCCTCCGATTCGGGTTGGTCACCTTGTAGCACGTCGAGGCACTGGGTTCAACCCCACAGGCGCGCGGCAGGTGGTGGCAGAATCGCAGGGTGGCACCGGCCGCAGCGGGCTGGTACGATGGTACCTGGTACTACTACGCTACCTGTGCGTCTGCCCGGTTGTCGCTCGGCCGGGGAAAAAGCGGG
>CAZEBQ010000326.1:0-4887 GCA_964510295.1 uncultured Anaerolineales bacterium | reverse complement strand
CCATGAAAAAGGCCCTCGGCTTGGCGGCCGAGGGCCTTGAGGTTCCTTCTATACAACAGGTTCACCGCTTGCGGCGGATCAGCAGGCCGCCGAGGCCAAGGCCCAGCAGGGCCAGCGTGGCCGGCTCGGGAACCGGGTGGACCTCAAAGAAGACTATGTCGGGGCCGTTCGGGTCGCGGACGCCCATGCCGGTGCCTGCATTGTAGTTCTTGCCGCCGGGGCCGTTGTTGGAGTCGGCCTGGAGCAGGTGGACGCGGATGTAGCCCGTGGTGACTTCGAGGACCGGGCTGTCCGGCCCTACGGCGGTCGGCTCGGTCTCAACGGCCTTGCCGTCGGAGCCCATATCGATAAACACGGGCACGTCGCCGGTGGACACAGGCAGGGGCGGCAGGTACGTCTCGAACCCCACGCGGGCATAGACGCCGGATCCCGGAGCGTTGCCGGATCCGGGCGGCTTGGCCTGACCCATGCCGTACTGCGCCTGGTCCATGTTGTGGACGAGGACGACATAGTTGAGGCCGAGGTTCTCGACCGTTCCGGTGCCGCCGTCCTCGACCAGGACGCGATGGGCGTGGGGATTGTCGGCATCAGCAAAAGCGCCGACGAACTGGTAAGAGCCGTTCGGGACGTCGATGCGGAAGATGCAGCCCTCGGGCGGAGCGCCGATGGCGGGGGTCGCCGGCGTGCCGCTCTCCAGAGTGGTCAGGTAGTTCTTCATCCCGATGAACGAGTCGTAGCCTTCGTCGGGCCAGACGTCTAGCCATTGATTGCGGCTGTTGGGCGAGTCGTCGAAGGGGCCAAACTGACCGCTCCCCCCGCGGGCGCCATACCCGCCGTAGTCGTCCGCGTTTGTGTAGTTCGACACGAACCCGTAACCATTGGCCGCCGTGTACTTCAGCGCGTCGTGCAACGCCTGGTTGTTGCCGGCATGGTGGATCACGGTATACAGGCCGCCGTTGTAGCCGTCGCCCGGGTCGTTGGGGTTCTCCCTGCTGTAGGCAGCCAGATCCCTGGACCCAAAGACGCCCGCGAAAACGGGCGGGCCGATGGGGCCTGCAAAGGCCGACGCCGTAACCATGGAAACCACCAACGCACCAACCACCATCAGAAGTGACCGTTTCATCGCAGTACCCCTTTCGCTATGCATCGAAAGCTGCGTTCTGTACGTACACCCTCTCTCCTACGTTTCCTCCCCCGGAATCTCGCCCGCGCCGCGAAGGCGTGCGCGGTTCTCATCGAGATGCGGCCCCCGAAGCACCGAGCCCCGGGGTTAAGTCACCCCAATTATGGCGCAAAAACCGCAAAAAGCAAATCACAGCGGCGATAAAACCGCAGAAAAACCTGCCAATCTGGCAGAGCCGCCCAGCCGACCGCACACGCTTTGCACAGCCCATGGAAAAGGCCCCCGGCTGGGCGGCCGAGGGCCTTGAGGTTCCTTCTATACAACCGGTTTACCGCTTGCGGCGGAGCAGCAGGCCGCCGAGGCCGAAGCCCAGCAGCGCCAGCGTCGCCGGCTCGGGCGTGATCTGCAGGAAGGTGATCTTGGCGTTGTCCGACCCGGCGCCCGGCATGATCGTCAGCCGGCCGTCGCTCACGGTCACGCTCGCGAGGTACTCATCGAAGTGGTAGTCTGTTGACAGAGGCGTCGTGTCCGTCAGAACAGTTCCTTCCACATCGAGGGTGTTGGTCTGGTTGGTCGCATCGGGGTCGCCGCAGACGATGAACACATCGTATTCGCCGTTGGCGAGGGCGATCTCCCACGTGCGCTTGCCGCTCTTCTCCATGTGGTTGATCGAGTCGTACCGTTCGTCCTCGCCCTTGTTGCGATTGCGCGTCTCTTCGTTCAGTTGGTCCCATCCGTACGTGTAGCCGTTGCCGCGGTCGCCGAAGACGGCGCCCGTGTCCGGCAGATAACCGGCCGGCGTGGGATCAGGATCACCGTTCGGGTGCCCCACCCTGCTCTCAAAGTTGATTTTGATGTCGTCCGGAAGAGGCGCGTCGGGCTCGGTCGTCATCGCGCCAAGTTGGTAGAAGTTCTTGTCGCACGGCATGGCCCCGACGTTATGCGTGCCGGCTGCGAGCGACGCGCCGAACACGCTCATCGGGCGGTCTCTGGACCCGTCGTCCCTTTCCCGAATATACAGATTCATGAGCGTGTCGGTGAACGTCCCCGCCGCCCCGATGGCGCTCGTAGCGTCATCGACCCAGTTCTGCCGACCCACCAGGCGGTCGTCCACGGTAATGTACATCCAGCCGGCGGTCTCAAGCGTCACGGCGTAGTTGACGTCCGTCTCGGTGTCTTTCTTGTCGGTGTTGAACGTCTGGACGTAGTTGGCGCCCACGAGTGGCGCCGGGGTGGCGGTAAATGGATAGGGCCGATCCGAAAACACGTAGTGCCCGTCCTGGAGGCTCGTGCTGTCCGCCAGTGGCGCAGGCTGGTCCTTTACCGGATCTGTATCGCCATCGAACACACCGATGTGGTCTCTGTCCCCTGTCTGACCGTTGGTGCGATCAACGGGAAACGTGATGATGTCCGCCATGGCCGAAGCCGCAACCATCGAAACCGCCAGAACACCCAGAACAATAAGAAGTGACCGTTTCATCGTGCTACCCCTTTCACTATGCCTCAACAAGCACGTTCTCGACAGACACTCTCTTCTCGCCGTTTCTCCCCCGGATCTCGCCCGCGCCCGCGATGGCGTGCGCGCTTCCCTCGAGATGCACTCCCCGAAGCACCGAGCCCCAGGGTTAAGTCACCCCAATTATGGCGCAAAAACCGCAAAAAGCAAATCGCAGCGGCGATAAAACCGCAAAAAACCCTGCCAATTTGGCAGAACCGCGATTCTGACCCATCACGCGGGCGGCTCAGGACCGACAACGGCGCCCGGCCGCTGCTGAACACGGCGCGTTGCCGTTTCGTCTAGCCGTCGCCCACACGACCGCGCGGCGTTTAGCCGTCGCCGGCACGGCGACGGTCGTTGCCGTTGGGACACCAGTGCCTGTTCCCGTCGCCGCAGGCGGCGACGGCTCAACTGGGCTCACTCCATCCGCACCGTCCACTGGTTCGGCTTGTCCTTCGCCAGGACGAACTCGGCCGCCGTCGTCACCCCGCCGGACTCGACCGTCACGCGGTACGTGCCGCGGATGCCGCGGAAGGCGAAGGCGCCGGTGCCGTCGGTGCGGCCGTCGGCCTTCGTCTTCCACTCGCGATGGATGAGCCGCCGGAGCGCGTCGTACGCGGGCTTCGGGCTCAGGTCGTTGCGCAGCAGCCCGCCGCCCTTCAGCCACGACCCGCTGTCTGAGAGGTCCCACCACACGAGCGCCACCGTGACCGGGTGACCGAAGACGACGCGGTAGAACCGCTCGGCGTACTCGGCCTGGGCGGTCTCGTTCCACACGCCTTCGCGGTGCGAGCCGGTGATGGCGGCGCCCGCGGAGGTCGGCGTGAACTCCGTGATGTGAATCGCCTTGCCCAGCGTGGCGTACCGGTCGAGCACCCGCTGGACCCCTTCGAGGGGAAACCGCATGGTGCGCGGCTCGTGGGCCTGGATGCCCAGCCCGTCGAACGGCGTCCCGTCGGCCAGGGCCTTCTCGAGCAGCGCGAAGAACGGCGGGTACCCGTCGGCCATGACGTGATAGTCGTTGACGATGAGGTGGGCCGTCGGGTCGGCCGCGCGGGCCCACCGGTACGGCCCGTCGATCTTCAGGCCCGGCAGGTGCGACGGTTCGTTCACGACCTCCCAGAACGCGATCTTCCCGGCGAAGCGCTTGCAGATTTCGGTGACGCGGGCCTTTTGCACCTCGGGCGGCGGCTGCTTCCCGCCAGCCCACCTTGGGACGCCCGCTTGATGGCCCCACAGGAGCGGATGCCCTTTCAGGCGGATGCCGTGCTGCTTCGCCCACGCCACCACCGCGTCGGTGTAGGCGTAATCGGGCTTGCCGCGCTCACGCTCGTACGCGGCCCAGTAGAAACCCGTGGTGGCGGCGTTGAAGAGTTCCCGGAACCGCCGCTTGTACGTGGCGTTCTGCTCCGGCAGTTTGTAGCGGTCGAAGCGGTAGATGTTGCAGCCGAAGAGGAACTCATGCCGCACCAGTTCCGCCCGGACGGCGGCGTCGGCCACGTTCTTGCCGGCTCTGACGACGCGGACCGTGGCGTCGGCCTTGCGATGTGTCTCGACGCCCTCGTCGGCCTTCTCGAGCGCCGCCGCTTCGCGCCGCTCGCCCATGGCGGCCCAGTCGTCGTGGCTCGCGGACGTCGGCTCCGCTCCGCCCTCAGCCGGGCGGATTTCGATGCGGTCGAGGTACAGGTTGCGGTCCTCGCCGCCGACGACCGTATCGTTGAGGAACGTCACCGCAACGGTATGGACGCCCCGGGGAATCGTGACCTCGAACGTGTAATCGCGGAACTCGCTCGATGCGACGCTCACCGGCTTGCCGTGCGTGCGATCGACCGAGACCGCCGCCAGCGGCCACACGCCCTTCGCGGGGCTGCCGCAGGCGCGGAGGGCAACGGTGTACCTCCCCGCCTTCCCGATGCGGACGTAATCGCCCACCTCGCCGTTCGAGTGCAGGTTCCACCCGCCCTCCATGGCCGCGCCCACCGTCCGGATGCGCGCCGTTTCGGCCTCGATCGTCAAAGCCCGGGCGCCGCCGGCCAGTACCAGCACGAGCAAGGCTACCAGGGCGCACAGGCAAGTTCTTGGCATCACGCCGTGCCCTCCTGAAAGTCGCGTCGACGAGCCCCGAGACTACTTGGGGCAGATCGGCGCGGCAAGCGAAAGCCTGCCGGTCACCGACCGGCACGCAGGTCGTTCAGATACGCGAGCACTCGCGCGTGACCGCGCGGCGTCTGGGAGATGAGCAGAACGTCGCCGAGTTCCATAAGCG
>CAZEBQ010000325.1:0-4891 GCA_964510295.1 uncultured Anaerolineales bacterium | reverse complement strand
GGCCGTGGCCGTGGGCGTTGCTGCTGTCGGTGGTCGTTCTGGCCGGCGGCGCGGCGGTGCTTGGCGTGACGGGGCTCGTGGCGCCGCCGTCGCTGCCGCCGATCATCCGGGCCGGCTCGCGCGGCATCGCCGGGCTGGCGGCCGCGTGGATCGTGGCGGGCGTGGGCGTGTCGGTGGCGTCGCTGTCACAGGCCGCCCGCATCTCGGCCGACGAACTTCTGGGCTCATATCCGCTGATGCTGTCGGCGGCAGCCATGGGCGGGGCGTTCATCCTGCGCGGGCGGTGGGGGACGCTGGCGGCCGTGCTGCTCACGTCGCTCGGGCACCTGGCCTGGTCGTTCGCCTGGCACACCGACCTCGGAGAGGGGATCGCCGAGATCCTGATCCCCGGCGCCGTGCCGCTCCTGATCATTCCGCTGTACCTGGCGATCGACTGGCTGGTGCGGCGGCACACGAGCGAATCGTCGCCGACCGGGCTGCTGGCGTGACCGACCTCGAGCAACACAACCAACGCGAGATCGACGGCCTGAACCAGCGCGGCGGACGCATGCTCAGTCTCGTTGACCTGCTGGACGCCGGGACGCTGAGCCTCGACATGGCGGCCGAAATGGCATGCGTGGCGGCCGGCGGCGGCAGTTTCCTGACGGCGGCCGGACCCGGAGGCGTCGGCAAAACCACACTCATGGGCGCGCTGCTCGCGTTCCTTGCGCCTGGAACCGAGATCGTCACCGTCGAAGGGCCCGACACGCTCGAGCACCTTCCCCTGCCCTCGACCGAAACGCCGACGTGCCTCCTCGTGCACGAGATCGGCGCCGGCCACTGGTACGGGTATCTGTGGGGCCCCGCCGTCGGCCGGTACGTTGACGCCGCACGGGCGCCGGGCCGCAGCCTCGCCTCGAACCTGCACGCCAAGACGTACGAGGAGGCGGCGGATCAACTCGCCGGCCTCGGCGTCTCGGCCGACGGGCTGGGCGCGGTTGACCTGCTGGCCTTCATGGCGGCCCCGCGCGGCAAGCGCCGCGTCACGAGCGTCTGGTATAAGGACGGCGGCGGCGGTCACGCCTGTGCGTGGCGATGGCTGCCGCAGCACGATCGCTTCGAGCGCGTCGCCGACGCGCCGGACGCAGCGCATGAAGCCGACCGTGCGCGGTACCGCGAGTTCCTGGAGCGTGCCCTGGCCGACGGCGTCCGCCGGATGGAAGCCTTGCGCGCACGCGCCCTGACGGAACTCTTCCCGGAAGGTTAGCACTACATCGCCACTTCTGCATTTCGCGCGGTGGGTCTCCGCACCCACCGCGCGTAAGGGGCCGTTTGCGGGGTTTGCGCGGCGGGTCCCCGTTCGGCAGGCTCAGGGCAGGCTCCGACCCGCCGGGCGGGAAGTTTAGTTGTCGTATTAGTACCGGTTGTACTGATTGCCGTCGTGATCGGCGTGGTAGTCTCTGAGATCGGCGAAGAAGGCGGCGGTGATCTCGTTGTACCACCACCCGCCGTCGGCGTCGCCCGGGGGAAAACGGTCGTCGGGGGCGGCCGCGGCGCGTACGGCCCGCAGGTTGCTGATCGGGTTGGCCGGCATCTGCTCCAGGTACGGGCCGAAACGGAACTGGTCCGTCCGGACGCCGGACGTCTGACCGGCGGCGTTCGTGTACAGGGTCATCTGGTCGGAGAAGTCGGCGGCTGTCGGGAAGGCGTTGTGCTGGTTCCGGTAGACCTGAAGTTGGGCGCGGATCTTCGAGAGGTTCTCTTTGAGGTTGGTCTCGCGCGAGACGGTGGTTGCATCCGTCACTTGGGGGATCACAATGCTGGCCAGAATCGCCAGGATGATGACCACGATAAGGATTTCGACGAGCGTGAACGCCGGTCTGATCCGAGACATGGTCTTTTCCCACCCTCAGAGCGTGCCCCTGCCGGCTGCGCGATGCCCCTGGGGTCCATAGGATAGCATGGTCGAAGACGAGGACGAGTCAAGCCGCAGCATCACCACCCCAGGCGCAGCCCGGCGGATCTCACCTAACCCCTTATTTCACAGGCGTTTACGTTACCTTCACAACAGTCCGCCATCCCCCGCCTCGCCCCGGTCCTTCGCCTACACGTCGGCAAACCGCACGAAAAAGCACCGGCCTGCCGCCGGGGAATCTCCTTGGGCCGGCGGCCCTTTCGGTATACGATTAGTCTCCTAATCGGCAGAAAGGAGCACGTCGATGGAGAGTTTCTGGACGAAGGTGGTGGCTGGGTTTTCGGGACCGGCCGAGGGCGAGGCGGCCGCACAGACCGCACGGGCCCTCTCCCAGGCCACCGGCGCCCAAGTTTACGCCGAATCGGTCGCGGCCGAAGGCGGAGGCGTGCTCGCGCTTGCGCGGCGCGGACTGGAGAAGTTTATCCTCCTTGCCTACCCCCAGGAACTACTTGGCGATCTTCGAGTCTCATTCGTGTTTCAAGGCGAGCCTCGCCGAAAGACGCTTCCGTTCGGCAAGGTGCGGCTGCTCGAATGCCCCGCAGACAGCGCCAACGCGGCCGCACTGCGAACCGCCCTGCCCTGGACCGCCCCGCAGGCGATAGCCGGACGGCCGTCGATCGGGCTGGGCGACCGGCTGGGCCTGGCAACGCCGGGCCACGTCCGGGCCGTCCGTGGGACGGGGTACGTGCCGATGCTCGCCCAGCAGTCGATCCGCGAGATGACCCGCACTCGCCGCTCGCCCGAAGACGTCATGAACGACGCCACGTGGGGCGTCTTCCAGACGGGCTTTCGGACGGGCTTCGGCTCCGACGCCGACCACCTGAAGAGCGCCGACGACATCGACCGCTGCGCCGACGCCGGGTTCACCTTCTACACCATCGATCCCGGCGACCACGTCGATGACTCGGCCGACGAGGCCGACGCCGGCGCGCTGGCCGAGGCGTTCGACGCCCTGCCCTGGGACACGCTCGAGACGACGGCGGCCGACACCGCCGCGCGCTACGCCGGCAAGGACGTGGCGCTTGAGAGCGGCGCCACGCTTGCCCTCGATGCAGCGGCGCTCCATCGGGCGGCCGTCAAGTACGGGCGGGCCGTGGCGCACACGGCGGCGCTGTATCGGCACCTCGTCGAGACGCTCGGCAAGGGAGCGTTTGAACTTGAGGTCTCGGTGGACGAGACCGAGACGCCGACCTCGGTGGGCGAGCACTACTACGTGGCGGGGGAACTGGCGCGGCTGGGCGTCGAGTGGATCAGCCTGGCCCCGCGGTTCGTCGGCCGCTTCGAGAAGGGCGTCGATTACATCGGCGACCGGGCCGAACTCGAGCGGACGTTCGTGGACCACCTGGCCGTCGCCCGCCGGTTCGGCGACTATAAGATCAGCCTGCACTCCGGGAGCGACAAGTTCGGGGTCTACAAGATGGCGGCGAGACACGGCGGCCACCGGGTGCACGTCAAGACCGCCGGGACGAGTTACCTGGAGGCCCTGCGGGTGCTGGCGGTGCGCGAGCCGGCGCTGTTCCGCGAGATCCTCGCCTTCGCACGCGAGCGGTACGAGACCGACAAGGCGACGTACCACGTGTCGGCCGACCTGGCGAACGTGCCCGCGCCGGAGGAGTTGGCCGATGACGCGTTATCGACACTGCTCGACCAGTTCGACGCCCGCCAGGCGCTGCACGTGACGTACGGCTCGGTCCTGACGGCCGACGACGGCGAGCGGTTCCGCAGCCGGCTGCTCGAAGCCGTCAAGACGCACGAGGACCTGTACGCCGAGGTGCTCGAGAAGCACATCGGCCGGCACCTTGCGGCGTTCGTAAAGGCCCAGAGCGGTTAGCGCTGGCTTCTATCGGGTGCGTGTATTCGCGGTCAGATCTTGAAATGGGACCTTCGCGGATGATAGGCTGCGTATCATGGGTCATACACCAGGGATAAGGCGCTGCGGAATCGGCGGGTGGCATGGTCATCCCGAAGGGTGACCATGTTCCGACCCGCGCCCCGGCGTTACGGCTCCAGCAGCGGCTGAACCATGGTCACCCTTCGGGATGACCATGCCACCCACCTGGCGCCGCTTGTGGATAGCGCATGACGCCGGCCGCCGCATGGGCAACGGCTGACGAAGGAGACCGTCGTGGCAAAACTACTCAGCAAGTCATGCATGCCCAAGTCCGGGTACCGGCAGGTTGTGCCGGTGGCGAAGAAACCGCTGGAGGTCCTCGGTTTCGGTCTGGCCAGCCTTGCGGCCGGCAAGCGATGGACGTTCGACACGAAGACCTGTGAATGGACGATTGTGATCCTGGCCGGTTCGGTCCGCGCCTTCGTGGGGAAGGACGAACTGACGAGCGGTCCCCTGGGCGGCCGCGCCAACGTCTTCGCCGGCAAGGCCGGAGCCGTCTATCTGCCGCCCAAGTGCAAGGGATACATCAAGGCGCAGGCGCCAGTGCAACTGGCCGTCTGCCAGGCCCGAAGCGAGACGGGCGCCGAACCGACCGCCATCACGCCGGACGAGGTCCGCACGAAGACCGTCGGTGTCCACAACTGGCAGAGGGAGGTTCACGACATCGTGGACGGGCGTCTTGCGGCCGGGCGGCTGCTCGTCGGCGAGACGTTCAACCGGACGGGGTGCTGGTCGTCGTACCCGCCGCACCGTCACGACGAGGACCGCCTGCCGCTGGAGGCGAACCTGGAGGAGGTGTACTTCTTCCAGGTCAGCCCGCCCCAGGGGTTCGGCTTCCAGCGCATCTACACCGACGACCGCAGCCTCGACGAAGCGTACGCCATCGAGCACGGCGACGTGGTCGTCCTGCCGCGCGGCTACCATCCCGTCGCGGCCGCGCCGGGGTACCAGGTGTACTACCTCTGGCTGATGGCCGGCACGGGGCGGGTGATGTGCCCGTTCGACGATCCGCAGCACGCGTGGATCAAAGGGGCGGAGACGCTGGT
>CAZEBQ010000324.1:0-4906 GCA_964510295.1 uncultured Anaerolineales bacterium | reverse complement strand
TGATGGTGAAATCCTCGCCGGTGTCTTGTCCGGCGAGGACCAGGTGGACGCCCTGGTGCAGGAGACTGCTTGCCCGGACGCCGGGGTTGCCGGCATCGTTGTTGATCAGGTCGAGGAACTCGCCGAAGGTGGTGTCGGCGGTGGTGGTGATCGTCCGCGTGGTGCCGTCGTAGGTGTAGACGAACTGGCCGGCCCCGATGAGCATGCCGGTCCCGAGCAGGCTGTCAGCGGTCTGTGCGAAGTCGTTGATGTTGTCCAGCAGGTTGACCGAGTCGTCGTCGGTGACGGTCAGTACCGTGCTCTTGGCGGCGTTTTGGGCCTGGAGGCCAAGCATGTACTCGTCGGCGTCCTGAACGGTGGTGGCGGCCGTGTAGCCGGCAGCGGTGTTGATCTCCGAAATGAGTTCGTTCAGCGTGATGCCGGTGTCCTCGTAGGCAGACAGGTCCACGGTGACCTCGGCCTCGTCGCTGAACTGGAAGACGAACTTGTAGTCCGTGCCGGTATTACCGGAGATGTCGTCGGCCGAGAGGTACTCGTCGTCTCCGCCGGAGACGCTCTTGGTGTGCGTCCAGGTTATCACGCCGTCGTGGACTTGTCTGTCGGCGGCGGCCAACTGCTCGACGTGAACGGCGAACGCCCCCTCGGCGGTGCCCGAGGCGGCGTAGGCGACGTCGTTGTCGGTGGTCGAGGCCGTCACTTGGCGCAGTGTGGAGGCGTCGCGGAGCGCGTTCACCGCGTACTGGAGGTTCGCCAGGGCACCCTCGGCGTCATTGAGTGCGTCGACTTCGGCCTGTTGCTCGACCTTGCGGAGGGCCAGCGTGTTGATCCTGGTGCTGTTGGCCGCGATGGTGTGGGCAATCAGCAGGTCGGTGTCGATGCCTGAGAAGATGCCCGTGAGTCCCAAATCCGCCATGGCCCGTCTCTCCCTCGCCGGTCTGTCCTGCAGGAGGGGAGCCAACTGCCCCTCCTCTGTGGTTCATTATCGAGGAAGACCGGGCGAACATGAGGGGAATCCGGCCACGGCGGACGAAGTCTCCCCGCAGCGGGCAGGAAGCAAGCGGCCCCCCTGGCCTCGGCCCAGGGATCTCCCGCTCTTTGCCCGGTGCCGGCGGCAACGTTCTCGTCGCGACCGCGGCTGTTCGGTTGGCGCAGAGGCCAACGGCTTCGGCCTCCGTGCTTCATTATCGAGACGAACCCGGAAAACGTGAGGCGTATCCCACCGCTGTCTGTCGAGCGGCAGGGCCGATGGCGACGCCGCGTCCAGGTCGTCGGCGAACGTGAAGGTGAGCGTTAGGTTCGTGGACCACGGACGCGAAGGCGTCCAGGTGCGGGGCAGGCCCCCTTACTCGGTCACCGTTGGGGCGGGCTCGAGCAGGGCGTAGAGGTCGGCCAGGTCATCCTTGTAGTGCCGCCACCGGCCGATGGAGCGGGTGTGGATGGGCCGGCGGACCTGATCGACGCTGGCGGTTCGTACGGCGCCCTGTGACTGATGGAACTCAAGGCACGTGGCATCCCACGGCAGTTCGAGCCACGCGACGAGTCGCCGGGCCTGGGACTCGAACTCCGTGGCGACCTGCTCGTAGTCCACCTCCAGCATCGGCGACGGCAGGACCCGGCGCCAGTGGTCCATGATCCGCCGGTACTGGCTGACCTGGGTGGCGATCCACCGCTCGTCGCACGTCCACCACAGATCCTTGAACTGGTTGATCCAGCACGACAGGGCCAGGTCGCGAACGTCCCGCCGCATGTGGATGATCTTCGCCCGCGGGAACATCGTCACGATCAGACCGAGCAACTGGTAGTTCTTGGGGGTCTTGTCGGTGACGCGCGGGGCGTCGGCACCGAGTTCCTCGAGTCCCCGCAGGTAGGCCTGCGCCAGACTCCGGACCACGGGGCGCGACACGTGCTCCAGGCAATCCACGGGCTTGGCCTCGATGCCCAGAGCCTCCGGAAGCGTCAGAAAGGCGCCCTTGACGAGCAGGAGTTCCCCGGCGCCGAACACCGCCGGATGGCTTGCCAGGATGCGTTCGGCCAGGGTGGTTCCGGATCGCGGAAGGCCCACGATGAAGACGGGCCGCTGCGTGTCGATGCCGAACTCCCGGGTCCGCTCGAAGTACTCGGGCGTGTACGTTGCGATCAGCCGGTCCACGCCGCGGGCCGTGTCGGGTTCGGTGTGTGAGCCGTCCGGGAAGCGCAGCCGCTTGTCCAGGGCGTTCGCCTGCCGCGCGTGACGCGCCGCCTCCTGGTACTCGCCCCGCGCGTCGTACACGGCGAGCAGAGCGGCATGGAGGTTGTGCCGGTCGCGCGGCGTGAGATCGTCGCCTTTCTCAAGCAGCGACTGCATGGTTGCCCGGTCTGCCTCCGGCAGGCTCGCCTTCAGTTGGGCGCCCAGCAGGCGCAGGGCGAGGGCATGGGCCGGGTCGCGGCGAAGGACCTCCCGCAGCGGTGCCTCGACCTCGTCGGACCGGCCCAGGTGCCTGTACAGTACGGCGAGGTTGAGGTAACTGGAGAGAAGATCCGGGTCCGCGCGGGTCGCCCGCTTCAGGCAGCCGATGGCCTCGGCGTGCCGGTTGGTGGCCTGGAGTACGGCGGCCAGGTTGACAAGGGCCTGGGCAGCGTCGGGCCGGCGTGCCAGGGCCTTGCGGTACTCGGCTTCCGCCTCCTCAAGGCGGCCGCGCTCACGCAGCGCGTTGCCGCGCTCGTAATGCGCCCGGGCGCGATCCGGTCGGCGGGGAGGGGCGGTCGGTTTTGGCGTTGAGGGCGTGTGGCGGCGGGCCGGCATGCAGCACTTCTTGTACTTCTTCCCGCTGCCGCACGGGCACGGGTCGTTCCGCCCGGGCGCCATCTTGCGTCCCTCCTCTGCCGGCCCTATCTTCTACCTGTGATTGTATACGAGGCCCTCCCGATACACAAGCGGAAGAGGGTGCTCTGCCCGATAAACTTGCAGGTGACCTCCGGCAGGCCGGCAAGGAGAAGGCCCATCCCGGGCCGGGGATGGGCCTTCGGCGTTCAACGCAGTTCGCGCGGCAAAGGCTATTGCAGCAGTTGCAGGGCCATCTGCGGCATGGTATTGGCCTGGGCCAACATCGCGATACCGGCCTGGGCGAGCACCTGGTTCCGCGTCAGGGCCGACATCTCGGTTGCCACGTCGACGTCGCTGATCCGCGACTCGGCCACCGCGAGGTTCTCGGCCTGGACGCCGACAACCGCCATGGCCGCCTCGAGACGCTTCATCATGTAACCGAACTTGGCGCGGAGCGTGTCTTTGATGACGACGGCGGCGTCGACCGTCCCGAGGGCCGTCTCGGCGTCGCTCTGCGTGGCGATGGATGCACCGGTGCCCGTTCCGCCTTCCAATGTCCAGTTGGCCTCGGTCTGGATGCCTTCGGTGATGGTGGCGTCGCCGGCAATGTCGAGGTCGGTCTGGTCGCCGTTCTGATAGGCCTGGACCTTGAGGTAGAACTTCTCGAGGGTGGAGTCATAGTGGATGTGGGCGGCGGTGTAGCCGGTCTGCGCAATCTCCGACTGGACGTTGACGGCGTCCACGATGTCCTGGAGGGAGTACGCGCCGGTCGCCGCCTCCAGGTTGATGGTCAAGGGCCCGATCGCGCCGGCGGCGTCATCGAGGTCGTCGACGAAGTGGAAGATGAGCGTGCCGTCGCCCGTGACGTTAATGAGGGTGCTTGCGGCGGTGTCCACGCCGCCTCCGGTCACGTAGATGCCGTATTCGCGGCTGCCGGTCAGTTGCAGCGTGCCGCCATCCATGTTGGCGCCCTGGACGGAGATCTTGTTGGCGGTGGTGGCATCGGTGCTGCCGACGTGAATCCCGTAGGAGTTCGTGCCGGCGAGCAGTTTCATGCCGTTGAAGTCGGTGGTCTCGGAGATCCGGCTGATCTCCTTGGCCAGTTCACCGAACTCCTGGTCCATCAGGACTCGCTGGTCGGGGGAGTACGAGCCCGTGGCCGCCTGCTCGGCCAGTTCCTTCATACGGATGAGGATGTTATCGACTGTCCCCAGGGCACTTTCGGCCACCTGGAGCATCGAGATTGCGTCTGCGGCGTTCCGCTGGCCCTGGCGGAGCGTCGCCACATCGACCCGGATCAACTCGCGGACGGCCAGGCCGGCCGCGTCGTCCTTGGCGCCGATGATGCGCAGGCCGGACGAGAGCCTGGCAACCGACTGGGCGAGCGCGTCATAACTCGATCCCAGATGGCGGGCCGCTACATCTGCCATCGTGTTGCTCTTGATTGCTAGCATGTGTTCCTCTCCCTTTTACCAAAGACGGTCGGACGGTGTCCTGTGCAAGCCCCAGTAGCCCACACGCATACACGTGTTCGCGAAACGCGGCGTTGCGGCACGTTCCCGCAACGGCGGCGGTTCACGGTTCATTATCGAAAGGACCCGACGGGACTTTAGGGCTTTCTGGCTCGCCCTCGCCCACCCGCCAAATGTTCTTCGGGGCGACGATGGCCGGTCACATCGCCGCCGGCATACATGGCCCAGCGGCTGAGATCGTCGCAAACCACAAGATGTTGGCCCTTTTGCCGTCAGGGACCCAACACGCTGAGGAGGTCTCGCGTGCGCCGCGTGGGTGCGGGGCACCCATCCTACGGCTTTCGATCCCTCGCGCGGTGGGTCTCCGCACCCACCGCGCAGAAAGCCGCACCTTGCGCGGCGGGCAATCCTGCCCGCCGCGCATGAAGCCGCCAAAGCGCGGTGGGCAAGATTGCCCGCCGCGCGAGTCGTCGCGCGTGGCATGGTCAGCCCGAAGGGTGACCATGTTCTGGAAACGTGGCGGACGCTGTGGATGGTCTGGGCGGGTTTGCGCCGGTGGGATGCCGCCTTCGGCTCTCAGATGCCGAACGTGAGGATGTTCTGGGCGGCTTTGCGAACGTTTTCGGGGGTG
>CAZEBQ010000323.1:0-4940 GCA_964510295.1 uncultured Anaerolineales bacterium | reverse complement strand
GGGTGCCGAGCCCTGTTAGCCGCGGGGCTTGCCCCGCGTGTGTTGTTCGAACGAAACTGGACACGCCCGCCGGCGCGCAGTACCCTCATCGGCCGGCGGCACGGCCGCCGAGTACGCGCCCGGGCGGGGCTGAGGGGGCAAGGAGTCACAGCGGATGAACTCGGACTTTCTGGCCGAGGACCCGTGGCGGGTCTTTCGCATCATGGCGGAGTTCGTGGACGGGTTCGAGATGATGGCCCGCGTGCCGCCGGGCATCAGCGTCTTCGGGTCGGCGCGGGCCGGGCCAGACCACCCGTACTATCACAAGGCGTACGAGGCCGGCCGCCTGATCGCCGAGGCCGGCTTCTCCGTCATCACGGGCGCGGGCCCCGGCATCATGGAGGCGGCCAACAAGGGCGCCAAGGAAGCCGGCGGCGAAAGCGTCGGACTGAACATCCTCCTGCCGTTCGAGCAGGTGGCCAACCCGTACCTGACGAAGGCCATCAATTTCCGGTATTTCTTCGTCCGCAAGGTCATGTTCTCGAAGTACGCCATGGGGCTCCTGTTCTTCCCCGGCGGCTTCGGCACGCTCGACGAATTCTTCGACATGATTACTCTCATCCAGACCGAGAAGATCCACCGTCTGCCGGTGGCGCTGATCGGAACCGATTTCTGGAAAGGCCAACTCGGCTGGCTCCGCGAGACGGTGCTGGAGGGCTTCGACCACATCTCACCCGGAGACCTGGATCTGCTGCATGTGACCGACAACCCGGCCGACGCCGTTCGCTACGTCTGCGAGAACCTCAGCCCGCGCGACCGCCAGGGCTGGCCCGAAATCCAGAAATGGGATACGCCCGAAGGCAAGGTCATGCCGTAAGACGTCTACTTGCCCGCGACGCCCAGGGCGATCTCCCTGACATGCTACGACGTTCGTGGCCCGACCGCCCCGAGTGGCGACCTTGGGTCGCGGTCGCGCCTGTGTGAGTATGCCTTGACCTCGCGCCCCCCGCCGGTACCATGAACGCCGCATCGGGTTCGGGGGAACGTTATGGATCAGGAACAAGAGGCCATTGCGAAGGCGGCGGTGCTGATCGAGGCGCTGCCGTACATTCGCCGGTTCCGCGGCACCGTGGCGGTCGTCAAACTCGGCGGCTCGTTTATGGACGCTGAGGAGGACCTTGCGGCCGTCTGCGCCGACATCGCCTTCATGCGGGCCGTCGGCATCCACCCGGTCATCGTGCACGGCGGCGGGAAGGCCATCAGCCGCGAGATGGAGAAGGCGGGCCTCGCACCGCGAAAGATCGACGGACTCCGCTACACGGGGCCCGAGGAACTCCGGATCGTCGAGGACGTCCTCGCCACCGACGTCAACCGCCACATCGTGGCCCTTCTCGAAGACGCCGGCGCCAGGACCGAGGGCCTGACATCGAAGGGCCGCTGCCCCTTGAAGGCCGAACCGATCCAAAGCGCGAGCGGCCACGACCTGGGCCTGGTCGGCAAGGTCACGGATGTCGATGCGCTGCTGCTTCGCGGACTGTGCGATCTGGGGACGATCCCCGTCTGCGCCCCGCTCGCCATCGGCCCGGGCGGCGAGAAACTTAACTGCAACGCCGACGAGGCCGCCGGGGCCGTCGCCCGCGCCCTGGCGGCCGAGAAACTCGTCAACGTCTCCGATACGCACGGCATCCGCGAGCGGGCCGATGACGAAACCAGCCTCCTCTCGCACCTCTCGGAGGCCGACGCCGAGCGGCTGCTCTCCCAAGGCATCATCACCGGCGGCATGATTCCCAAGGTCCGGACGCTGCTCGAAGCCCTCAAAGGCGGCGTCAGGAAATGCCACATCGTTTCCGGCCGCGTGCCCCACTCGCTGCTGCTTGAGATCTACACCGATCGCGGCGTGGGCACCGAGATTGTGCCCTGAGCCCGAGCCGCAGGCTTTGCCCGCGGGCACATCAAGGCGCGCGAAGATCCTGCCGCGCGCCGAGAATATCCGCGACCAAAGGTCGCGGCTCGAAGGGGGGAAGCACATGGCGGTTCTCGCCTACCACCTCACGTGGACGTGTTACGGCCAATGGCTGCCCGGCGACGAGCGGGGCTACGTCGACCGGGAGAACCGAACGCCGGGAACACCCTACGCGCCGTGGAACCCCAGGCGCGTGAGTGCGGCGGCCAACGCCATGCAGGAAGAAGCGTGCTGGCTGACGTTGCGCCAGCGGCACCTTGCGGCCGAGGGCGTGCACCAGACCTGTGCCGGTCAGGGGTGGCGACTACTTGCCGTAAACGTTCAGCCGGATCACGTGCATGTGCTCATCGAAGCGCGGGACGTGACGGGCAAACACGTTATGCGCGTCCTCAAAGCCTTCGCGACACGTCGCCTTCGCTCAGAGGTTGCTTCGCGGCGACGTTGGTGGACGAAGGGCGGCAAGGTCGAACTTGTGCGCGACAAGCGCCACCTCACAACGGTCGCGCGGTATATTGCCAAACAGCCCTTCGACGCGGTATCGTAACGTTCGCGCCCCGGGCATTCGAGCCGCGGGCTTTGCCCGCGGGTACGTTAAGGCGCGCGAAGATCTTGTGGCGGGAGAACATGCCCGCGACCAAAGGTCGCGGCTCGAGGTGGTCGTGGCTTCAGTGCGAGGTGGCGATGTTCGTGCCCCTTATCGTTACGGTCAGCGACAAGCGCCGCCCGCTGACCCATGGCGTGCGGCACAGGTGCTCGGTATGCGCCATGGAAACGCCCCATCACTTGGTCGAGGTCCGCCGCCAACTGGCCCTCTTTTTCATCCCCGTCTGGCGGTGGAACCGGCGGCCCATCCTTGTCTGCAACGTGTGCGGAAACGCGGAATCGATCTCGCCCGAGGAGGCGGAGAAACTCAGCCGCGGGGGACCGGGTCTCCCAAATGCGTAGACCACCTGCGGCGTATTGCCGGCGGGGGGGGGGAACGACGGCTTCCGAGAAGGACGTGCGTGAGTTTGCGGAGCGGCATGCTATCCGGGACGACCCGACCGGGATGCGGCCGCCGGGCGAGCAGCGGCGAGATTCCTCCGCTCGGCCACGCTTGCGCGTGACCTCGGTCGCAGTGACAGCACGGCGAACGAGAAAGGACGGCCATGCCCAAACCGGTCAGACTCGGCATCCTGCTCTCGGGCTCCGGCAGGACGCTGGAGAATATCCTCAAGGAGATCGACGGCGGCAGCCTCGCGGGGCTGGCGGAAGTGGTTGTCGTAATCGCCTCGCGGCCGGGGATTCGCGGCATCGAAATCGGCGAGAACGCGGGCGTGCCCGTCCACCTGGTTCGCCGCAAGGATTCTGAGAACGTGGGCGCCTACTCCGAGGCGATGGTCAAGATTCTCGATGAGGCCGAGGTCGCCCTCGTGTGCCTGGCCGGCTTCCTCTCGTACTGGATTCTGCCGGATACATATCTCGGCCGCGTGATGAACATCCACCCGGCGCTGCTCCCGTCGTTCGGCGGCACGGGGATGTACGGGCGCCACGTGCACGAGGCGGTGCTGGCGCGGGGATGCAAGGTCTCGGGCTGCACGGTCCATTTCGTGAACAACGAGTACGACGCGGGGCCGATCATCCTGCAGCGGCCGGTGCCGGCCTTCGCCGAAGACACGCCCGACACGCTGGCGGCCCGGGTCTTCCGCGAGGAATGCATCGCGTACCCGGAGGCGATCCGCCTCTTTGCCGAAGGGCGGCTGCGAATCGATCGCCAGGTCGTCCACGTCGAGGACCCGGACCATCAGCCGTAGGGAACTGGTCGCCTTCGGCTTGGCGCGGTGGGTCTCCGCACCCACCGCGAGAGGCGCGCGGCGGATACGGAGATCCGCCGCGCACGAGTCATGGTAGGAGCCGCGCCTGCCCATGAGCCGCGCCGGCGCCATGCACGGTTTCGAGATTCGGTCTGCGGTGCGTCCGGTCCCGTGGCCGGCCGACGTGGAGGCGGTGTTTGCGCGGCTGGCGGAGCGTCGCGACCCGGTGTGGCTCGATAGCGCCGCCGGGCCGCCGCACCTTTCGCGGTGGAGCGTTCTTGCGGCCGAGCCGTCGGCGGTGCTCGTGCATCAGGGCGACGTGACGCGGCTTCTGGAACCGGGCGGCCGCGTGCGGATGGAGATCGAGCGCGACCCCTTCGCAGCGCTTCGCCAGGCGCTGGCGGCCGTGCGGATTGAGACCGACGGCGCGGCCCTGCCGTTCGGCCCCGGCTTCTACGGGTACCTCGCCTACGATCTGGGCATTCACGCCGAGCCGATGGGGGGCCTCTCGCCCCGTCGCGACATCGCCCTGCCGGACCTGTGGCTGGGGCGGTACGAAACGGTCCTGGTGTTCGATCACGAGACGCGGCAGGCGTACCTGGTGGGCGCCGACGGCCCGGCGGCCAAGACGCTGCGCAGCGCGCTTCACGTTAGCCGCGGGGCTTGCCCCGCGCGCGGCACCCGGCCCAAAGCGCGCGACGCCGGGGCCCTGCACTGTAACTTCAGCCGTGACGGCTACTTACGTGCCGTGGCTCGGGCCCGCGAGTATATCGCGGCGGGCGACATCTTCCAGGTGAACCTGAGCCGCCGGTTCACCGTGGCGCGGGAGCCGCGCTCCGACCGGCCGGGCCATGCATATCAGCGGCCGTCGGAACTGTACCTTCGGCTGCGGCGGTCTAATCCGGCGCCGTACGCGGGGTACGTCGGCCTGGGGCAGGGACGGGCGGTCCTGTCGAGCAGTCCGGAACTGTTTCTGGACCTTGCGGGCGGGCGGGTCATCACGCGGCCCATCAAGGGCACGCGGCCGCGGCGGCCGGACGATGACCCGTTCAACCGCCGCATGGCCGACGAACTGATGGCCGCTGAAAAAGACAAGGCCGAACTTGTGATGATCGTGGACCTGGAGCGGAACGACATCGGCCGCGTCTGTTCCTACGGCACCGTCCGCGTGACCGAGCCGCGCGCCCTGGAGGCCTACGCCGCCG
>CAZEBQ010000322.1:0-4972 GCA_964510295.1 uncultured Anaerolineales bacterium | reverse complement strand
TCGAACGGGTCGGCACCCGGCCCACCGCGCGAAGGGTCGAGAACATGCTTTCGCGAGCGAAAGCATGGCACCCGGCGGAGGCGGAATCTTCGCGCAACGGCAACAATCCGCTGGGGGGAAAAATAGTCTGAACCTAAAAGCAATAGACCCGCCGTTTCGGCGTTTAATCCGTATATTAGGGTGATGGGAGTTCCTGCCGGGCGGCGGTGACTTGCTCGGCCGGCAGGTACCTGCCAAGCATAGCCTTGCACGAGGGGTAGTGTTTTACGGAGTCGTCCCTGGTGACCTGTAGCACGCGCCCGTCTATGTGTGCGCTGTTGGTGTATGCCGCCGTGGCTGTCGGTTTCTTCACAGCGCCCGGTTCGGCCGGTGCTGCTGCGCCGCCGGCACCGTCTGAAGGGTCGGCAGTTGTCGGCGATCTGCCGGCCCGCTGGAAGGCCATCGCGACCGACATCGAACCGCTTGCCGCCGCCAGCCGCAGACTCCTCCTCGGCAACCGCGATCCCAACGGCACGAGTTGCATCGGCCCCGAGACTGGGGCGGACATGTTCATGTGCCCGGGCGGCGGCGTTGGAACCGGACTGCTGGCCGTCTGCCACGCGGGGGTCCCCGAACGGTCGTCGCCGACGGCCGATTTCACCTGGCACCAGACGACGTTCAAGGCGATGTTGCAGGCGCTCTGGACGAGGAACGGCGGCATCCTTCCGAAGGCCGTTCAACTGGCCGAACGCACCGAGCGGTTCGCCGGTGCGCTGCACGCCCTGGCCGCATGGCCGCAGGCCTTGGCGCCTTCGCCCGTCAAGCCCGGACCTCATTGGCTCGGTTACTGCGCGGGAGCGTTCGACGCGGCTGCGGTCCGAGGCGACCTGGCGGCCTGCCAAACGTGGTCGGCCGAACTGGCTTCGGCGGCCTTCACCCTGGCCGACCTTCACCGTTGGCTCGATTTCCTGCTCGAGAATCAACTGACGGCGATTGCGTTTCAGGCCCGGTGCAAGCCGTTGTTCGAGGCGTGCGAGACGGTCTACGCGGGCCGGTACGAGGCGGGGTTCCATGCGACGTACTTTCCGGCGGGCCGGCTCACCATCAACGGCCCGCACAACCTGCTGGAAGTGGAGCATCAGGCCGAGTGGCTGTTCCGGATACCGAACGCGTACCTTGAATTCTCCGGCGAGGGCGCTTTTGAGGTAAAGCGTGCGGCGATGGTGGCTGCCCCCGCTTCGGTCTGGATGCCGCCTCATCTTCGGGGCGTGTTCGCGCGGCTGCGCACGGCCCTGTCGCCGTCGAACCAGGGCGTCTGGGACGAGGCCGCCCACACGCCGTTCCGTCGCAGTTTCATGGCGAACATGCTGTACCGTGCGTCGCGCGTGGGGGCGATTGAGCGGCTCGCCCTCGTCCTCAAGCGGTTCAACCGTGTCACGCCCGAGGGCAAGCCGGCCGCCATGATGGACGTCCTGTTCTACCGCGGCGGCGACCTCGGCGCCGGCATCATCTGGAACGACCGGTTTCATCCGCATCTGATGTCGGCGGCGAGCACGCTCGGCGGCACCGACGAGCAGGTTCTCCTCGGCGCCCAGCACTTTACGCGGGCCGTCTTCGGCGACTGGGAACATTACGGCAAGGTCACGACGCTCGGAGAGGCACTCGTCCTGAAACGCCTCGACTGCATTCGTGCAACCGACATGGTCGGCACACTCTACCGCAACGCCGGCCGCGCCGGCTACTACACCATCCGCTGGAGCGCCGGCGTGACCGGCCACACGGTGGCGGCAGCGGAGGTTCCACGGTCGGGCGGGCCCGCCATCGCCATTGTCGACGGGCTCGACAAGCCGCAGACGACCGCCGAACTCTGGCCCCACGCCTACCTAAGCGGCCAGAAGTGGCCCGCCGGATACACCGGCATCAAGGCCCCCGTCCATGCCGTCGAACTGTTTACACGAGGTCTCGACGACTACGTGTGGGTCGAGGGATACGTGGTGCGCGGCCCTGACGCGGGGACGCTCATCCGGGCGTCCGTCCCGTATCTGCCGAACCGACCGCCGTCGGCCACGCTTCGCGTCCGGCGGTAAGACGCACCCGACCGCGCCCGTTCCGACCGCGGACGAGGCGCCAACGCGGCCCGCCTTCCGGCCTGCGAGAGCATGGAATCGACATCGTTGACTCGACGGACACCAGAGCGCGCCCGGTGGTTGCTTCTCGGCGCGGCGGCCGCCCTGCTGCTGGCGGCGGCCCGGCCGAGCGCCGCTGCTGATCCCTCACCCCCGTCTCGGCCGGCGTCGGCCGGCGAGCAGGTCACCGCCCTGTGGCGCGACCTCGGCCCGAACCTGGCCACGACGCTGACCGCCGGCCGCCGACTGCTGCTCGGCCATCGCGACCCGAACGGGAAGACGTGCGTCTCGCCGGATCGCCCCAAGACGCTCTCGTATGACGCGGGCGGCGGTCCGGGGTCGCGGCTGGCGTACCAGTGGTACATCACCGCGTCGAAGCGGCGGTCGGCGGCCGCGGATTTCGCCTGGCAGCAGACGACGCTGCGGGCCATGCTCCAGGAGATGGCCAAGCAGAGCGGGCAGGTGCTGCCGCAGGCGATTCGGCTTGCCGCGACGGCCGAGCGACTGGCCCGGGCACTCCGTCAGGATGCCGTCGGGCCGGTTGCGCTGTCGCCCTCCCCGGCCGCGCGCGACACGTGGCCCGGCTGCTGCGCGGGCGGCCTGGTGAGCGCCCTTCGAGGCAACCAACCGGGCGAGGCCCGACGGTGGGCCGACGAACTGGCCAGTGCCCTGGCTGCCCACGCCGACCTGCACCGCTGGCTCGACTACCTGGTCCGCAGTCATCTGACCGCCCTCGATTTCCAGGCCCGCTACCAGTCGCTGTACGAGTCCTGCAACGTCACGTACGCCGAAACGTGTCCGTTCGACCCGCTGCTGTCGTGCCTGCCGGCGGGCGAAGCGGGCTGCGCGGCCCTGCGCAACCTGATGGAAGTGGAACACCAGGCGGAGTGGCTCTTCAAGGTGGCATCCGACCGACTGGTCCGCCGACTTGACGGGGAGTTGGCGGCCAACGCCAACGGCGCCGACGCGGTTCCGGCGGCCGGCCACATGCCGCAGCACCTGCGAAGCGCCTTCATCCGTCTGCGGGGTGTCCTCTCCCCTGCGGCCCAACGGCTGTGGGACTCAGCGGCCGGGTCGCCGTTTGACCGGAGTTATCTGGCCAACATGCTGTACCGCATCACCGCCGCGGGGGCGCTGGAGCAGGTGGCGGTGGTGCTGGCGCGCTACGACCGCGCCTACCGCCCGCCCACGCAGCACGGCCTGATGGACGTCATCTTCTACCGGGCCGGCAACCCGCATGCGGCGGCGAAGGATTGGGCCGAGCGGTTTGATCCGCGTCTGATGGATGCGGCGGCGACACTCGGCGGCTCCGACGAGCAGGTTGTCCTCGGCGCCCAGCATTTTGCGCGGGCCCTGCTCGGCACCGCCACCCATTACGGGGTAGCCCACTCGCTCCGCGAAGCCCTCGACACCCAGAAATTCGACTGCATCAATGGCACCAACATCATCGGGTCACTCTACCGCAACGCCGGACGGGCAGGCTTCTACAGCATCCGCTGGTCCGGCGGGACGGTCGGCCACACGGTGGCGGCCGCCGAGGTGTCGAGACCGGGCGGGCCCGCCATCGTCATCGTCGACGCCCTTGAAGACGCCCAGACCGCAACCGACCTCTGGCCGCACGCCTACGCCCGAGGCCATCGCTGGCCGGCGGCCTATCCCGGCGCACGGGCGGCGCTGCATGCCGTCGAGTTGTACGCGCGCGGCCTCGACAGTTACGTGTGGACCGAGGGGTACATCGTCCGCGGCCCCGACGCCGGGACCCTGGTGCGCACGTCGGTGCCGTACCTGCCGACGCGTTCGCAGACGGGCACGCTGCGCGTGCAACAGTGGCCGGTGCCGAACTCGCTGTCGCCGAACAACGGCTGAGCCGCCGGCGCGTTTCGCGCCGCACCGATGTGCACCTGTGATGCGTCGGGCGCATGCGTGCAAAACCCTTTCCCGCCCCGCGACTTCCTGGTAGGCTCGGAGGCGCCGCTTCGAGGGACAGGTCATGACCGATGCCGCCGGTCTGCCGCGATTCTTCGTTCCCCGTGAGGCCGCGCGCGGCCAGGCGCCCCTGGACGCCGGCCGGTGCGTCGCGCTTCCTGCATCCGAAGCGCATCACGCGGCGCACGTGTTGCGCCTGGGCGAGGGCGATGCGGTGGAACTGTTCGACGGGTGCGGCGGCGCGGCGCGGGCGCGAATCGCTCGGGTCCGCCGCGGCGAGGTCACCGCCGTCGTCGAGACGATCGCTGAGCCGAGCGTTCGCCCGCGTCCGCACATCCATCTGGCGTTCGCCGTTCCGAAGGGCCGGCGTCTGACGTGGCTGCTCGAGAAGGCGACCGAACTGGGCGCGGCGTCTCTGGCGGCCGTACGCTTCGAGCGGAGCGTGGCCGCGAGGGGCGAACGGTCGGCGGCGTCGCGGCGGCGGTGGCAGTCTCACTGCATCGCCGCCGCCAAGCAGGCGCGGTCGGCCTTTCTGCCGGCGCTCGAGGGGCCGACGACACTCGATGAGTTTCTCGCCTCGCCGCACGCAGGTATCTACGGCGATTCACGTGATACGGCCACGCCACTTCGCGAGGCGGTCGCGTCGGTGGCGTGCGAGGCGGCGGTGCACATCGTGGTCGGCCCGGAGGGCGGCCTGGTATCTTCCGAGCGGCGTGCCCTGGAGGCGGGCGGGTTTGTGGCGGCCCGTCTGGGACGGAGCGTCCTGCGTATCGAGACGGCGGCGGTGGCCCTGTTGTCGGCCGTGACGGCCCTTCGTGGAGGCTGATTCGGGGGGGCTTGAAGGCGCGGTGGGTCGGCGGACCTACGGCGCAGAACTTGCCGTTGGGCGGCGCGTCGGGGTACGTGTTTAGCGTCCCACGCGCCACCAAGAGGGTGGCACG
>CAZEBQ010000321.1:0-4973 GCA_964510295.1 uncultured Anaerolineales bacterium | reverse complement strand
GACCTTGTGGCCCCTGGGCGTGGTCACGATCGCCGCGTCGGGAACCACCACGGCGTCCTCAGCCACCCGGCCCCGCACGGATAGCCGGGCGAACAGGCGCGGAATCAGTTCGACGCTTTCAAGGACCTTCGCCTCGATCATCCGCGTGCGAGAGTCCCACTCGAGTCGGGGATAGACCCGCTCGATCCTGGCACGGAACGTCTTTCGCGGATACGCGTCCAACCGGACGAGGGCCTCGGTGCCCTTGCGGATGTCGGCCGCGCATCTTTCCGGCAGCCCAGCCCGGACCACGAGGGACGACGGATCCATCATCTTGAGCAAGGGCTGTCGCGGTGTGGCCAGGTCGCCCGGCCGGATGTAGACCTCTGTAATCACGCCCGTGAAGGGCGCCGTGAGCAGACATTCATCGAGTTTCACCTGGGCGAGGGCCCGTTTGGCGTCCGCTTCATCCACGGCGGCCTGCGCCACGGCGATCTCGGTTTTCGTCGGTCCCGCCTCGAGCATGGCCAGCAGTTCCTTTGCGGCCCCAAGTTGCGTGTGGCATTTCACGTAGTCCACGCGGGCCTTCTCCACCGTCTCGGCGGGAAGCGAGCCGCTCTTGACCAGCGAGCGGATGCGGTCGAGGTCGGCCTTGGCAAAACGCGTGCAATCCTCAAAGTGGCGGACGGATTCCTTTGCCTGGGCGATCTCCTCGGGCCGCGCGCCGGCCTTGAGGTCGGCCAGTTTGGCCCTGGCCACGGCCAGCGCCGCCCCGGCCGCCACAACCTCCTGGCGGTACAGCGGCCGGTCTATCTCGATCAGTTTCTGCCCGACCTGCTCGACGCGGTCACCCTCTCGCCAGGGGCAAAAGGCGATCGGACCCTCAACGGTCGCCCGCAGCGTCACGGTGTTGACGGCGACCACGTCTCCGGTGGTCTCCAGGCGTTCCTCCAGACGTTCTTTTTTCGCTGCGACGGCCTCAACCCGCCGAGGCTTTTTGCCCTTGCTCTGTGTCTTCTCGTCCGAGTCGCAGCCGACCGCGCCGATGATGGCCACCCCCAGGGTCGCGATCACCAACACATTTTTTGCCATCCTCATTGCATTTCTCCCACGGCCAGGCGGAACTGGGCCATGGCCTTCACGTACCCCGCTGCCGGCCCGGAATCAACAGCACCGGCGCCTCCGAGTGGCGCGCCACGTTGTGGCTGACGCTTCCCAGAAACAACTCGCTTATGAAACCCCGCCCATGACTTCCCATGACTACAACACTTGCGCCCCCGTTCCCGGTGCGATTGAGTATCTCATCGATGGGCGACCCATAGGGGATTTCCATGTCGATTTCAGCATCGCCCATGTCCTTCAGCCGGTCCCTCAGCATCTCGAGGCGCTCCCGGTCGATTCCGTTGAACTCTTCCAAGCGGTCCTTGAGATGCGTGCCCAGCCTGGCTTTGTCCTGAACATGAAGCAGGGTGACGCGGCGAGCACCGCACTCGACGAGTTTGCCCACATAGGCGAACGCGCGCTGCGCATGATCGGAGAAGTCCGTCGTGTAGAGAACATGACGCATGAAATCGCAACTCTCTCCGGCACAGACGGCCTGTCCGGTATCTTCATCCACCTTCAGGCGAATAATGAGAATCGGCTTTGTCGCCTGGTGAAGAATCTCCGTCGCGGTGCCGCCCAGGAGAATCTCGCTTGCCAGGTTGTGCCCATGAGACCCGACCACGATCAGGGAGCAGTTCTGCTCTGTCGCAATACGAGGAATCACCGTGCCCGGAAGACCTGCATTCACCACTACGGTTGTGCGAAGACCTTGCCTCTCCAGAATCCCTTTCTGCCGATCCAAGGTAGACTCAATGTAGGCTTTGATCTGATCCGGGAAAGCAACGCGCTCCCGAATCAGGAAACACTGCGCCAGCACGCATTCCCCAGTGCCAAGCCGATGCAGGGATTTCGCGCATCCGACAACGGCCAGCGAGGCGGGGGATGAGTCCGTGGCGATAAGCACTTTGGAGAACATCGTGTACGCTCCTCTTGCTGTCCTCATCCCTGTCTCATTGCATTTCTCCCACGGCCAGGCGGAACTGGGCCAGGGCCGTGTTGTAGTCCGCCAGGGCTCGGTAGTAATTCATCTGAGAATCCAGCAGCGCCGACTGGGCGTCCAGGACGTCTACGATGGCCCCCTTGCCGAGGTCGTACTTCTCGCGCTCGATCCGCAGGGATTCCTTGGCCTGCTCGACAGCCTTTTCCGTCACACCGACCCTTGCACGGGTTGATTCGATATTGGACGTCGCCGTTTGCACCTCAAGATGAATCTGAAGCCGCAGTTTTCGGAAGGCCTCTTCTTCAGCGCTTAAGCGGCTCCGTTCCCGCCTTATTCTTGCGTCGATTCGCCCGCCTTCAAAAAGCGGCATATCCAGAACGACCCCCACTTCCCCCACTTCATTGTCCTCATCAACGTCGTCTGAATCCCAGCGGCTTCCATAGGACGAGCGAAGCGACACTTCCGGCAGCCGTCCGGCCTTGGCGATGTCGAGCCTTTTTCGCTGCGCGCCAATCCGGGATTTCAAGGCTTGATAATCGTGCCTGTTGTCAAATGCTGCTCGAAGAGCCCGATCGAGACTGGCGGGAACATCACGGAGGGTCAGTTCGCCTCGAATCGCCACGGATTTGTCTTCCGTGCCACGTCCCAGCAGGCTGGCAAGCACGAACCCTTGTATGTCGAGCACATTACGCTCGCGAAGCAGTTGCTGCTCGATATCGGCAAGCCTGACCTCTGTTCGCAGCAAGTCCACTCGTGCCGCCTTTTGGGCGTCCAACAGTTCCTTCGCTCTTTTGTGATGCTCCTCCAGAGCCTTTTGTGAGAATATCAGGGAATTGATCACCTCCTGCTGGCCGAGCATCGAATAAAAGACACTCGATACGTTGAACACCAGTTCCACTCGACTGTGAGCCAGCCGCTGCTCCGCCGACCGGGTGAGTAACTCAGCCGCCTTAACCTGGTTTCGAAGCCTCCCGCCCGTGTATAGCGGCATACTCAAAGCGATCTCTCCGAAAAGGAGATTATCTGAAAAACCTAACACGTCGCGCCCGCCGGGCCGTCTTGGCTTGATCAGCCTATCCTCCCGGGAATGCGTGTATCCCCCCCCTGCATGGACCGTGGGCCATAAGGCCCCCTGTGCGATATCCTTTTCCGCCAGAGCCGTTCGTGTGTCCCACCCCTTTTGTGCTATGTCAGGGTTGTTTCTAAGGGCAAGATCCACACACTGCTGAAGGGTTAACGGCGCTTCACGGTCCTTGGCATCGGGGGCCTCTTGCGAAGCAGGGGCGGCCTCGCGGGTGGTGGCGCTCAACGTGGTCTCGGGGTGCGGCCGGGTCGGTACAGCCACCCCCGCACCGTAGACATCCTGACGACTTGCCGTGCATCCCGCCGCACCGAGCGTCACGAGTGCCCCCAGTGCCGTCACGAGTACGCTCTTCATCGCGAGTGTCCTTCTGCTATTGTGCGATTCATCAGGCCAGAGAACCGGGGGTGCTGCCGGTGGCTCATCGCTGCGCGTCGTGTTCCAACGCCTTGAAGATCGCGGCTTCGTCCCGGGCAACCCGCTTGCCCATGACGTCTGCGACCGTGCCGCCGAACATCCGGGCCATCAGTGCCCTGTTCATGCCGCTGACGTGAACCTTGCCATCGTCGCCCTCGTAAACGCCAAAGGCACACGGCATGAACGCGGACACCTCGGGGGTATCGGCGAGCATCTCATGGGCGTACTCGGCCCTGCCGAACTGCACGACCCGTACCTGGCGGTCGAGATGGACGCCGTGCTTTGCCATGGCTTGGTTCAGGTTAAGGACCCCCTTGCAGTGAAACCCTTGCGCTTCGATGGCCGCCTTGAGCGCTTCGCATGTCTGGTCCACGTCCCGGTACGCGCTCTCGTGGACCGTGACCATCCTCCCGCTCATGGACTGGCACCCGCTCAACGCCATCAGCCCTGCGCCCGTGACAAGCCCGACCAGCACAAGCATCATGGACGGCTTCCATTTGCCGGAACTCGCTGGACGTTTCTTGTCAAACGCGGGGTCAGTCACTGCTTCGGATTCTCTCATCATTGCTCTCCTTCGTGTTTTCTCGGTTTGTGTGTCGGGCGATCCGTACTCCCTGCTTGACCCCCCGGACTATTGGTCAAGGCGGTTGACTTTCGTGTGCTCGAAGATTATACCAGGACTAGCAGGATGTTCAAGTGCTAAAATTCCAGGGCGCACGCCGGGCCGCGAGAGCCGGCAGAACGGGGAGAGACGAAGCGATGACTTCCGCGGGCTCAAACAGAGGAACCCGCAGGGGGGAGGATCCCGCGGGAGTGCTTCCGAAACCTGATCCAGCGATAATCGCACCGCTTGAAACATTTTTCGCGGGAGGTATAATCTTTGAGAGTATGAACTCTTGCTGAAAGGGTCTCCCATGGCCACAGAACTCAGCCCCACGCTTGAGGATTATCTGAGGGCCATCTACCACATCGAAAGCGAACAAAGGGTGGCCCGCCCTCGCGACATCGCTCGCGTCCAGAACGTCGCTGCGTCCACGGTCACCGCGGCGATTCACAGCCTTGCCGAGAAGGGACTGATCAACCACGAACCGTATGGCCTGATTACGCTGACCGAGGCGGGGCGAGCGACGGCGCAGCAACTCGCCGACCGCCACCTTATCATCAAGGATTTCCTCGAGAAAATCCTGGGACTGGGGCCCGAGCGCGCCGAATCGACGGCATGCGGCATGGAGCACGTCGTCGATTCGGAGGCATTGGAACGTTTCCTCTGCTTTCTCGCGTTTATGGAACGCCATTGTCCCACTGGACCGCGGTGCCTCAAGGATTTCCGGCAGTTCGCCAAGGAAGGCGCGGACGGCCGCACTTGCCAAGACTGCCTGGACGAATACATGAGGGCACTGGCGCGGGCGGATGACACCACCCCTTAAAGAAAACGATATGGAGGCCGCGGCC
>CAZEBQ010000320.1:0-4990 GCA_964510295.1 uncultured Anaerolineales bacterium | reverse complement strand
GTTGGGTCTACTTTTGCGATCAAACGGGGCCGTTCCCGTTTGATCGGCAAAACATACGGGCACCGGAACCGTGCCCGGCAAGCGGCACGGCATTCTATACAAAACCAGACAGCGGGTTTTGTATAGAATATAGACCCAACTCATGCTTTCCCCTCAGCCTCGCCCGACCGCCGTGCCGGGAAAAGTTGCCACAGCCGGCTGCACCGTCCGCAGGGCAGGGCGAGAGCGTTTCGCTCACCACCTGCGCCGCCGCAGCGCCGTGGCCGTGAGGCCGAGGCCCACGAGCGCGAGCGTGACCGGTTCGGGCGTCGGGGCAGGGGGGGCCCCGCCCGCAAGCACGGCGCCTTGGGAAAGGAGCCAGGCGTTGTTGATCTTGTCGTAATCGTTGGAGTCGAGGGTGCCGTCGTAGTTGAAATCGCCGACACGCCACCGGAACCCGCCCGCCGGGACGGTCCCCTCGGCGGTCCACAGGAGCCAGTTCGTGTTGATGAGGTCGTAATCGTTCGTGTCTACCACGCCGTCGAGGTTCGCGTCGCCGTACCACGTGTAGTCGGCGATGACCTTCTCGCCGTCGTCGATCACGCCCAGGGCTGTCAGGCCTTGCACGTCTGCGGCCGCAGTGGTGGAGGTGATGCCGGTGCCGTCCCACGACCCGCCGGCCGAACCGGAGGCCACCAGGGCGGCGAGCGACTCCAGCGGGCTGGCGCCGTCG
Organism: uncultured Anaerolineales bacterium; assembly: GCA_964510295.1. Lineage (GTDB taxonomy): Bacteria > Planctomycetota > Phycisphaerae > FEN-1346 > FEN-1346 > JAUVZF01. The sequence continues at coordinate 4,278 of CAZEBQ010000320.1, read as the reverse complement.
TAGGTGACGGTGAGGCGGCCCCCGGCCAGGTCGATCGTGCCGTCGCAGTCAACCGTGCCGTCTGCGTAGACCCACGCGCCGCCGGTCTCGATGGCGGCCCCGGCGGCGACCGACAGGTCGTGGACGTACAGCGCCTCGGAGAGCCCGTCGCCCTGGTTGTCGTGCAGGTCGACCAGCCGCACGTGACCCGCCAGCGTCTCGTTGCCGACTCGCATGGCGCCGAAGGCGAAGTTGTGCGTCCAGCCGGTGCCGGCGGCGCCGAGGTTCTTACCGGCCACCTCAACGTCGCTGCGCCCGGCGGCGCCGGGGCGTGAGACGAACTCGACCGTGGCGGTCGCGAGGTCGAACGCGGTCGCAGCGGTGGACCGGTTGTCGAATCGGCCCATCATCTGACAGGTGCTGCCGGCGTCGGCCACCAGGGCGCCGCTCGTGCCCACCGTCAGGTCGCCGGTCACGACGGCCAGGGACGGGTCCATGATGAGGGTGCCGTTGTCGGCGAGGTCGCCCTCGAAGTAGACGGTTCCGTTGACGGCCCGGATAGTGCCGTCGTTGACGGTGTCTCCGGCGATGAGGAGGTCGGCGTTTCGTATCGCCAGTTCAGCCCCCGGGTCGTTCTGGAGGTTGCCGACGATCTGGGCCGGACCGTAGAGGTCGATCAGCCCCTGGTTGGTCAGGTTGCCGGTGATGTTGCCGAAGCCGGTGAACTCGGCGTCGGCCCGGTTGGTGAGGTTCGGCGCGGCGAGCGTGCCGCCGAGCAGTGCGATCTCGGCCCCCGCCTGGTTGTCCAGGTCGCAGGATGTCAGGGTGACGCCGCCGCCGCTGCCCACCGTCAGGGTGCCCTGGTGATCGAGCGTCGCGGCCTCGATGAGCAGCGCCGTGTTGGGGAGGTTCTCCAGGTGTCCGACATTGGTGAGCGTGCCGGTGCCGCAGTAGACGGCCAGGGCGCCGGTCTCGGCCCGGATGACGCCGTCGTTGTCGATGCCCGCCGGTGCGTAGAGGCTGCCTGCGCCGGCGACCGTGGCGTCGGTGCTGCTCGTGAACAAGGCGTCTGTGCCCATCGACCCGCCGAGGAGACTGAGGCGGTCGTTGTTGGTGAAGGTGTCGGCCCACAGCGTCGCGCCGGCGTAGGAGCGGGCGTGGCCGTGGTTGGTGAAGGCGCCCTTGACTTGGAGGTTGCCTTTGACGTTCCAGACGGCGTCGGCGTGGTTCGTGACGTCGCCGTTGTAGTTGACCATCCCGCCGCGCACCGTCCACTCGCCCCGGTTGGTGATGGGGCCGTACAGGTCGATGTTGTTGACGTCGAGGCCGCCGATGTTTTCGAACGTGTCGAACTGAAGCCACAGCCGCGCGCCGGTCCAGTTGGTCAGTTCGACGAGGTACCCGGCGTCCGAGTTGGCGATGATCGAGGTGACGGTGTGGGAGTCGCTGACTTCAACGTAGTAGTCGTGGGCTTTCAGGTTGAATTGCACGTACCACTGATGGGTGCCGTTCTCCGGGACGATGTAATAGGGCGTCCAGTGGGTTGTCTGTTCCCACACCCCGTTATACAGGCCGGCGAGGTGCGTCCAAAAGGCGTTCCGCGGTGCGCCTGTTGCGCCGCGGGGCCCCGCGAACACGACGGCGAGCACCGACAGGCCGATCGCCAGCGTCGTTGCAGGACGTGTCATGGTTCTCCCCTTTCGCGCCCCCGCCCCGGTCCGGCCGAGAGGCGCGTCTGCAGCCCCGGAACTCTACACGATGATGGGCCGAAAAGCAAGCCGCCGACCGGACCAATGCGCTCCACAACACGCTTGACGCCGCCCCCCCTCTGTGCGCTACTGGGTGCAGCAGGCAGCAGGGCCGATGCCGTTCCAGCCCGGTGGCGTGGTTCGAGCCCGAGCGTGTGGTTCGAGCCCGAGCGTGTGGTTCGATCCCGAGCGTGTGCTTCGATCCCGAGCCCGGACCGGAAGGTCCGGGACATATCGTCCCACATCGCCCCGCCGCCCCGCCGGCCCCCACGCGCCGTCAGCATAAGGAAGCCGCTGTGACGCCGGACGACCCATCGCATCTGCCCCGCCCCGAAGCCGCCCGCCGCGCCGACGACCTCCGCCGACGTATCGAGCATCACAACTACCGCTACCACGTTCTCGACGACCCGGGAATCTCGGACGCCGCCTTCGATACCCTCATGGTCGACCTCCGGGCCATCGAAGCGGCGTGGCCGGACCTCGTCACGCCCGAGAGCCCCACCCAGCGCGTCGGCGCCAAGCCGCGAGACGGGTTCGCCACGCTGCCTCACGAGACGCCGATGCGAAGCCTCCTCTCGGTCTATGATGAAGAGGGGATGACCCGGTTCGCCGACACCTGCCGCAAAGAACTCGACGCTCCCTCCGTTCCGCTCGTGGCCGAGCCGAAGTACGACGGCGTCAGCATCGAGATCGTCTACGACGCCGGCCGCCTCGTCTCGGCCGCGACCCGCGGCGACGGCGCCACCGGCGAGGACGTGACCGCCAACGTTCGGACGATTGCGCAGGTGCCGCTGCGGCTGCGGGGGCGCGGCCGGGGCGTCGGCGTCCCGGACCACCTGGTCGTTCGGGGCGAAGTCTATATGGAAAAGGCTGAGTTCGCCGCCTTCAACCAGCGCCGGGAAGAGGCCGGCGGCAAGACCTTCGCGAACCCGCGAAACGCCGCCGCCGGCAGCCTCCGCCAACTGGACCCGCAGGTGACGGCCGGGCGTCCGCTGCGCATCTTCTTCTGGGAAATCGCCCCATCCTCCACGTCGCGGCCTGAAACGCAGTGGGAAAGCCTTCGGACGATGCGAGACCTGGGCCTGAAGACGTGTCCGGAGTCGCAACTGCTTGCCAATGTACCAGATGCGCTTGGGTGGCATCACGACCTGGAGGCCCGCCGCGACGAGTTGGCCTATGAGATCGACGGCTGCGTCTTCAAGGTGAACAGCCTGGCCGATCACGGCCGGTTGGGGGTCCGGGCGGCGAACCCGCGGTGGGCGGTGGCCTACAAGTTCGCCCCGCGACAGGAAACCACGCGAATCGTCGCAATCAACACCCAGGTTGGCCGAACCGGCGCTGTCACCCCCGTTGCCGTACTCGAACCCGTCCGGATCGGCGGTGTCACGGTCACCCACGCCAGCCTCCACAACCAGGATGAAATCGACCGCAAAGACATCCGCGTCGGCGATACCGTCCTCCTCGAACGGGCCGGCGACGTTATCCCCCACGTCGTCCAGGTTATCACGGACAAGCGGCCGCCGGGCAGCAAGAGATACCGTCTGCCCGCAAGGTGCCCCGTGTGCGGCGGCGAGGTCGTCAAGCCGCAGGGCGAGGCCGTCTCGCGATGCACCAACAACTCCTGCCCGGCCCAGGTCAAGGAGAGCATCAAACACTGGGGGGCCAAGCAGGCCCTCGCGATCGACGGTCTCGGCGACAAACTCGTTGACCAACTCGTCGATACCGGCCTCGTCCGCGACGTGGCCGGCCTGTACGACTTGGCGGTCGAACCGGTTGCCGGCCTCGAAAGGATGGCCGACAAAAGCGCTTCGAACGTTGTTGCGGCCGTGGCCGGGAGCAAAACAGCCCCGCTGGCCCGCGTTCTTCACGGTCTCGGCATCCGCCACGTGGGCCGGGCTTTGGCCGACACGCTGGCCGCCGAATTCGGCTCACTCGACGCCCTCGCCGGCGCCGACACCGAACGTCTCCTGGCAGTGCCCGACGTGGGCCCCGAAGTGGCCGCCAGCGTCGTCCAGTGGTTCGCCAGCCACCAGAACCGCGCCCTCATCGCAAGGCTTCGCGCCCACGGAATCGACCCGAAAACGGACCAGGGACCCGCCGCCGGCGGCCGTCTCGAGGGCAAGACCCTCGTCATCACGGGCGAACTCCAGGCCATGACACGCCAACAGGCCGAGGAACTTGTCCGTCGAGAAGGCGGCAAGGCCACCGGAAGCGTCTCGAGCAAGACCGACTACCTCGTCACCGGCGCCAACCCAGGCCTCAGCAAGACCCGAGCGGCCGAGAAGCACGGAACCGACGTCCTCGACGAGGACGCCTTCCTCAACCTGGTCGGCCACCGGTAGGGCGAGGCGCGGGGTCGAACGGTCGGTCCGGGCAACTTGAGCCGCCTGATGCTCTGCCCCAGCGGTCAGATTCTTGCCCCGCCGAGGTCCACTATCTTGGGGTTATGATCGTAACAGGCACTGGATATTGGGCCTCCGGCCTTGGCCTGTCGATTTTTCGATGCAGTTTCTCCCCGGAGCGATATAATGGGCCTCGACGAATCACCCTC
>CAZEBQ010000319.1:1257-5005 GCA_964510295.1 uncultured Anaerolineales bacterium | reverse complement strand
AAATGTTAAGATAGGTAAGGCAAAAAGCGCCGCCTTTTTTCGCCTTTTTACGTTTTTTGGGCGCGAATTTGCACGAATTTACCGATTTTTACCCCCGTTTTCACCCGCATGGAGCGGCCTCAATCAATACTGAAGTATACAAAACGGCCTCCCAGAACCGACACTCCAGCATCGATTTCGATACTGGAGTATACAAACCAGCCGCCCGAATCGAGGGCCTCCGAAAATGGCGTAACCTCTTTTGTGGCAAGGACTTACGCGCACGCCGAAAGTTGTTAGAACTCTAACAATCTCCGGAGCCCAAAATCGGCCCTGGCGCTATCAAAAACGGCGAAAATGCGAAAAGGGCCGACAAACGCCCTGACGGCAAACGCCCACAGCCCCTCGCGCCAAACCGCCAGGACGCGAAAAACGGCTAACCCCTTTATGCACAAGTACTTACGGCTCGCCGGGTGGCAGGGTCATCCCGGGTGCGCGTTTAGCGTGTCGGTTGTGGCTGTCGCCCTGAGCGAAGCGAAGGGTCTCGCCGTGGAAACGACGAAACAGCAAAGACCACGGCGAGATGCTTCGGCCCGCAAGCGGGCCTCAGAATCACAACGCTAAACACGTACTTATGACCGGCGGCCGTTGGCGGCGGCGCTGGACAGGATACGCCGGGGATAAACCCCGGCACTACGGCCAAGCCGCAGGAAATCGTCCCATACCAGAAATCGTGGCGGCACACCGATGCGCCCGGGCCGGCGAATCGGCTTGACCTACGCGCGTCATCCCACTACAGTTGTCGTGTTGCGTCCGTGGTTTGAGCCTGACCGGGCCGAATCGGCGTGCGATTGGGCCGCGCCGCGAGCGGGGAGAGGACCAACGCAGACGCCCTTATGATCGACCTGCATACCCATACGCTGCTGAGCGACGGCGACCTGATCCCGACGGAACTGGCACGCCGGGCCGAGGTCATCGGCTACCGCGCGCTCGGCTTCGCCGACCATGTGGACACGGTCCTGGTCGAGACGGTTGTGCCGCTGCTGGTCCGCGTCGCCGCCGACCTGACGCCTGTTATGGAGATGAAGGTGATTCCCGGCGCCGAGGTCACCCACTGCCGCCCGCTGCACATCGCCCGCGTCGTCGAGCGGTGCCGTGAACTGGGCGCACGGGTGATTGTTGTCCACGGCGAGACGCCGTCCGAGCCGGTTATCGAGGGCACCAACCGGGCGGCCATCGAGGCCGGGTGCGATATCCTCGCCCATCCGGGGCTCATCACCGAAGACGACGCCCGCCTGGCGGCCGAGCGCGGCGTGCTGCTCGAGATATCCGGCCGCCGGGGTCACTGTCTCGGAAACGGGCGAGTGGCCCGGGTGGCGAGGGAGACCGGAGCCCAGGTCATCTTCGGCTCCGATGCCCACGAATCGGAGAACCTCCGACCGCGAAGCGACGCCGAATACGTGATGGCCTGCGCGGGCCTGACTCCCGACGAGGTGGCCGCCGCCTTCGACGCCGCCGAAAGGCTCGTGGACCGGGCCGTCGAAGCAGGGGGAACCCCATGAGAACGTTTCAGCGTATCTCGCGGCTGATCCGGCCGGCGATCGGGCTGCCGGTGCTGGCGGCCTTGGCGATCCTCGGACTCTTGGTCATGGCGCTGGGCTGCGGCCAGAAACGCGAAGTGCCAGCCACCACGGCGCCGGCGGTCAACCCGCGCCTTCAGGACGTGCCGGTTCCCGCCGGATTCAAGTTCAAGGCCGACCGGTCGAGCGATCGGTCCGTGGGAGGCTTCCGCTTCGTCCGGCATCTGTACGAAGGCGGCGCGACCGTCCGCCAGGTCTCGGAGTTCTACCGCCGCACTATGCCCGTGCTCGGATGGGGCATGCTCGAAGAGAATTTCGTCTCCGGCCGCCGGCGGCTCCTCTTCGAGAAGGGCAACGATACCTGTCACATCAGCGTCTGGGATGACTGGGGCACGAAGGTTCTCATCCAGGTGCTTCCACGCGGCGCCAGACGCACCAGGCCGGCGGCGCCCGCTCCTTCCGTTGGGACGACGCGATGAAAAGCAGCCATAAGCACGAACTTCAGACCAATGAACTCGCCGATGCCCTCGGACGGGCCATCATCTGGGCCAAGCCTCACGGCGGCACCATCGCGATGGTGGCGGCCGGGGTGATCGTCGTCGTGTTCGTCCTCGTGGTTCTTCCGGTTCTGCGCGGCGGCGCCGGCCATGGGGCGTCGGCCGAGTTCGCGGTGGCCCGGAATGCCGGCGACGCACAAACGCTCCGGGACTTCCTTGACGACTACCCCAACGCACCCCAGGCGCCCACCGCCAGACTGCTCCTGGCCGACCGGCTTCTCCGCGAGGCCGTCAGCAAGACCAAGCCCGACGGCGATCTCCTCGTCGAGGCCAGAAAACGGTACGCCGAGGTCGACGCCTCCTCCGAACTCCTGCGGCCGCTCGCCAAGGTCGGCCTCGCCCTCGTGACCGTCCAGGAAGGCGATCTGGACAAGGGCCGGGCGGGCCTTCAGGAGGTCGTCTCGACGTGGCCGCAGTCCGTCGGCGCCGAGAAGGCCCGCTCGCACATCGAGGCCCTGGCCGGATACAAGCCCCTCGTGTTCTCGAACGAGCCGCTTGAAGAGCCGAAGACCCCCGACGAGGGCGAAGCCCCGAAGCCCGTTCCCAAGGAAGGCGCGACTGCCGCCCCTGAACCGAAACAGGCCCAAGGCAACAAGGTCTCCGCTCCCGAAGCCGAAACCAAGACGCCCGATCCCGAGGCCAAACCGGCGCCCAAGGCCACCGACGCCGAGAACAAACAGGAGAAGAAAACCAAACCCGAACCCGCGGGCGATTGACGCCTGCAAAACGAATCTTCCGCGGTTTCGGCGCCCCAGTTGGAATACTCGTCTTGCACGGCTCGCCAGCCACAGACAACGCTTGGCGCAGCCGCCGCAGTAGGGTATGGGCCTGTTCGAAAATCGCATCGTCACCCTGAAGCCGGATCACAGTCCAAGGAGCAACGGATGGCAGACTTGCAAGTTATGGCAGACGCAGTGGAACGTGGTGACCGCGACTTGGCCGTCCAGACGGTCAGCGACGCCCTTGCCGAGGGCATGACGCCCGCACAGATTCTCGACGAGGGTCTCATCGCGGGCATGACCTCGATTGGCGTGAAGTTCAAGAACAACGAGGTCTTTATCCCCGAGGTCCTCATCGCCGCCCGCGCCATGGCCGGCGCCATGGACGTCCTCGAACCGAAACTCGTTGAGTCCGGCGTCGAACCGCGAGGCAAGGTCGTCATCGGTACCGTCAAGCAGGACCTGCACGACATCGGCAAGAACCTTGTCGCCATGATGCTCAAGGGCGGCGGCTTCAAGGTCGTCGACCTCGGCGTTGACGTCGCCCCCGAGGCGTTCGTCGAGGCGGCCAAGGCGGAGGGGGTCCAGGTCGTCGCCCTCTCGGCCCTCCTTACCACAACCATGCCCAACATGAAGGCCGTCGTCGATGCCCTCAAGCGTGCTGCCGTCACCGACGTCAAAGTCATGATCGGCGGCGCGCCGGTCACCCAGGCGTTTGCCGATGAGATCGGCGCCGACGGCTACGCCCCCGACGCAGGCAGCGCTGTGGACTTGGTGACCGAACTCATCCAGTAGCCGGAGGCACGGCGAGGCTCGGCAGGCACTTCCGCGCGGCGGGTCTCCGGGCCGCCGCGCAAAAGACCTTCGTAGCGTTGTAGCACTAACAGCGTAGCCGCGAGCCCCGGAGCCGATG
>CAZEBQ010000319.1:0-1157 GCA_964510295.1 uncultured Anaerolineales bacterium | reverse complement strand
AGACCTTCGTAGCGTTGTAGCACTAACAGCGTAGCCGCGAGCCCCGGAGCCGATGCCGACCAACGACCTGCCCGAAGGAGCACTCCCGTCCGACGCGCTGCCCGAGCGCGACCTGGAGACCCTCGAGATCGAACTCCGGAGCGAACCGAACGAGCCGCGCCTCGACCGCTTCCTCGCCCAGCGATGGGCTGCCCACAGCCGATCGACGTTCCAGAAACTCATCCGCGACGGACGCGTCCTCGTCAACGACCAACCCGTCACGAAACCGTCGGCCGAGATCCGCCGCGGCGACCGCATCCGCGTTACACTCTACAAACGCCGCCCCCTCGGCATCGTTCCCGAACCGATCCCCATTGCGATTCTTTACGAGGACGACGATCTTCTCGCCGTCAACAAGGAGCCCGGCATCCTCGTCCATCCGGCGCGCGGCAACCCGCACGGAACGCTCGTCAACGCCGTGGCCCATCACGCCGATACGCTCTCGAGCGGGGGCCATCCGTGGCGGCCGGGCGTCGTCCATCGCCTCGACCGCGACACCTCCGGCGTCATTGTTTTTGCCAAGAACGATGCCGTTCACGGGCGGCTGGCGAAGCAGTGGGAGAACCGCACCGTCCAGAAGGAATACACCGCCGTCGTCGAAGGCGTGCCGGAACTCGACGCCGACGTCATCGACCAGCCCCTCGGCCGCGACCGGCGCAGCCGCGAGCGATTCGCCGTCCGACACGACGGCACCGGACGCGACGCCCTCAGCCAGTACCAGGTCACCGAGACCTTCGACGGCTTCAGCTGCCTCCGTGTCCGCATTCACACCGGACGCACGCACCAGATCCGCATCCACATGGCCCACATCGGGCACCGCGTCGTCGCCGACCGGCAGTACGGCAGCCGTGACAAGGTCACCCTGCAGGAACTGGCGCGCGGCCGGGCCGACCACGACGAGGTGTTGATTGCGCGGCAGGCGTTGCACGCCGCGAGCCTGAAACTCACGCACCCCCGCACGCGCACCGCCCTGCACCTGGAGGCTCCGCTGCCCGACGACCTCGCGCGCCTGCTCACCGCCCTGCGCCGGTGGCGTAAGGCCAAAGTGTGAATTGCCCAAAGCCCGGCGTTGAGCGCAGCGAAACGCCGGCAAACCGGCAAACGCCCGACGTTGAGCG
>CAZEBQ010000318.1:0-5038 GCA_964510295.1 uncultured Anaerolineales bacterium | reverse complement strand
CACGCACCTCAATGACCTTCCCACCTCCGGCGGTCCCCTCGCAACCGGCGCCCCGTCCCCCCTCCCACTCATCGCAACCGCCACGCCACGTGCCGCCCCGGCCGCGCCAAGTGACACCAGCCGGGTGGCATGGCCACGCTCGCGTGGCCATGTGCTCGATGGCTTGGCGGAGAACATGGCCACCGAACATCCGGTGGCCATGCCACCCGCGCATTCTCCACCCGCGCATTCTCCAGCCGCGAATTCTCCACCCGCCGAGCCCCCACCCACAGCCTGGTCACCGGCGGAGGCCGACACGGGCAGTGCCGAGCAGGACCTCCTCTCAGCGGGGGACGTCGTAGACGTGTTGGCAGTGCCTGCCCTTGAGGTGCCGCTGAAACGATAGCCTTCATGGCCCCTGCCGGCGCCGGACGCCCCGGCCAACGGGTTCCGCAAGACGCTGCCGCCTCAGCACTCAAGATGGTGGCGACGGGTGGATTCGAACCACCGACCTTGGGCTTATGAATCCCCTGCTCTAACCGCTGAGCTACGCCGCCACGGGCGATGGTAGTGTACGGCTGCGGGGCGATTTGTCAAGCGTGCCGTCGCGCCCCCATCAAGCGGCGGGGGTGGGGGATGGCGGCTTGCGGCTTTCGCCGAGTGGGTCGGCTGACCGTGCGCACTCGACTCAAGCGCGGCGGGTCAGGAGCGCCTGCCGCCGAAACCGCACCATCTCAAGACGCTCTAACGCTCGCGCCACAAACCTTCCCGGAGCGAGTTGCCGTGGCCGCGGTACAGGTGACGCCGCTCGATGCGGTCGTGGACCTCGTTGACGATTGCTTCGGCGGAGGCATCGAGCGTCTCGCGGCCGAACTCGGCGGTGGCGTCCTGGGGCGGCTTGCCCATGACGCCGACGAGCGGTTCGCCCTTGGGCGGCAGCAGGCTCAGGTCCACCGCCTCGGGATGGAGCGCCAGCAGGTGCGACGTCTCCCACAAGGCCGCATGGTCCCCGCCGTCCGGGTACCGGTCGCGCACGACCAGGTAGTCGAGACACGCCCAGGCGAGCAGGCCGTGCCGCTTGCTCCACCGTCGCTGGTTGAACAGGCGACAAGCGGCCAGCGCGTGATCGATGAGCGGGTAATGGCCGGCCACCAGCACGCCGACCTCGAAGCCGAGGCTTTCGGCCTCCGCCAGAACGTGCAGGAGCAGCCGCTCGTAGGCCAGAACCTGCTCGGTGGCGCCGAACGGGTGACGCTCGGGCAGGAAGTTGTCCGGGGAGAGGTGGTATCCGGCGGCGATCTGATCGCGGTCCTCGGCCCCCGACTCCATCAGCGATTCGACGCGGCTCTCGCCGTAGTACAGGGGCGGGAAGACGAGGCCCCCGCCCTTCTGCGCGCACAGGACGGCCAGCCCCTCCGCCTGAAGCGTGTCGGCCCCCACCGGATTGTGGACGCCGTGCCACTCCAGCGTCCCGATGGGGATGTACACGGCGGGACAGGCCTCGCGGCGCTGCCGAATCTGTCCCGGACGGAGCAACTGGTAGCGGACTTCGTCGGCCATAGCGAACCTTTCAACTCTCGAGCCAAGATTCGAGCCGGCATGCGAGCCGGCAAACGAGCCGCCGACCGGGCCCGCATGCGAGCCCGCCGCGGAAGCGGCGGGACATCACCACCCGGCTTGGCACATGCCACGGCAGATGGACGTACCCCGCCGCTCCCGCGGCGGGCGCGATGCCGAAGGCCTCGATGCCAACGGGCGCGATACCAACAGCCTCGATGGCAACGGGCGTGATGGCGCCCTATCGGTCGCCGTACCACGTGTCGTAGAACTCGCGATACGATCCGTCCTTGACGCGGCGCCACCACTGGTCGTGCTCGCGGTACCATCGGATGGTACGGGCCAGGCCTTCCTCGAAGGGGACCTCGGGCCGCCAGCCCAGTTCGGTCTCGATGCGACTCGGGTCGATGGCATAGCGGCGGTCGTGCCCCGGCCGGTCTTTGACGAGTTGGATAAGCGACTGGGGTTTGCCGAGTTCCCGGAGGATGACCTTCACGACGTCGATGTTGAACCGCTCGCTGCGGGCGCCGATGTTGTAGACGGCACCCGGGCGTCCGCCTTCCAGGACGGTCAGGATCGCCCGGGCATGGTCGTCGGTGTGGATCCAGTCGCGAACCTGGCGGCCGTCGCCGTAGACCGGAAGCGGTTTGTCGTCCAGGGCGTTCGAGAGCATGAGCGGGATGAGTTTCTCAGGGAACTGGCAGGGCCCGTAGTTGTTGGAGCACCGCGTCAGGAGCACCTTCTGTCCGTAGGTGTGATGGGCGGCCAGGACGAGCAGATCGGCCCCCGCTTTGCTGGCGGCGTACGCGCTCGACGGGGCGAGCGGATCCGCCTCCGTGAAGGCCGGGTCGTCGGGCCGGAGGGAACCGTACACCTCGTCGGTCGAGATCTGGAGGAACCGCTTCACGCCCTTGTCGCGGGCGACGTCGAGAAGCACCTGCGTGCCGACCACGTTGGTCCGGGCAAACGCCTCGGGCCCGAGGATGGACCGGTCGACGTGGGTCTCGGCGGCGAAGTTGACGAGGGCGTCGGCACCGTCGGGCACGGCGTCGGCCATGGCGCCCGAGTCGGTGATGTCGGCCCGGATGAAGGTATGACGGTCCTCCGGGACACCGACGAGGTTCTCGAGGTTGCCGGCGTAGGTCAGCAGGTCGATGGTGACGATTCTGAGGTCGGCATCGCGTTCCAGGGCCAGTCGGACGAAGTTGGACCCGATGAACCCGGCCCCACCGGTGACGACATAAGTGGGCATGGCGCGGTCCCCTGCCCCGCCGGGGCATGACGATACAGACACCGCGAGGTCAGGCGGCGCCCGGCCCCTTGTTAGCAGATTCTTCCGCACCAGCCGGACGGCGACCGCTCGGCGGCTTACTTGGCGGCCGGCTCCTCGGCAGCCGGTTTCTCGGCAGCCGGCTTCTCGGCGGCCGGCGTCTCGGCAGCCGGCTTCTCGGCGGCCGGTTTCTCGGCGGCAGGCTTCTCAGGCGGCGGGGCCGACGACTCGCAGCCCGCAACGAACGCCAGCACAAACGCCAGAAGCAATACCAATGACAGGTACCTCATACTCGGTCTCCTTTCAGGACGACGGTAGTGGCCCCTCTGACCGCTGAAACGGTTGCGCGTTCTCTGGACGCACCAAGAGGGAAACAACCCCAACCGCCACTTGGCCTATCAGAAATTGTACCGGCAGTGCCGGGCCATGCAAGAAAAACTCCGCGCGGGAGGCGTATCCTGAGGCCAAAAGGGTGCGGCACCCGTTTCCACCCGCGCTCGGTGCGGGTTACGAGTCGAAATGCGCACCCCCTTCCCGAAGGCTCCAAATGCCCGGATCCTTCATGTACTCATACAGGTCCGTGAGAAGCGCCAGGTGTTTGTCCTCCTCGCTCTTCAGCCGGAGAAGAAGGTCTTTGGACTCCTGATCGTCTGCCCGATCGGCCGCGTCCCGGTAGAACTGGATGGCGTTGCGTTCCATCTGCCGGGCAAACTCGATGGCCTCGATGTCGGTCGTCTCGGGCTGAATCGCCTCGGCGATCGTCTCGCGGCCGCGCTTGACGAAGTCCTTGTCCACGGTCGGGTACGTGACCTCGGCCGGGCAGAGGCCCTCGTTGGCCCAGGACTGAAGCAGTTGTTCGTGCTTGACCTCGTCGTCGGCCAGACGCAGGAGCGTCTGCTTGCTGAGCGGGTTGGCGCACCTGCGCGACGCATCGAGGTAGAAGTCCCGAGCCGCACGCTCCTTCTCAGCACCCATCACCAGAATGCCACACAACACCTCGCTCAATGCCATCGAGGATCTCCCTTTCCTGTGAGCCTCGGAGACGAAACGGATTCCACCTCAAGCCGGACGGCCACATTATAGGCAGCGCCGCGCGGCCGGGCCAAGCGAAAAGGGCCGGGCCCGTCGGCCGGCTCGTGCGCAGCGCGTGCTGTTCGCACGTCAGGGGCCGGGCTCCAGAAGCAAGGCCCCGACGAGAACGTTCTCCTGGATCAACCCGGCGGGTACGATGGGGCAGCGGCCGGCGAGCGGGGCGAAAAGACGCTGCTCGAAGCGTTTGCGGAGCCTGTCGAAGAGCACGTCGCCCATCCGGGCCACCCCGCCGCCGATGACGATCGTCTCAGGCTGCACGATTGCGGCGACGTTCGCGAGCGCGACGGCCAGCGATTCGCAGACGTTGTCGAGGAGGTCGCCGGCGTCCGGGTCGCCCTCGCGGGCGGCGGCGGCAACGGTGCGGGCATCGATGCGGTCGCCCTGCCCGCCGGCAAGGGCGAGGATGCGCCCATCCGGATGGTCGGCCGCCACCTCGCGTGCGCGGCGGGCGAGGCTCCAGCCGGAGCAGAGGTTTTCGAGTTTGTCGTAGCGCCGTGCGGCCTCATCCCAGACCCAGGTGTGGCCGATCTCGCCGCCGAGGGGTCCGCTTGCGAGGCGGCCGTCGATGACGAATCCGCCGCCGATCCCGCTCCCGATGTTCATGTAGAGGACGCGCCGCGCGTCGCGGCCGGCGCCCAGCCGCGCTTCGGCCACGGCGCCGCAGTTCGCATCGTTCTCGACGACGGTGGGAAGGCGGAACTCGTGCTCCGCCCAGCCGCGCAGGTCGAAGTCCTCCCAGCCGGGGACCTGATGGCTGCGGACGATGCGGCCGGTCTCGCGCATGACGGGGCCGCCGAAGCCGATGCCGACCTGGTCGATGGGCTCGTCGCCGGCGGAACGGACTTCGCGAACGAGTTCGGCGGCGCGTTGGCACACGGCTGCGGCGCCTTGCTCGGCCGGCGATTCGGCGCGGGCAGGGCGCAGGATCCGGCCGTCGGCCGTGCCGACGGCGGCCTGGAGTTTGGTTCCGCCGATTTCGATGGCAAGGTGCATAGGGGGCCTCGCTTCCCGACGTTTCGCTGCGCTCAACGTCGGGCGTTGCCGGCTGTGCTGCGCTCAACGTCGGGCGTTGCCGGCTGTGCTGCGCTCAACGTCGGGCGTTGCTGGTTTCCCGGCGTTTCGCTTCGCTCAACGTCGGGC
>CAZEBQ010000317.1:0-5048 GCA_964510295.1 uncultured Anaerolineales bacterium | reverse complement strand
GCGCAGGCGGTTGTAGCGCCGGGCTTTATGCCCGGCGGCTGTTGGCGGGGGCGCCGGCCAGGATGCGCCGGGGATAAACCCCGGCTCGTGCGGCCAAGCCGCAGAAAATCGTCCCATGCCAAAAAACGTTGCCACGCCCGGCGCGGCCGGGAGCGCTGTTTTTTGGTGGAAGTCGCTACCGAGACCCCTATTCTAAGACCCACGGCATGTCGCGGTCCGGCCCGAGCAGCGGAGTCACGATGGCCAAGACCGTCCTGATGATTGGCGCCTTCGACACCAAGGGCGCCGAGTATGCCTTCCTCCGCGAGCGGATCCTGGAGCGCGGCCACCAGGTCGTGACCGTCAACACGGGTGTGCTCGGCTCGACCGACCGGTTCGGCGTCGACGTCGAAGCCGACGACGTGGCGGCAGCCGGCGGTGGCGACCTGGCGGCCGTGCGCGCGAACCAGGACCGCGGCGAGGCCATGAAGGTCATGACCGCCGGCGCGCCCGTCCTCCTCCGCCGACTCTGGGACGAGGGGCGTTTCGACGGCGTCATCGGCATGGGCGGGACGGGCGGCAGCACGGTCATTGCCGCCGCCATGCGGGCACTGCCGGTCGGCGTGCCGAAGGTGCTCGTCTCGACGGCTGCCTCCGGCGACACCTCCGCCTACGTCGGCACCAAGGACGTGGCGATGGTGCCGTCGATCGTCGACGTGGCGGGGATCAACCGCATCTCGCGTATCATCTTTTCGCGGGCGGCCGGGGCGGTCTGCGGCATGGTCGAGGCCGAACCGCCCGCCGCAGACGATGAGAAGCCCATCATCGCCGCCACCATGTTCGGCAACACCACCGACTGCGTCACGGCCTGCGCCGAGGCACTCGGCGCCAAAGGCTACGAGGTCCTCGTCTTCCACGCCACCGGGGCCGGCGGCCGCACCATGGAGTCGCTCATCGACGAGGGCCTCGTCGACGGGGTCCTCGACATCACGACGACCGAGTGGGCGGACGAGGTGTGCGGCGGGGTGTTCAGCGCGGGCACCGACCGTCTGAGCGCCCCCGGCCGCCGCGGTGTGCCGCATCTCATCGTCCCCGGCTGCGTGGACATGGCCAATTTCGGTCCCATGGACACGGTGCCGGCGAAACATCGCGAGGCCGGGCGCACCTTCTACGAGTGGAATCCCTCGATTACGCTCATGCGGACGAGCGTCGAGGAGAACGCGCGGATCGGCCGCATCTTCGCCGAGAAGGCCAACGAGGCCGAGGGGCCCGTGGCGTTCCTTATCCCGCTGCGCGGCGTCTCAATCCTCGACGGCGACGGCCAGCCGTTCTGCGACCGCGAGGCCGACGCCGCCTTGTTCGACGCCATCAAGGCCGGCGTCCGCGAGGGTATCGACGTGGTCGAACTCGACGCCAACATCAACGACCCGGCGTTTTCCGACAAGGCCGTCGAGATGATGCTGAGCCTGGTTGACGAGGCCAGGAAAGACCTGGGTGTCTAGCGTATCGGTCGCGGCTGTCACCCTGAGCGAAGCGAAGGGTCTCGCCGTGGGAAAAACGAAACAGCGACGACCACGGCGAGATTCTTCGGCCCGCAAGCGGGCCTCAGAATGACAGGCGTGACGACGCACACAAAGGGTGAATAGCATGCGGCACACAGCGATCCTCTCCAGCGTGGCGTTGGCGTTGACGCTGACGGCGACCGCCGGAAGTCACGCCGGGAAGGGGCCCGAACGGTACTTCACCATCGAGGTCGTGGACGAGCAGACGAAGCGAGGCGTGCCGCTCGTTGAACTGCGGACCGTCAACGAGGTCCGCTACTACACCGACTCGGCCGGCCTGGTGGCGTTCTACGAGCCCGGGCTGATGGACCGCGACGTCTTCTTTCACGTGACGAGCCACGGCTATGAGTTCCCGAAGGACGGTTTCGGGATGCGCGGAAAGCGGCTGCGGACGAGGCCGGGCGGAACGGGGCAGATTCGGATCAAGCGCACGAACATCGCCGAGCGGCTGTACCGCATCACGGGGCAGGGCATCTACCGCGACACGGTCCTGGTCGGCCGGCAGCCGCCCACACGCAAGCCCGTCCTGAACGGTCGCGTCCTGGGGCAGGACTCGGTGATGGCGCTGCCGTACCGCGGCAAGATTCACTGGTTCTGGGGCGACACGAGCCGCGAGTCGTATCCGCTGGGGCAGTTTGCCATGTCGGGGGCGACGTCGCAGTTGCCTGCCCAGGGCGGCCTGGATCCGAGCGTGGGCGTTGACCTGGCGTATTTCGTTGACGACGAGGGGTTCAGCCGGAAGATGGCCCCGCTGCCGGAGCACGGCATGGTGTGGCTCGATGGGTTCCTGACGCTGCCGGACGACTCGGGCCGCGAACGCCTCGTCGCACACTACGGCCTGATGAAGAGCCTCGGCGAGCGGCTCGAGCACGGTCTGATGGTCTTGAACGACGAGAAGGAGGTCTTCGAGCGGCTGCTGCGGCTGGCCGACGACGTGAGGCTGCATCCGCAGGGGCAGGCGTTTCGCGTGACCACGGGCGGCCAGGCCTACTGGTACTTCGCCCAGCCGTACCCCTTCGTCCGCGTGACGGCCGACTGGAAGGCGTGGCGCGACCCGGCCGCCTACGAGGCGTTCACGTGCCTGGCCCCCGGAAGCGATTACCAGAAGGACGCGCCGAGACTGGACCGCGGACCGGACGGCCGCCTCATCTGGGGTTGGAAGCGCAACACGGCCGTCCTCGACGCAAAGCAGCAGGCCGAACTCGTCGCAAGCGGCAAACTCAAGGCCGACGAGGTGTGGATCGGACTCCGCGACGCCGGCACCGGCAAGGCGCTGGTCGCCCACCGGGCGTCGGTCCACTGGAACGCCTTCCGCCGCCGATGGATCATGATCCTGTGCGAGTTCTGGGGCACGTCCGCCCTCGGCGAGATCTGGTACGCCGAGGCCGACAAGCCCGAGGGGCCCTGGCGGCGGGCCCGCAAGATCGTGACGCACGAAAAGTACAGTTTTTACAACCCGGCCCACCACCCGTTCTTCGACCAGGAAGGCGGCCGCATCATCTACTTCGAGGGCACCTACACCAAGGCGTTCTCCGGTGCCGCGGTTGCCACGCCGCGCTACGATTATAACCAGATCATGTACCGGTTGGATCTGGCGGACCGGCGACTGGCGCTGCCGAA
Source organism: uncultured Anaerolineales bacterium (assembly GCA_964510295.1). Classification (GTDB taxonomy): domain Bacteria; phylum Planctomycetota; class Phycisphaerae; order FEN-1346; family FEN-1346; genus JAUVZF01. The sequence continues at coordinate 1,887 of CAZEBQ010000317.1, read as the reverse complement.
GGCCGGGCCGCGCGGCGAGGAATCCGCCGAGCGGTTGTTTCAAATCCCCTCTCCCCTGGCGGGAGAGGGTAGGGTGAGGGGGATAAGTGGGCTCATTCATGGCTTGTCACCCTCACCCCACCCCTCTCCCATCAAGGGAGAGGGAGTTCTAAGCGGTCGGGTGCGAGTTTTTCAGATGGGGAGCGCGGCGGGTCTCCGACCCGCCGCGCACGTTCTCGCCTGGGCAGGGAACAGACGCGGCGGGTGCCCGTTCGACGGGCTCAGGGCAGGCTCCGACCCGCCGCGCACGTTCTCGGGAATCACGCAGCGCAGGTGCGCGGTGGGTCCCCGTACCCACCGCGCCCGGACATGGAACAGACGCGGCGGGTGCCCGTTCGACGGGCTCAGGGCAGGCTCCGACCCGCCGCGCACGTTCTGTCGAACCGTTTGCCGCCAGCAAGAAATGAGGTGATTCGATGACCGACTCCGCCGCCAAACGGACGTACGTCGAGGAAGCGAACGTCGAGACCCAGGTCTTCGACTGGGGCAACCTGTTGTGGCTGTCGGAGCCGCGCGTCACCGCCGCCGAAAAATTCAGCGCCGGCATCGTCATCCTGGAACCGGGCAAGGGGCACACGCGGCACAATCACCCCGGCTGCGAGGAGATCCTCTACGTCCTGACCGGCGAGGGCCGGCAGGTGGTCGAGGTCGATGGCCAGCAGCGCGAGCAGGTCATCGGCCCCGGCGTCCTCGTCCACATACCGCCGGACTGTTTCCATTCGACCGTCAACGTCGGCGCCGAGCCGATGCGTATCCTTGCGGTCTACGCGCCGCCCGGTCCGGAGGCCGAACTGAGGCGGATGGATGGTGTTGTCATCGAACCTCCGAAGAACCCGTAAGGAGTTGGCCATGTCCCTGTCGAGACGTCGCTTTCTGAAGGCCGCGTCTGCTGCAACCGCGGCGCCGTTTGTCGCCGCGCTGCCGCGCGCCGCTTCGGCCGCCGGCTCAAGCAGTGCCGGCAAAACGAAGATCCTGCTGATCGGGCACCAGCCCGACCACCCGCGCGGCACGCACATGTACCTGCTGTGGTGCCGCCTCCTGGCGAAGTGCCTGGAGCAGACGCCGAACGTCGAAGCGGTGGTGTCGGACCGGTGGCCGAAGGACCCCGCCGTCGCGAAGGGCATCCGGGCCATCTTTATCTACACCAGCCCCGGGGCGGACGTGCTGCTCAAGGGCCCGCACGGCACGCAGGTCGAGACGCTGCTGAAGCAGGGCGTCGGCCTGTCGGCCGTGCACTGGGCCACCGGTGCCCGCAGCCGCGAATTGGGCGAGCGCTACAAGCCGTATCTGGGCGGATGGTGGTCGGGGGCAGCGGGTTACAACACCACCACCGCGAAGGTCGAGCAGTTGGCCAAGGACCATCCGATCTGCCGCGGGTGGGCGGACTATGACCTCAAAGACGAGTTCTACCTGGCGCCGGACCTGATGCCGAAGGCCACGCCGCTCTTCAAGGTACACGTCCAGGGCAAGAAGGACCCGGCGCCGACGGACCACGTCATGGCGTGGGCGTACGAGCGCCCCGACGGCGGGCGCGCTTACGGGAACACGCTCGGCCATTTCCACGTGAATCTGGGCATCGAGCCGTTCCGTCAGGCCCTCGTCAACGGCATCCTGTGGACCGCCGGCCGCGACATCCCCACCCGTGGCGCCCCGTGCGCCCTGACGGCGAAGGACATGGAACTGCCGCCGCCCAAGAAGGCCGAGAACAAACGCTAGTGACTCTTGCCAAACCAATGTCGCACCGTTGCGAATTCGCGGGCGCCCGGTTGTCGCTCGGCCGGGAAAAAAGCGGGTCAGGGCCATATTCAATGCCAAACCAGCCGTTCGGTTTGGCTTTGAATGGCTTGG
>CAZEBQ010000316.1:0-5052 GCA_964510295.1 uncultured Anaerolineales bacterium | reverse complement strand
AGGTGGTACAACTGTCCGGGCGTGCCGGGTTTGGGGCGGCTGCCCTTGGGCCTGACCCATCCGCCGGAGTCGCGGTTCTCGAGGATGAGTTTCCAGGATCCCTGTCGGATGGCGAACACGCCGAAGACGGAGTGCGACACGACGGCCTCGCGGAGGGGTTTGTCGCGCTTCTCGCCCAACAGGGCCGGCAGGATGTTGCAGGAATCCGGGCCGGCGTCTTGGGGAAGCGGCGCGCCGAGGATCGCCGCACAGGTCGCCATGAGGTCCGTCAGGCAGATGGGTTCGTCGCTGACGGCCCCGGCCTGAATCCTGCCCGGCCACCGTGCGAGAAATGGGATGCGATGGCCGCCCTCCCACGTGTGCGACTTGTGGCCGCGCAGGTCGCCGGCCGACTTGTGCCCCTTCACGCCCCACCTCGGCCCGTTGTCGCTGGTGACAATGAGCAGCGTGTCGTCGGCCAGGCCGAGGCGGTCGAGGGCCTCGACGACCTGCCCCACGCACCAGTCCACGAGGACGACCTGGTCGCCTCGCGGCCCGGCCTGGCTCTTGCCCTGGACAAACTCCGGCGGCAGCCACGGCGCATGCGGGGCCGAGAGCGGCAGATAGACGAAGAACGGCTTGCCGGGACTCTGCTTGCGGCTGCGTTCGAGAAAATCGATCGCCTTGCGCGTGAACGTCGGGTCCACCATCTCGATGTCGAACCCCGGGGCGACGTGTCCGGGGCGCGGCCGATAGTCGGGGTGCTTCTTCTTGTCGACGGCGATGGGCTTGTCGGGGATGCCGACGGTGTGGTCGTTCTCGATGTAACAGAACGGCCCGTCGATGGTCGAGCACGCCGCCGTGACGTAGGCGTAATCGAATCCCAGGTCGGTCGGCCCGCCGTGAATCGGCCTCGTGAAATCGACGTTCATGCCCTTCTTCGGGTCGCCATCCTGCCAGGACCCGTTGAAGTGCTGCCTGGCGTTCTCGGCGGTCGCGACGAAGCCGTTCTTGCGAGTCCATCCGAGACCCAGATGCCACTTGCCGATGCAGGCGGTCGCGTAACCGTGTTGCCGGAGGAACGACCCGACGGTCGGGCGATCCGGTTCGATGAGCGGCGGCGTGTAACCTCCCACGACGCCGCTCTTGAGCCAGGTCCGCCAGCAGTAACGGCCGGTCAGGATGCCGTACCGCGTGGGCGTGCAGACGGCCGACGGCGAATGGGCGTCGGTAAACCGCATCGCCTGTTCGGCCAGGGCGTCGATGTGCGGCGTGGGGATTTTGGAGTCGGGGTTGTAGCACCCGACGTCGCCGTATCCCATGTCGTCGGCCATGATGAAGACGATGTTGGGTTTCGTCACGGCGTCCTTTCCGCGTGCGATGCGCGGCACGGTGAGCGCCGCTGTGGCGAGGGCGAACGTTTTCAGGAAACCGCGTCGGTTCACAGCACGTTCCTCCTGCGAGTCTGCCGCCGGTTGCGTCCGGCGGCGCGTGCGGTCTACTGCATTGCCGGAGTTGATTTGCCGGGTGCCTTTGCCTGACACTACGGCCGGGACAGCGTACTACCGGCGTTTCGGATTCGTGCCCCAGACCTCTTCGAGCACCTCGTACATGCCGGGGTCGTGCTGCTTGAGTTCGGCCCGGACGAAGGGGTAGAAGTCGTTGGTTCCGAAGAAGGCCTCGGTGGCCTCGGCGAAGTATTCCTTGTGGTCCGTGAGCGCGTAATGGCGCGTCATCTTGCCGTAGATGTGCAGGACGCTCTCGTAGCGGCCGGCCTTGACGGCCCGGTCGTAGGCGGCTCGGATCTTCGGGTAATCGAAGCCGAGGACGCGGTCGTGGTAGGCGTGGGCGAGTTCGTGCAGGACAACGCTCGGCTGCTTGTTCCGCCGCCACATCTTCAGGAAGTTCCGGGCGTTCGGAATGTGGACCGCCTTGGCCATGGCCGGGTCATGGCCGTGGTCCTTCAGCCACTTGGCCGAGGGGTGGTACTGCATGCCGCCGAGCCGGTGATCGAGGTCGATCCAGATGGGCGCCTCCCGCAGTTTCGCGAGCGCCGCCTCCGGCACCACGAACGAGATCTCGTACAGTTTGGCCGCCAGGATCTTCAGGGCCGGGCCGCCCACGTCCTTCGCGGAACCGAGCAGCCGCACGTCAACCTGGACCGTCCAGCCTTCGACCGTCTGGGGCTTGTGGTCGATTGGCTTCGGTTTCTGGTGCTCCTTGAAGGCCTTGAGGACGCGGTCGGGCCAGACGAACGTCAGCGCCTTGGCGGGGGCATAGCCTTTCAGATGGCCGGGCTCGGTGCGGTCTTCGGGCCTGCGGTACCGCCACGGCTTGTCGCCGAACACCTCCTCGACAAGTTTGGCGATGCCGGGGTCGTAGGCCTTGAGTTCCTCGCGCGTGTCCACGTGGTTGTGGTCGTGGTCGGGCGGCCGGTTGGTGTCGAACCACGACTGGACGGCCTCGGCCCAGTACTCGGCCCGGTTTGTGGAGGCGTACTTGCCTTTCCACAGCCCCTTGGCGATGGCCTTGCGGTAGGTCTCGTTGAGTCTGCGGTCGAAGGTCTTGTCGATCGTGTTGAGGCCCATGTGATGGATGGTGTGGGCGAACTCGTGGACGAGGATGGCCTCGGTGTCGTAGGGATCGCCGGGGTAGTGGAGCAGGTTCTCCTCGCCGCAACTCGTGGCCGGCCTCGCGGGCGTCGCGCCCAGGCCGCGGGCGCGCCTGTCCCAGAAGGCGGGCGGCTCCAGGTCGCTGTGGTCCGGCACGTCGGTCGTGAACTCGGTCGCGGCCATCACGACCACGCGGACCTTGTTCTCGACGAGGGCCGCGACGATATCCGGCCGGTCGGCCAGCATCCGCTTCACCAGGTACGCCGCCTCCAGCAGCGCGAAGTCGTTGACCTTGCCGGACGCGACGATCGGCACGCCGCCCGCGCTCGCGTACTTCGTGTAGAAGGGATCGAGGCCGAAGGCTTCGACCACGGTCTGTGGCGGCGGCGTGACCCGTGCGGCGGGCGCCGCCGCTTGCAACGCCGACCCCGCCGCCGTCACGGCAGCGCAGCAGACCAGGACCAGCGCCCGCACAACTCCATGTCTCGTTCGCATCATGTGACGGTGCTCCTGTTGCCCCCTCGAACATTGAGACCAGCGAAACGACTGGTCCGCCTCTTCATTATCTCGGATGGCACGGATCGCCTGCAATGGGCGCCGACGGTCCCGGACGCACGGTTTAACAAGCAAACCGTGGCACCGGTGTTGGAACGTTTATTTTGCAGGCCTCCGTAACCCTACTACGCTACGTCGCCTTTTTGTCCACCTGGTGGCCTTCCCAGGCCACCAGGAACAGGCATAAACTGCGTTCGCCGGACGCCGCGATGCAATCACGTCGCGGGCACGAGTCGGCCCGTCAGGCGGCCGAGCGCATCGGACCGCGCGATCTCCTTGCCGTCGGCCAGGACCCGCAGGCCTTTGCCTTTACCGTACGTCGTGCCGGTCCTGTCCCACAGAACGGTCAGCAGGCGGCCGTGGTAGAGCACGTTGTCGAGGCAGAACCAGTCCCATGTGCCGGCGGGCACGAGCGGCTGGACCTCCACCACGTCATCGGCGCGCGGCCGCAGACCCACGAGGCCCGTGATGACGAGGTCGCAGTAGGTCGAATGGTTGTAGTCCTTGCCGCGCTCCTTGCCACCCTTGCCCGGATCCCAGTTGCCGTTCTTCCAGGCCTTCAGTCGTGTGCGGGCGATCCAGTCGCCGGTGTGCGGGTTCAGGTTCTCGTCGATCCACGGGACGACCGCCCCGCCGGTGCGTTTCAAGCGGTGGCTGCGCGTGTAGATGCCGAGCGTCTCGAAGTAGTCGGCCTTGCCGATGGCCGTCTGCTCGTAGTGGTTGAGCACGTTCGCCAGCGCCGTGAGCGTGACTGACGTGGCAAAGGGCCAACTCGGCCCGTTCCACTGGCACTCGTGCCCCTTGTACGAAACCTTGAACCCCGGATGACGCTGCTCGGCGGTGGTGGGGCCGAAGGGCGCATAGAACCCTTTCGGGTCCATCAACTGTTTCCACGCGACCTCGTAGCCCTTGCCCTTCGCGGGCAGGTTGACGTACCACGGCGTGTAGCCGTGCAGTTCGCGGACGTCAACGAGTTTGGCCTCCTTGCCGCGCGGCCGAACCTTGAAAAACCTGGCCTGGTCGTCCCAGAGTTTCTCCTGGACGAGTCGCCGGATACGTTCGGCCCTGGCATCGAAATCCTTGGCCACGTCGTCGCGTTTGGCCAGGCGAGCGATCCTGGCGATGGCCACGGCGTCGCCGTAGAGGTACGAGTTGATGGTGGCCCGTTTGCCGCTGTGTCCGACGGAGACCTCCATGCCGTCGCGGTCGTCGACCTGCCAGAAGAGGCCGTCGGGTTCCAGGCGCTTCTTCTCCCACTCGCGGTAGTTCGTAACCAAATCGTCGAGCAGGTCCGTGATGAAGGCCTTGTCCGGCCGCACGAGGTGCCTGGCCCAGCAGGCGTCGGCGGCCCAGAAACTGTATCGCCGCGGGTCGCCGCCTTTGCGGAACCAGAAGACGGCGTAATCGTTCAGGTACCGGGGATCGTGCAGCCACCGGCCCTCGTAGAAATGGTGCCCGGCCGGACAGGGGATCGTGTTGTGCTTGCCGGACCACCCGACCTTCGGCAGGAACTCGGTGATGACCCACCCGTCGGGCGTCTGCTTGACGTGCTTGCGATAGGTCCACCAGCGGAAGTAGTAGGTGCGGCGGAAATCCTCGTCCGGGCAATCGAACAGCGGGATGTTCGACCGGAGGAACGCCAGCGCCTTGGTGTTCGGGATGTTCGCGTACCGTTGCTCGTCGGCGGCGTTGAACGCCTCGACGTACCGCGCGAGCGCCTCGGTGTTGAGCACGGCCGGGCGGCGCGCCGTCCCGCCCGCCGAACGCGCGGCCGGCAACAACGCCGCCAGAGAGAAAACCGCCATCGCCAAGGCACAAGCCTTCAGCATGCTTGCCACGCTCCTTTCGCGAAGAGACGACCGGTATTCTCGCCTGCCCCACCGCAAAGGTCAATCCCCGCCCGCGC
>CAZEBQ010000315.1:0-5087 GCA_964510295.1 uncultured Anaerolineales bacterium | reverse complement strand
TAACGTCTCACTTGCACCTTGCGCGGCAGCGCCGCCGAACTCATGGCCTACGGCACCGCCGTCAAACTCGCCGGGTAACACGGCTGCCCTGAATCGAGGTCCACCTGGCCCCGGCAATCATCTTGGCGGCGCGGCCCCCGGCATCGTACAACCCAGTGCGAACCATCGGCTCGCCCGGACAGGGGGTGCAGGGTGCGATATGCAGCGGCAGTGGTTGGCTTGGCACTCGGCCTGGCCTGTCCGCTTCGGGCAGCCGAGCGTCCGGCCCACGTCGCCCGCACGTCCATGCCCGACCGGGTCTACACGGTCTTCCGCCGGGGCATCGCGGCCTACCCGTTTACCGGCCGCCTGAAAACCCAGCGTCGGGAGAAGAACCTCGCCGCCCTCGAGCGCCTGCGCGAGGCGCCCTGGCCCGACCTGGGCAAACTCGAGCGCGTGCGGGTACACTTCCGCTCGGACCTATATAACGAGGACCGCACCGCGACCGTATGGCGCGTGCCCACGCCCGATGGAGCGGAAGAGAAGAGCCTGCTGCTGATGCCCCCGGACCTCACGGCGCGGCGCTTTGCGGCCGGGCGCTTCACCCGTATCGAGCCGGCCGACTACGCCGACGAACTTGCCGCCCTCGTCCGGACCGTCGAGAAGCCGAAGTCCGAACGGCCGCGCGAGTGGGACCTGACCCTGCTGCCGGGCGGGTCGCTGAGTCCGATGCTGTTCCACAGCGAGGTCTTCCTGCTGGACCATGCCTACGCCGCCGCCTGGTTCGGCCGGGGGGAGGAGGCCGACCGTCTGGTTCGCGAGATCCTCGCGGGCCGCGAGGCCGCCTTTGACCACACCTGTGAGCGTCTCGCGGACTACTGGTTCGGCTGGGGCAAGCGGATGCTGAGCGAGGACCGGCCCTGGGGCGCCGTGCTCGACCAGTGGCAGCAGACGCTTCGCTACTTCCCCCACTGGCGCGATCACGACCAACTCCAGGACGTGGTCAGCCAACTGGCGACGCAGATGACCGAGATGTCGCGCCTGGCCGAGAGCGAGGTGGCCGACCCGAACGCCTTGCCGCCCCAGGAGCGCATCGCCTATTACGTTGCCCGGTTGCCCCAGGTGCGCGGCCTCCAGTTGGCGGAACCGGGTTCCTGCCGCGTCCTGGACATGCGCGAGCGCACCCGCGCCAGCGACGCGCTGGTTGCCATCGGTCGGCCTGCGGTTCCCGCCCTCATCGAGCACCTGGACGACCGCCGCGTGACCCGGTCGGTGGCCCGGCGCTTCGCCCCGAAGTACACCATCCTGCGGGTCCAGGACGTGGCCATCGAGTGCATCAAGGCCATCGTGGACGTGGAGTTTCATCGGTCCGACATGCTCTCCGACGACCCGCCGGCGTCCCGGCAGGCCGTTATCGACGAGGTTGGCACCTGGTGGGCCGAGTACGGCCACCGGCCGCCGGTCGAAGGCCAGATCGCCCGCCTCGAAAAGGCCGAGACGTTCTTTCGCCGACTCCACATCCTCCGGAAGATCGAGGCCCTGGACCCCGACGCCGTCGATTCCGTGGCGCTGCTGAAGCAATGGGCCATCGAGGCAAAACGGTCGGAGGTGCCCGACGTCGTCAAGGCGCTCCTCGAGCGAGGTGACCGGTCGCTGCGGCCGGCGGCGATCGAGACGGCCCGCCGGGCCCTGCGATCCGGACGCCTCGACTGTTTGCCCACGCTGCTCGCCCACGGCGGGCCGGGCGACTTTCGCGTGCTGCGCGAGGCGGCCGTCCGCGAACGGGCGCGGGGCGACCCGTTGGTCCCGTCCGGTCTGCTCAACTACCTCCGACACCGTCTCCCGCGTCTGGACCGCCCCCTGGCCGTGCCGCTGCTCGTGGATTTCCTCGACGACCGCCGGCTGACCGACGCCCGGCGCGTCCCCGGCCGCAAGGAGCCGCTCCGGTTCAGCACCGCCGACGACTGCATGCAGGCGCTCATCCGCCTGACCGGCCACGACGCGGGCTACCGCAAGACCGACGAGGCCGAGAAGCGGTTCGCCGCCATCGACCGATGGGTCCTCTGGTGGAAACGCGAAGGCCGCGAGACCGTCCTCGCCGAGCACCCGGCGCTTCGGCAAGTCGTTGGCCCCGCCGGCCGCCGTGTGGACCGGGCCGCACCGGCCGACCTGCCCCCCGAGGCCATGATTCGAGGCGCCGATCCGGCGGCCCCGATCGCCTACCGCGTGCCGCGCGAGCAACTGACCTCGCTGGTCGAGCACGGCCAAGTGGAGGCCATGCGGCTGGACGACGGCGACCTGGCCCTCCGCTTCGCCGGCCGCGAGGCCGCCCATCGCTGGTTCGAGAGCGCCGGGCCCGTGCCGGCCCAGGTTGCCCCGGACGAGAGGTCGCTCACGTGTCTGGGCTGGGCGGGCAACGAGGACGGCGTGGCCATCGGGCCCGACGGCGGGACGTGGCTGTGGCGCCATGCACGCGGCCCGGCGACGACCCCCGTTCAGGAGCAGATCGAGACGGCTGCGGCCTCGGACGAAGCCGTGGTCACCATCCAGGACGTTCACGGCATGCTGATCGACCGCCGCGGCCGTATCTGGGTCCTCCCGTCGTCCGATTATGGATTGCTTCTGGGCTACGAGCCCCAGACGCGGCGGTGGACGAAGCGGCGGGCGGAGGAGCGCGGCGAACCGGCGCCGGAGAATCCGCCGCCCGGGCTGCTCCGGCCCATCTTCATCAGGCAGGCATATGAGAGCCAGGCGGGCGATCTCTTCTTTGCCGGCCGGTGCGGCCTGCACGTGCTGCGCGGCGGCCAATGGTCGTACCACCGGTGCATCCGGGGCGGGGACGACCGCAACGACAAGAGGCTTCCGTTCCGTGACCTCGGGTTCCGCGAGGACGCCGACGGCCGCCTCTACGTCTGGCCGGAGTGGAACGAGGAACCGCCGGAGCCCGTCGGCTGCTTCGTCTTCGACGGCGAACGGTGCGAACACCTCCGGGTCGGAGGGAATGTCGAGGACGTGGTTCCCCTCGGGTCCGGCGAGGTGCGGGTAGTCCGCACGGATATGCACGTGGTCCGGGTGCGGGGGACGAAGGTCCTCCGGTCCCGGAGCCTGGCGGAGGTGCTCGGGCCGAACATCCGGTTCCGCGGGGCCGACCTCTTGGCCGTTGACAGAGATGGGCGGGCCTACTTCTGGCTCGTTGACGTGACGGTCCTCGACCCGTTCGAGAAAACCGATCTCGCCTACGTGGCCGTCGAATCCGACGGCACCGTCAGGCGTCTCGAACCCAGGCCGCCTGTGCTTCGCCAGGCGGGCGACCGCATCATCGGCCCGGACGGCTGGCTTTGGATGAGCCAGAACCCCGGCATTGCCGGCATGAGCCCGGACGGGCGGAAGGTTCACCTCTGCCAGCAAACAGGGCACCTGAGCGACGTCCGCTTCCGGGGAACCGACTCGCGCGGGAACCTCTACTTCTTCGCCGCCTGGCACCTGTGGCGGCTGAATCCACGGCGGCAGGGCGGTCCCCAGCCGGCCGAGTGGCCCAGGCTGCCGGCGGTCCGCACCCATATTGAGGGCCAGGCCTGGCCCGATTCCCTCGGACGCGTATGGTGTACGTGGGACCGCAAGGACCTGCCCCCCGCCTGCTTCGACGGCAACCAGTGGCGGGTCTGGATCGATGGCCCGGCCTACCGCGCGCACGAGACGTTCACCGGCATCTACCCCGCCGCTGACGGCGCTGTGCTGTTCGCAACGTACAACGCCGGCTTCTTTCTGTACGATTCCGAAGGGTGGGCCCAGGCGCGGTCGGTCGTCGAGTTGGCAGAAAAGCACCGGCTGCGGCTGCGCGCCGTCTTGACCTATCCCCCTCTGCCCACCCGTGACCATCACCCCCGTTTGACTTGGGACGGCAAAGGGCGCATCTGGTGGAGCGACCTGCGGGGCGACTGGGGTGTCGTGGACGGATCGCACTTGATCGACGGCAAGGCGGCCCTGCCGGAGATCGGCCCGGGGCGCGGTCTGGGCTTCATCGTCATGGCGCCCCTGGGTGACGGCGATCGGATGCTGCTGTGCGATGAGGAGGGCGGCGGCGCGGTCGTCACCGTCAGGGACGGGCAAATCCTCCGCCTCGCCGACGCGCCCCCGCCGCTTCGCGAGCGGTGGTCGAGTTTGTGGCATCCCGGTGTGTTCCGCGAGCGGGAAGGCAGGCTGTGGGTCGTCAACGACCGCCGCAGCGTCTCCGTCGATGGCGAAGGCCGCGCCGTCGAGACCCGCAACGGCCGGCTCGTGCTCCACGACCGCCGGGGCGGGCTGTGGTTCCAGATGCTGACGCCCGGCAAGTGGGCGATCATCCGACGGGCGCCCGACGGCCGGGAGGTCCGCCTGCGCACACCGCCGCTCCGAGACCGGGCGGGCATGGCCGAGGCGCCCGACGGCACGGCGTGGGCCATGACGGCCCGCTCGCTCATCCGCCTCCGGGCTGACGACGACCGGCTGGCGGTCGTCGAGGAGTACCCGGTTCGCGCCAGCGCCTGCGTGCCCACGTGGTGCGACCGGACGGGACGCCTGTGGTGCCTCCAGGACACCACCCAGGCCCATGGCCGGTGCCTGGTCCGCTACGCCACCACCCCCGCGGCGCCGGCACCATAGACGGCGGCTCGGAACGGGCCGTTGCCGTTTGCCGTTACGCCGATTGACGTCGTTCTCTGCGTTCCGCTCCCTTGCGGTCGCGGCTCGGAACGGGCCGTTGCCGTTTGCCGTTGCCCTGATTGACGCCGTTCTCTGCGTTCTCCGCGTCCTCTGCGTTCAAAGCCGTTGCCGTTTGCCGTTACCCGGATTCAGGCCGTTCTCAGCGCCCTCTCGGTGCCCTCTGCGGCCTCTGCGTCAAGATCTGTTGCCGTTGCCGTGGCAGAAAGGCCGCGTGGGTGCTCGGTGCATTTTCGCCGTTTTTGATAGCGCCAGGGCCGATTTTGGGCTCCGGAGATTGTTAGAGTTCTAACAACTTTCGGTGTGCGCCTAAGTCCTTGTCGGGAAAGAGGTTACGTCATCTCGGCCGTTGGGCCGCTTCGCCGGTCGGATCGCGCCAAGATGCCGGAATAAGGCGCGTTTTTGCGGCA
>CAZEBQ010000314.1:0-5094 GCA_964510295.1 uncultured Anaerolineales bacterium | reverse complement strand
GCGTTTAGCCGTCGGCGGCACGCCGACGGGATCGGCGTTTGCGTGTTGCGAAGCGAAGGGGCATCGCCGCCGGCCACGGCACGGGCCGTACCCGTGCAAGGGTACCGGCGACGGCTAAACGAACAGGGATAAACTGTGTTCGCGGCGGCCTGGGAAGGCCGCCGCGCGGAACAGGGGGAGGCGTCGGCCGCCCGCGTTTAGCCGTCGGCGGCACGCCGACGGGAGACCTGCCGCGCAACGATTCACCTGGGTCCGCTTGGTCGAGAGTTGGCTGAGGCGAGCGAAAAATCGCGGCAGCGACCGAGGGGTAGGAAGCCGCTGCCGCTTTCAAAGACGGCCTTTCGGCCGCCTTCTCTTCCAGTGATTTGTCAAGAATCTGAACGGCGTGTCAGGCCCTCACTTGCCGGCGTCCTGAGGCTAGTCGCAAGCCCGCCGGCAAGCCGCCAAGAGAGATGCATCTGCCCAGCCAGCATTCTTATGACCCCAAAACCACCGCCTGTCAAGCGGAAAAATAGAAATCATGGTGCGTCCGGCGGCGAGACCTCTTCCTTGGGCCGGGCCAGGTTCCAGGGTTCGTCGGGTGCCAGCCCCCCCGCCCGGACGTACGCGATCCGCGTTTTCAGGGCGCCGGCGGGGCGGTCGTCCGGATGGGTCTCAAGCAGTTCGGCGAGTGCGGCCTCGGCGTCGTCGACGTGGCCGGTCTCGAGTGCGTCGATGGCCCGTCCGAAGGTCTCGGCGAGGGTCCTGAGTTTCGCGTCCGCCGGTTCGAGGGCCAGCGGTTCGTAAAGCGGCATCGGCTGGGCCTTGCCGCGGATCTTGGCCTTCCCGAGCGGGCGGAAGAGGATGGCGCCGTCGCAGGCGTCGCGCGTGCTCTGCGGAACCAGGACCTTGGTACCCAGCCAGCGGTTGGCCTCTTCAAGGCGGCCGCCCAGATTCACCGTGTCGCCCATGGCGGTGTAGTCGAACCGGTGCTCGGAGCCGAAGTTGCCGACGTTGGCGGGTCCGGACGAGCACCCGACACGGATCGTCAGTGACTGTTCGGCCGGCATGAGCCCCATCGCGACCAGGTCGACACGGACCTTGGGGACGGCCTCCTGCATCCTTAAGGCCGCCCGGACGGCCCGCAGGGCATGGTCGGGCGCCTCGATCGGTGCGCCGACGAAGGCCATGATGCCGTCGCCTTCGTACTTGTCGAGGGTGGCGTCTTCGGCGTGGAGCGCGGCCGTCATGACCCCCAGGTAATGGTTGAGCAGCAACCCGAGCGTTTCGGCGTCGAGGTTCTCCGACAGGGGCGTGAAGCCGACGATGTCGGTGAAGATGATGGTGACCTCGCGGCGTGCCCCGCCAAGGCGGAGCAGTTCGGGGTTGCGGACGAGTTCGTCCAACACCGCCGGCGACATGTACTGGCCGAACGCCCGTGTGATCCATCTGCGGCTGCTCGCCTCGGTCAACTGGCGATACGCCGACACCCCCGCGAAGGCCAGCACGATGGCCGACACGGGCGCCGCCACCGGCAGCAGTATCGCCACCGTTGCCGACGCGGCGTATCCGGCCGCCACGACCGCCGTCGACAAAGCGACCGTCGCCGCAATGCCCCATCCCGTTGACAGCCGCGACCCCAGGACGCCCACCAGCAGCGCCGCAAGCACCGCGATGGCGGCATCCTGCCACCCGCCCAGATGCCGGAACGCCACACCCGACAGGATCGTCCGCATGACGCTCGGGTAAACCGTGACGCCGGGTTGCTCGCGGCTGATGGGCGTCTTGTGCTGGTCGGTGCCGGCCGTGACGTTCAGCCCCACGATGCAGAGGTGCCCCTCGATGCGCGGCCGCACGCGGGCCGACGCCTCCTTGACGTCGGTGAGCATCTCGTCGCGTGTATCGTGGTAGATGCTGATGAGCGGCCCGTGGCGCCTGGCGGCGTCGGCCCGGCGTTTCTCGAGGTCCGCGTCGCCGGCCTCACCGGTGGCCGAGGCGTAGGGGATGAGATCCATGACGAGGCGCTCCTCGACCTTTTCGAGGGCCCCTCGGCGTGCCTTGGCGGCGTCCTGCGCGGCGTTGTCGTCGGGAGAGGCGGCGGCTTGGGCTTCGGCCACGTCGAGGGCCCGTCGGGCCTCACCCCACTTGTGGTCGGGGAACAGCGCGTCCAGTTCCTCCATCACCAGCCGCCATCGCTGCTGGAGCACGTCGAGTTGACGGCGCGCGTAGACGACGTCGAGGACGGGCCGGGCCGACATGTGGATATTGTCCTCTTCGCGGTAGGCGGTCGGCCACCGGAACTCGAGTTGCCCGTTGGCGTCAATCGGCACGCCGATCGATGCCTTGCGGTCGGCCGACAGCAGGGCGAACCGGCCCTGCGACAGGCGCACGTGGTATCCGGGGCCGAAGCGCCACAGCCCCGCCATCGCGACGCCGAGATGCGCAAAGACGCAGTCCCTCGCGCGGGCAAGGACCGGCACGCGCCGCACGGCCTGGTCCGGGTCCTCCTGCTTGACGAGGCTCGTGTACCCTGACCCCGCCGCCACGTCGGCGAGTTCCGCGATCATGGGGTTCGTGCCTTCGGCCGCGCGCAGATGCTGTTCGGGCGCGGGCGGCAGGTCGACGGCGAAGCGGCGCAGGTGCTCCGGAACCAACTCCTCCTTCTCCTCGGATGAAAGGGATGCGGACCGACCGCCTTCGGACCTGCCCTTGAAGTAGAGGTTGAACGGGACCACGACGTTGCCGGCCCGCTCGATGCTCTCGCGAAAGGCGAGGTCGGGCTTCTCGAGGACGTACGGGTCGAGTTCCGGGGAGTCGGCCCTCGGCCGGTACCCGACGCAAGACTTTTGCGGCCACGAGTACTCGATGTCGAGGACGATCCACCGCGCGCCGAGCGACGCCAGGGCGTCGATCAGTTTGGCCTGCTTCGGCCGGGACCACGGCCACCGTCCGCCCGCCGGATGCTTCTTCTGGTCCAGGGCATTGTCGTCGATCTCGATGACCGTGATCTTGGCCATGACGGGGTCGTCGGGAAGGGGATTCGCCCGCCGCAGGGTGTCGGAAGCGCCAAGTTCGAGGGTGCGGCCGGCATCGGTGAAACCGATGAAGGCGACGGCGCCACAGCCGAGGGCCAGGGCGATCAGAGAAGCCACCCGGAGGCGCGCGCGGCGAAACGCTTGTGGTTTGACGCTGGCAGGTTTGGCCAAGGGGTGACCCCCGGCTCAAGCAGCAGGCACGCTGTCGGTCGGCCCCATTATGACTACAACGCTACCAAGGTCTTTGGCGCGGTGGCTCAGCAGACCTGCCGCGCAACGTAGCGTGATGGCACTATTGCGGTCCACCTCCGCCAGGCGGAATCGTATTGTCGCCTCGATAGTGGCCGCTTAGTTCCTCGGGCGTTATGGTCTGGTCGGGGTCTTTCTCCTGGCCGCCCGTCTTGGGGCCGGTATTGGGTGGCGGCCCGCCATAGAGACCGCCCGGCGTCGGCGTGGACGTATGCCACCGGCCGGCCGCGTTCTTCTCCGCCGGATCGTAGGCCTTGTTGTCGAGGATGACCGGCAGGTAAAGTCGGGCGAGCGTCTGGATGGGGTTCGTGGCGTTGTCGTCCGTATGCTCGCCGGGGGCGCAGTTCGTGATGCGGCCGAGCATCCGGTCGCGAACGCCGATGAGGCCGCTGCCGGCGAGGCCGTAACTGCCGCCGAACACGGGAAAGAAACCGGCCTTGACGCCGTCGGTTCCCAGAACCGACAGTGTGGCCGATGGCGTGACGATGGCGAAATCGCTCTCGATCCGCCCCTTCTCGACCACCGCCTGCGTGTTGCCCTGCTTCATGTACAGCCGCGTCCGAACTTTACTGCCGTCCTTGCGCAACTGGCCGATGCGGACCACCGTCAGCGGATCGACCTGGACGAGGCTGTCGGTCATGTCGAGGATGCACCGGGCGCGGAAGCCCGTCCGGATGTCGGCGCCCTCGGCCAACGACATGCCCACCTTGACGGGCGTCCACGGCTGGTCCTTGGCCGGCCGCGTCTCGACCGTTCCCTTGATGGCCTTGACGACGGCGTCCATGGCGTCCTTGTCGGCGTTTGGGGGTGCGGCCTTTTCGGCGCCGAGCGCAGCGGCGGTTCCCAGCAGGAGGACCATGCATCCCAGGATCAGTGGTCTGAGCCGGTTCATTTTGTCACCTCCCCCGCGCCGGAGGGTTGGCCCTCCAGTTCGGGCACCTCGTCCTTCGTTCCTGTCGAACGCAAACGGTCGGTCCGGTCGATGACGCCGACCAGTTCACCGCCTTTGACGTGTCCGTAATCGCATCCGGCCGGCATGATCTCAAGGTAGGCGCATTCGTTCAACGCCAGCCGCGGTATCGGGCCGAGCAGCCGCATCCAGATGCCGCCCTTGACGCCGAGCGCCTTGACCACCAGCACCGCCAGGCGACCCTTCGTGGTCGGCGCGTCGGGCTCGGCCTTGTCGAGCCACGCATCGGGCAGAATGCCCCGATTCGTCAGATAGGCCTTCGAGACCTTGAAATCCGCGCCCGTCTCCTTGCCTTCGCTGACCAGGATGGTCAAGGCGCGGGCCGTGTCGGCGGCCGTCGCGACCTGTTTGTAACCCAATTCGCTGAAGAACTGGGCGTCGCTGGTCGGCTCAGCCGGCTCGGCCTTGGCGGCCGGGGCAGGCGGTTTCTTGGCTGCAGGCTGGGCGGCCGGCAACCCCCCGGCTGCCAGCAGCAACGACATGACGACCATCCCCAGACGGCCCCGCATGGTGGTCTCCTTTGCCGATTGCGAATTGAGTCACGCGAGCCGTTCTATTATACTGCAAAATCGTATGCCCTGCAAGCAGGTGTGCGCCGGATTTTTGCGTTTCGGGGCGGTGAAGGGGGGCGGTGACGGGCTCGCCCGGTGCCCTCGCCCGATTATATACTTTAGTAAAACGGCGTTTTCGCGCAACCCCGAAAATGGCCCTTTTCGGAGACCGAATCTGCGTTTTCAGGCCACCAGGGGCGATTCGACCCCGAAATGTTAAGATAGGTAAGGCAAAAAGCGCCGCCTTTTTTCGCCTTTTTACTTTTTTTGGGCGCGAATTTTCACGAATTTACCGATTTTTACCCCCGTT
>CAZEBQ010000313.1:0-5112 GCA_964510295.1 uncultured Anaerolineales bacterium | reverse complement strand
CACCCACCCCAATGACGATCTTGTCGTTCTCACGGAGTTTGCTGACGAGCGGCGAGAAATCGGAGTCGCCGCTGATAATCACGAAGGTGTCCACGTGCTCCTTCGTATAACAGAGGTCGAGGGCGTCCACCACCATGCGAATGTCGGCGGAGTTCTTGCCTGACTGGCGCACGTGCGGGATCTCGATCAACTCAAACGACGCCTCGTGCATCACGGCCCTGAACGGCTTGTAACGGGACCAGTCGCAGTAGGCCTTCTTCACCACGATGCTCCCTTTCAAGAGGAGCCGCTCCATCACCTTGTTGATGTTGAATTGGCTGTGGTTGGCGTCGCGAACGCCCAGAGCGATGTTCTCGAAGTCGCAGAACAGCGCCATGTTCTTCGTCTCGGCCGCGTGTGTCACAGGTTCCGTGCCTCCACCAGATGCCTCTCGTGCTCCACATTCGCCAGGTCCGACCGGCAACCCACCGCGGGAAGCCACCCGGGGTCATTATAGTCCATGCGTGGGGCGGTGGCAGGCGAAAAGCCGTTCGTCGAGCCTTTGCCGAGCCTCCCGCGTTGCGCCAAACACGGGAGCCCAAGGCAAGAACACCTCGGATATCCGGCGAAACCGAGATGATCGCACGCGAGCGGCCCGGCAGAAGGAGGATTCGGCAGCGGCGCAAGGCCTGCCGTTCAACAGCGCGACGGTGAGGCTCAACTGGCGAGCAGGCTCGGCTCCAGGGCGAGCCAGACGCCGGCCCCGACCATCAAGGCGGCAAGGGCCACGAAGTACACCTTGACCGCCACACCTCCCACCCGCGAGGTCCACAACCGAGGAATCACCGCCAAGGCCGGCAACGGCCACCACTGGAGCAGGACGGTCCCGAAATACACAAGGGCGGCGTAGCCTCCGCCGCCTCCATCCGGGCCGCCGAACGCCAAGTCCTGGAAGAACTTCACCACGAGGATCGGGAAGGCGTGGAACAGGATGACGGGGATCGAGATGGCCCGGTGCACCTGCCGGTTGTAGGCCATCTGCAGAACCACAAGCGCCCCAACGGCGAACACCAGGAACCCGACGTACGCCGCAGCAAGCAGCAGACGCCTTTTGCCCGTCAGGCCGGCCATTACCCTGTCCTCCAAACGACCGTCGTCGAACCACGCGCGGGACTCGCCTGCACGATGCCTCCAGTATTCTAAAACACCGCGTCGTTCGCCGCAAGAGGCGACGCGAATCTCGCGGCGCGATTCCGTTTCCCTTCCGCTGCGGCCGGCCGTATGCTGGCGCCATGAGAGGAGGCGCGGCATGCGAACGCTCCTTGCCACGCTCGGCATCCTGTGCCAGTCGTAGGGTGGGTGCTCCGCACCCACGCGGCGCACGCGAGATCTCCTCAGCGTGGGTGCCGAGCACCCACCTGCAACTCACGGCACAACGGCAACGGCGAGACCCCTCGACTTCGCTCGGGGTGACACACAACCAACGCCCTCACTGAAACTTCACCGCCTCAAAGGCGGTGGGGTGAAACCAGGTGCACGGAACCTCAACACCTGCGCTGCGGGGGGCTCGCCTGGGCAGGCGAAGAAAGACGGCCGCACGCCGGGCGCCGATCCGGACCGGCGGCAGGCGTGCGGGTGTCGGGGCGGCGCGGCGACGGATCGCCGGCTCGCTGCTACCGCCTGGCGCTCGGAAGACGCCGACCGATCCGGCGCCGGCGCCTCAGGATCTTGCGACCCCCGCGCGTCTTCATCCGAACGCGGAATCCGTGCCGCTTATGGTGCTGGCGAGCCGACAGTTTGCGTCCCGGCATACCCATCGAGTGTTCCTTAATCTTCTTCGTTGCAGTGGCCGATGCGTCGAGCCGCGACCGTGAGAGCCTCCCGTGAGCGCACCCGAAGGGTCGCGGTCACGTTCGCACTGCCCCCCGACCTTCCGGCCGGGGCGCGGCCGTCAGATCGGCATTCCCGTGATCCTGGCCTCGAAGACGAGTCGGTTGCCGACCACGCCCTGTGTGTCGAAGACGGCCCGTCGGCGGCGGATCTCCACGGCCTGGCCCAGCAGGATCAACCGGTCGCCGGGCACCACCTGGCCGCGGAACTTGACGGCATCCACGCCGCCGAAGCCGAGGAACCGCGGGTCTTCCTTCACCTTTTTGAAATACACGCTGCACATTTGGGCGGCCGCCTCGATCATCAGAACGCCCGGCAGCAGCGGCCGGCCCGGTATGTGCCCGCGAACCCAGAACTCGTCGTCCCGTACGTCCCTGACCGCCACGATCTGCCCCGCATCGGCGTCCAGGTGGACAACGGCCGTCAACTGCTCCATCTCGTGACGGTGCGGATTGAGGCGGCGAATCTCCTCGATCGGCATGACGACCCGATCCAGGTCCACGGTCGCCAAGTCCACCAGGAGCGATGGGGCCATGCGTCGTATCCGTTTCTTCGCTCTCGGGGCGTTTACCGAAACCGCAGGCCCGCTCCCCAGGCCGAGTCGGCCATCCAGCGGCGACTCGCCCGGCCAAGGGCGGGCCCGGTCTTCGGACTTCGCTTTCCTGGCTCCGCGCGGCCGCCCGGGCCGCCGCCATCGAAAGCGGCCCCGGCAGGCGGGGTCCCCCGAGGTGCACCCACCTTGCCCCGGCACTACCGATTCGCCCGCAGGCTACTCGGCGGGCGGTTCGACAGGCGGCGCGGCAGGCGGTTCAGCGGGCGGTGCCGGCGCGGCCGGTTCGGTTTTCAACTCCAGGCACTTGATGCGGACCTCCTGGGCGGCGCCCTTGATCTCCTGCATGGTCTTCCGCACGCGCGTGCCGGCGGCCTTGTTCCCCCTGTCGACCTTGGCCACGTCGTCCTCCGCGGATGCCACAATCTCTTTCAGCCTGTCGAACTCCAGCATGTGGCTGCTCCTTAGAAAAGCCCGCAGTTCCGTGCTTCCGTACGGGAACCGTCAACCCCCGTTACGCCTAATCTACACACGCTCAGTGGTCGCTGTCAAAGGGAAAACGGGCGATTTTTGGCCAAAACTGCCTGTCAACTGCCCCGACGGCCCGGCTATCGACGCCTCGATTGCGAGGCCGACAGCAGGCTCTCGGCGGCCAGGGCCACCGCCAGGGCCACGATGAGAAAGGGGGACAGATCGGTCGCGAGGGGCTTGGAGATGGCTGGAATCGCCCTTCTCGGGCTGAAATCGCCGCTCAGGACCCGCACACGCCCCTCGCCGAACGCTGCCGCCAGGTCGTCCGGCAGCGGCGCGAGGTCAGACGTCTCGTGGGCATCGACGTTGACCGAGTAGTGGGTTCCGGCCGCTTCACCCGCCGGAAAAACGTAGTTTCCGGGGACATTTTCCTGGCCGGTCGGCCGGATTCCGGCAGTGTTCCCGGCAACCAGGTTTGCGACCTGCGGCCCGTCTGCGGGGGCCAGCGCCTCGGCGAGCGAGTGCGCCAGAACAACAAACTCCGCCCGCCCCGACAGATCGCTCCACCGCGGCGACACACCGAACGCCAACACAACGAGGCGGCCCCCGTCCTGCCGATGCGACTGAACGGCCGGGCACCCGTCACGGAAACGGATGACCGTACTTGGCGCCTCAGGCAGGCGCAGCCGCCGCCCACACACCGGGGCATTCAGGTCGCCCGAGGTCCCGCCCTCAAACGCACCCAGCAGGTCGCTCGTGTACCCGGCCGGGTCGAGGGTGACGCCGTCCGGCGGCTCTTCGACGCCCGGGGCCTCGCCCGTGCCAAGCCACGTTGCGAAGTCGGCGTCTGTCGGGGGACCGGCGTCGGCGGGAAGCCAGACCACGGCGCCGCCGCGGCTGACGAATTCCTTCACGTCCCCGATTTGGCGCGGTGGCTGCGACCCCACCCAGAAGACCACGTCGGCGGCGTCGAACGCCGGCCGGTCGGCCCGGTCGGCCCTGAGCCGCGTCACCGGCTTCGGCACGCCCGCCCCCGCGGCGAAGGCGGCGGCCACCAAGTCCGCCGACCGGACCCGCACGCCGTCCTCCTCGGCCGCGTCCACCACGAGGACCCGGATGGGCCGCCGGACGGCCGCCGTGAAGTACCGCACGTTGTCGACCGCGAGCGCGTCGTCGGCCTTCACGTACACGCGGCCCTGCCACGGACCGTCGCCGTCGGCCCGGATACGGAATCGGGCGGCGTCGCCGGCAGGGGCGACGACGGTGTGTTCGGCCTGCCGACCGTCGAGTTGCAGGAAGACCTCGACGGGCGCTCCGCCCGTTTCGCCGCCCGGCGCAACCGTGACCTCCAGCACCCGGCCCGTGGGGGACGGCGCGATGCCCGCCCTCGGCAGGTCCAGCCACACGTTGCCCGCCGCGCCCCCGACGGGCAGCAGCACGACCTGGGCCTTGTGCATGGCGAGGCTGCCGGCAGCCATGCCCCGCAAGGCGTGCGGCGTGGCGTCGGTCGCCAGGACGACGTGCGACGCCGCCGCACCACGGGCGGGGGACGCGACCGGGACGGTCTCCGAGGCGCTCCCGGCCGCGGAGCCGGTCATCGCATCGTGGAGGACACGCCGCAGCGGCAGATCTTCCCCGGCGGGGAACGGTCTCTCTCGCAGCGCCCGACGGACCTGGGCGGCCGTGGCCCCGTCGGTGCGTGGGCGCGGGGCGAGGAGCACGGTCGGCCGGTCGTCGGGCAGGGCCTCAGCCACCGCCAGCAACCGCCGTCGGCCGCGTTCCAGCGCCGTGACGCCGTCGGGCCCCTTGGCCTGCATGCTGGGGGAGGTGTCGAGGACCAGCACCCACGGGCCGTCGGCCGACGGGGCCGTGCCGCCGACCCTCGGTCCGGCCAGCGCCAGAACGAGCAGTGCGACGACCGCCAGCCGCAGCACGAGCAGCCCCACCCGCTTCAGCCACAGCCGGCCGCGTGACGACGCGTGAACGCCCTCGGCGAACCGGGCGGTCGGCAGGATGACCTTCCGGGCCCGCCGCCGACCCAACAGGTGGATCGCCAGGGGTATCCCCAGGGCCAGGAGGCCGACCAGGATGGCTCGGTTGGCGAAGGTCATGGGTTACCGCCTCTTCGTTGTCTCGGGTGCCACATTTCGCGCGGTGTGTCTCGCGACCCGTACGTGTTTAGCGGGGTGGCACGGCCCTTGGGCCGTGCAGTCGCCCTCGGC
>CAZEBQ010000312.1:0-5135 GCA_964510295.1 uncultured Anaerolineales bacterium | reverse complement strand
GCGCCATCAGCGGCACAGGAAAACCTGAGAACGTGGTTGCGGTCGGCGGCACGGGGAGGATATAATCAGCGGCTAGAGCAACGCGGGCCGCCGTCGACGGGGCCTGGGTGTGGCAGCGCCGCTTTGTTGGCCCCGCGGCCAGGGCCGGCCTTACTCCGGGGGATGAGGCCGTGGGCGAGGCGGAAGCGAACGGGTCGGACCGGCGGAAGTTCCGGCGATCGGTGGTTGGCATTCCGGTTCAGGCGGTTCTCCGTGACGCTTTGCCCGATGATAGCGATCGTGTTGTCGGCCTTCACGTCCTGAATGTTTCGCGAGGCGGGGCGAGTGTGGTGTTCCAGGAGGCATTGGTTCCCGCCCAGCCGTTGACGCTGTTCTTTCCCCCCGTCGGCCCCGGCAAGGGCCGCGATACCCGCGGGCAGGTTGTCCGATGTGACGACCTCGGCACCTGTTACAGCGTGGGGATAGTCTTCGAGGAGCCGTGGGCTGAGCCGGACGAAATATCGGCAGATTCGCGCCGATTTTCCTAGGCACGGCGCGCGGGTGTTGGTATCGTACGATGGTTGAGAGGCGCAGGGGGGGGCCGGCAGGTCGCTTGCGCCGAACCTGAATAGCAGCCGGTTGATTTCGTCCGTACACACGACGGGCCGTCAACAAGGGGTCGGACGCGTGTAGGCGGGTGTCCCGCCGCCTCACGCTCCGACACGGGTTCTGGGACCCGGAGGACCCCGAGATGACGGCTCGCGGCCCACCTGAAGTGCATCGTTGTCTCCCCGACCGCTGGGTGTTGCAGGAATCGCGTGGCACAGGTGACGAGGCATACACAGAATTCTGGGGGAGGCGTTTGCTTTTCGCGGATTATGCGCCATAATCCTCCGGCTGCGTGTGAAGAGCGGGGGTTCTTTGTGCCGATGAACGCATGAGGAGTGCGCAGGATTGCTGGTCCACGAGAGCACCAAGAACGCCCGATCGTGTAGGGACACCCTTCGATGGTCACCGACATCGACAATCGCCGTAGGGGGAGCACGCGAGAGCGCCGACGGTTCGGGCGCTTCGCGACGCGGCTGCCGATCAGCACACGCCGCGACGACCTGATGAAGCGCGGCCAGGCGGGCGCCCGGACCCGGTGCCGGCTTCAGCTTCAGGATTTTTCGCTCGGCGGACTCCGGGCGGAAAGCCCGATCCCGTTGAAAGTGGACGAGCACCTGACACTCCGTCTTCCGCCAAGCAGTACCCATCCTGCCATGCAACTGACCGGACGCGTCATCCACTGTCGCCGTCAGAGCCAGGGCTATGAGGTGGGGATCGAGTTCCGCCAGACGCGCCAAGATGTGGCTACGTCGCCGTTCCGGCATCTGCCCCGGCTGTTCAGCGTGGCGGCCGGTCTCCGCCACGACGGGCGAGCGTCCAAGGCCAGCAGCAGGGCGTGAGCGGCCCGGGCCGTGACGCCCGAGGTTCCGGTGTCGGTCGGCTCTCCGCCGGCGCGTATTGTCCCTCTCACTCGATGGTGCCGTGATCGTTCCCGCCGGATGTTGTGCCGCGGGCGCTGTCTATCTTCTTGCTTCCGGTCGGGCTCACCGATACGATAGTAAGCCTGTCGAAAGTGGTCTGACAGAGGAGACGGTTACCGGTGAAGATTCTGCTAGTCCAACCCCCCCCGCCGCCCGACTACGTCGGGTTCCGGCGGACGGCGCTTCCCGAGCCGCTCGCCCTGGAATGCATCGGGGCGGTCGCGCGGCCGAACCACGACGTGCGGTTGCTGGACATGCGACTCGACACGACGCTCGAGGAGACGTTCAACGACTTCGCGCCCGACATGGTGGCCGTCACCTGCCTGACGACCGAGGTCTACAGCGCTCAGGAGATTCTGGGCGCCGTCAAAGGCTGGCGTCCGGAGGTGTTCACGGTCGTGGGCGGCCTGCACGCGAGCCTGTTGGCCGCCGATTTCCAACTGCCGTACGTGGACGTGATCGTTGTCGGTGAGGGCGAACGGACGTTCAGGGAACTGCTCGAGACGCTCGACCGGACCGGCTTGCCCCCGCCGGACGATGCCATGGCCCCCATCCCGGGCCTGGTGTGGAAGGGGATGGACGGCGAGTGGACATGGAACGCGGACCGCCCCCTGATGAAGTCGATGGACGACCTGCCGCTGCCGGCCCGCGACCTGGCGGCCCGTTACGCCGAGCAGTACTTCTTCCTGTTCGATCAGCCGCACGGCTGCATCGCCACGAGTCGCGGCTGTCCGTTCCGGTGTAATTTTTGCTCGGTATGGAAGTTCTACCACAAGCGGTGCCGGTACATGTCGGCCGAGCGTGTGGTGGAGGAGATCGAGGCCACCGAGCCACGGTCTCTGAGTTTCGTGGACGACAACTTCCTGTCCAACGTTCCTCGGGCCTGGAAGATTATCGAACTGATTCGCGAGCGCGGCATCGACAAGACCTACGGCATGCAGGCCCGGACCGATACCATCTCGAGGCACCCCGACCTGTTGGAGGCCTGGCGGGATATCGGCCTCCACACGGTCCTCATCGGCTTCGAGGCCGCCACGCAGGACGGGCTCGACTCCCTCTCGAAGGGCGCCTCCATCGAGCAGAACGAGAAGACGATGGACGTCATGAACGAACTCGGCGTCCACATGTGGGGGGCGTTCATCGTCGATCCGCAGTTTGAGCGAGAGGACTTCCACGCGCTGAAGACCTACTGCGAGGA
Organism: uncultured Anaerolineales bacterium; assembly: GCA_964510295.1. Lineage (GTDB taxonomy): Bacteria > Planctomycetota > Phycisphaerae > FEN-1346 > FEN-1346 > JAUVZF01. The sequence continues at coordinate 2,429 of CAZEBQ010000312.1, read as the reverse complement.
AAAGGGCATCATCTACCAGCAGTTCACCGTGCTGACGCCCCTGCCCGGAACCGACCTCTACGAGCAGCGCGAAGGGGAACTCCTCACCCGCGATTACCGCCTCTTCGACGCCCTTCATGCCGTGCTGCCCACCCGCCTGCCGCGCGAGGAGTTCTACAAAGAGTTTGCCGCACTCTACCGGCCGGACAACATCGCCCTCATCTACGACTGGATCTCAAGCGGCCGCCTCACCATCGAACGTGCCCGCAAGGCCCGGGAGATCCTCATGGAACTCGGCAACTACGAGAACTTTCTGAAAGGCGAGCGGGCGGTCAACCTTTCCGCGGCGACCTCGTAGCCGGCTTGGCGCAGGGTCCGCGCGGCGGGTCTCCCGACCTGCGGCGCACAACGGTTGCGGGATCTCCAAAACCTCTAGAACGCGAGTACGTCATGAGGGAAGACGCCGAAATGACGTTCGGCGAGCACCTGGAAGAACTCCGCCGACGCGTCATCTACGCCCTCGTCGGCCTGCTGGTGGCCACCGTCCTCTGCGCCGTCCGCTACGACTTCCTCCTCTCCGCCATGTTGCGCCCTTACAAACTCGCGTACGACGAGATGATCGCCGACCAAGTCCCGGCCCCCGAGGAGGAGAAAGCCGAAGGCGAAGCCGACCCCACAACCACCGACGGTGAGCCGGAACCGTCGTTGCCCGACACCGCCGTCGGTGCGGCCGTCCGCAAGATCGAGGAGCGTCTTGCCGCTGTTGAGAAACGCCTCGACGTCATCGCGCCGCAGCCCGAGGTGGTGCCCGGCGCACCCGAAGACCCCAAAACCTTCGCCGAGCGGTTCCCCCGGCCGCGCGTCATCCAGGGCGGGCCGCTGACCGGGTACATTACCGTGATCCTGCTCTGCGTCATCTGCGGCATTATCCTCGGCAGCCCCTGGATTCTCTACCAGATGTGGGCGTTCGTCGGGGTGGGCCTTCATCCGCACGAGCGGAAGTTCATCCACATCTACGGGCCGTTCAGTTTTTTCCTGTTCATCAGCGGCGCGGCCACGTTTTACTTCGTGATGCTGAAGTACGGCTTGAGGGCGCTGATGGGCCCCACCATCGGCATCATGGTCGATGGTGTTCCGCTGATCGATCCCAGTTTTTTCCTGAACGACTATTTCAAGTTCGTCGCCATGATGACGCTGATCTTCGGCGTCGTCTTCCAGACACCGCTCATCGTCATGTTTCTGGCGCGGACCGAGATCGTGCCCCTCAGCACGCTCGTCAAACAGCAGAAGATCGTGCTGATGGTCCTGATCGTCCTGTCGGCCGTCCTCACACCGCAGGACCCGGTGACGATGGTCATGATGGCCATCCCGTTGGTCGTGCTGTACCAGTTCGGCCTGCTGCTCTCTTGGATCTCCATCCGCCGCCGACGCCGCCGCGAGGCACGCGGCGAAGGCGACGAGCCCTGGGACGACTACGAACGTGAGAACGACGGGCCCTGGCAGCCCGACCGCGAACCCACCGGCGAGCAGGCGATGCCCGAGGAACCGGAGACCGACCAGACCGAACCGTCTGCCGACCAGGACCAGACTGAAGACCAGGCCGAGGAACACGACCAGTACGAGGACCCCTACGCCGAGTTCCAGGGCGACGACGAAGCCCACGGCTACGACGACGATTACTCCTGGGAACAGGAAAGCTACGCTGAGTCCGAAACCGACGAGCAGGAACCGGCCGACCACGCCTCAGATGAGCCGGATGACGAGGCCGAGCCGCCTCCGGACCAGGAAGACCACGAACCGTCCGACGACGACCGCCCCGACGAACCGCACGACGAATCCGACCAGACGCCCGGCGACGACGACCTCCCGCCCGAGGACCGGATGAAATGACGGCCCGTCGCCCGCCGCCGGTCCACGCCGTGCTCCGACGCCTCGAGAAGGCCTACGGCAAGCGGCTGTGGAAGCGCGGCCGGCCGCCGCTCGATTCCCTCATCGGCACCATCCTCAGCCAGAATACGAACGACCGCAACTCGGGCGCGGCCATGGTGCGGCTGACGGAGGTGTTCCGCGACTGGGACGAGGTGGCCGACGCGCCGCTCAGGCACGTCGCCGCCGCCATCCGCACCGCCGGCCTCCATCAGCAGAAGGCCCGCTGCATCCGCGCCGTCCTTCGACGCATCCGAGATCACCGGGGACGGGTCAGCCTCGACTTCCTCAGGCGCCGGCCCACCGCCACCGTCAAGTCCTACCTGCTCGACCTGCCGGGCGTCGGCCCCAAGACCGCCGCCTGCGTCCTCATGTTCAGCCTCCGGCGGCCCGTCCTGCCGGTCGATACCCACGTCCACCGCGTCAGCCGGCGGCTGGGGCTGATCGGACCGAAGGTATCGGCCGAGAAGGCCCACGATCTGCTGGCCGAGATCGTGCCCCCCGACAAGGTCTACGCCTTCCAC
>CAZEBQ010000311.1:0-5153 GCA_964510295.1 uncultured Anaerolineales bacterium | reverse complement strand
GCACTTTAACAGCCGAATCAAGTCGTAGAACGCACTGTTGGGAACCGGGTTGTCTACGGCTCGATGTGGACCGGATAGCGGATCCAGTCGATGTCGATCTCCTCCAGCGGGCTGGTGTGGTAGTGTTGCAGCCAGCGCAGTATTTTGCGCCGGTTGCGATAGTCAATGTAATGATTGGTAGCCACACTCTTGTCGATGGCATGCCCGACCTGCAGCTTCAGGGCAATGTCGGCCATCGCCCCCGAATCCATGTGCTTGTCCACCCAGTAGTCAATCAGCGCTGACCGAAACGCATGCGGATGCAGATCCGGCAGTTCGCACAACATGCTGGCATCCCGCACAATCTTCTGGATGCCGGCAATCCCCAGGCCGAATAGGCTGCCGGCCTCTTCGCCCGAAGAGCGCAGCCAGGCCTTCACCAGCAGCCCCGCCTTCCAGTCGAATACCGACAGCCGGCCCAGGCCCTCGCCGCTGCGGTCGCCCTTGACGACCCTCAGCAGTATATGGCCGGAATGGTCTGAGCTGCAGGATAGGTCCTCCAGCGGCGTAGCGAACGTCAGATTCTCGATGCGAGCGTGGGCGATTTCCATCCTTCTGGCGCCGGTACTGATGGCAAACGCCATCAGCGCAGCGTCCCGAACCCGATAGATGCCGCGGGGTGCATGCAGCAGGCGAGCCAGTTCGGATATGGATGGATAATATTTTTCCCGGCCCGGATCATGATAGAGGGTCACCATCTCGTGGATGGCAACCGGCACATAGCCCTGATTATGCGCCCACATCAGGATTTGGCGCAGCCGTTTTGTCACTCGGCGCAGGGTATACGAGCTGGGCGGCTGGCCGAAACTGTTGCGGTAGTCGCTCTTACACCAGCGAAGGAAGTTTTCTAGCGCCTCCGCGCTCAGCCGGCCGCCGTGGATAGTCTCGCACTCGCGCCACCATTGCAAAAACGGCCGCATATCGTTGCGGTAGTCCTCAATCGTGCGTTCCGATACGGTTCGGCCCTTATCGTCGAAGAAAGCATCGATGATGACGGGCAGGTGCGTGGCGTCCACCACGCGCTCCGCAGAGGGAGGCGAGATGGTTATCACGTGTGACATAGAGATGAATTCAGGTACAACCCGAACAGCTATCTCCTCTATGTTAGCATCCATTTTCCCGCCCTGTCGTGCATCAAAAGAAAGATTGAGTCTAGGTTGTTAGTCGAATCTCTTCCGTTGTTTTCAACTCATTATTGCAGGCAGGAAACGCGGTTTCCATCGTTCTGCAAAAGCCTGCGAAAATCTGTTTCTTTTCTGCTGAGGGGGAATCATGCCTATATGGCTGTACGATCTCGGCTGTTTGGCCTGGGTGCTCGCGGCCGGCGCGCTGGGAATGACGCTCGGCCGCGGCAAGAACCGTTTTGTGAACCGCGAGGAGTATGAAGCGGATAGACGGCGGCTGGAAGGCGGCAGCATCTACCAGGAGATTGTGTGGGAGATACGCGGCGAGGCGGAGCGCAGCCTGTCCCGGCTACTGGATTTGATGCTCAGCCTGGACGACGCCGAAGACCAGCATGCCGTGGCGGAGGAAATCAAGGCGCAGCAGCGGCAACTGGAGCGGGTACATCGACTACTTAACTTCAAGGCGAGACAATGATGATAACGATGCTGCGGATTGAACTCAGTCCCTTGTGCGCGCCGCCGGCCGGCGTGCTCATCCCGCTGATTCTTCTGGTTATTCTCGTCCGGCTCTATCTATCAGCGAGGAGATGATATGGTTTCGATATCTCGCACAACAACAGTTAAAGAGGACCTTGTCAAAGCGCGCGCCGAGCTCGTGCAGGCCAAGCACCGGCTGCATCACGCCGTGACGGTTGACGAGAAAATTGAGTGTCGCATAGAAATTGGGCGCTGTACGCAACGCATCCGGCGCCTTGAGCGCGAATTAGCAGGAGGCTATTAGCATGGAATTAGGCAAGGCGCTTCTCATTTTTCTCGCGCTCGGCGTATTCAGCACATTCATCTTCGCGGTGATCGTCTGGTGCTCATGCATTGTGGCCGGATGGAACGACGACGATGAGTAACGCACACCTAGACGCAGTATGGCAAGACACAACGCTCACCGGCAGCGCCAGACTCGTTATGCTGGCGCTGGCCAACCACGCCGACAAGGACGATATATGCTGGCCCTCTGTAGAACGTTTGTCCAACATGGCCCGAATCAGCACGCGTCAGGTCCAGCGCATTCTCCGAAAGCTGACTGAAGGCGGCTACATCCAACAACTTACATCTGGCCACGGCAGAGGAAATAGAGCCTACTATCGCGTTCTATTAAAAGGCGACATCTGCGACACAAAAGATGACACAATAGCGTCGCCTTTTGACGCAACAGAAAAGGCGACATCTGGTGCGCTAAAAGGTGACATCTGGCGCGAAAAGGTGACATCTGGCGCGCTAAAAGGCGACACAGTTATGTCACCCGAACCGTATAGAACCGTACTAAGAACCGTAGGGGAACCGGAGGGGGACGCGCGCGCGCGCGAGGCTTCCGGGTTACCTGTCGCAGTTCCCCCCCCAATCCCATCCTATCGGCAAAATGGTAATGGCCGCTATCGGCGACGCGAGCAGCTACGCGCCCAAGGCAATCTCGCCGAAGCCGTCAAGATCGGCATGGACGCCCAACATCTGCGCGAGTGGACCGACTGGATACTCGACCAGGCCGACTGGCTGCAACTGGTGGACAACGCGCCCGACGACGCCCGGCTCGGCAAGGCGCAACAATGCGCTATTCAGCTCTGGCGCCTTGGCTTCGATTCGATGGACCGGTTGCAGGACATTCGCGCCTGGCTGGAGGGCAGCTCGCTCTCGCCGCCGTTCTACCCGGCCAACCTAGAGCAGGCGGCCGGCAGCATCGTCAAGGGCACGGCCCCGCCCGGCAAGCGCAAGCAGGACCGTGTTCCCGTCAGCATTCAGAATCTCTACGAGATGGCCCTGGAGGAGATGGACTTTGGACAATATTCAGCCCTATAACCAGCAGGATCCGGAGTTATGGGACAGCGAGCGCAACGGCTCCAAGCTGGCCTTCAACGGCCGGCCGGTGCGCATCAAGCGCAGCGACTGCATCCGCATCCTCACGCCGATGTTCGCCATGTTCCCGAACGTAGTCATGAGCAAAATCGCCATCGAGCAATATGTGCGCCTGCTTCGGGATATCTCGCCGGACCGGCTGCAGGCGACCGTCGATGCGGCGCTGGCGGAATCGGAGTGGCTGCCGACCGTGGCCGCCATCCGTAAACAGTACGAAGCGCAGTGCCAGCGGAAATTCCAGGACGATACGCCGGCCGAACTCGACGACTGGGAAGAACGTTACCGGCGCATCGAATGGGTTGTGCGTGACCCGTTTGAGACCAAGGCTGACCGGCTAGCGCGATTGCGCCGCACTCGACGAGGAGACGAAATATGACAGAGCGCCAGTGCCGCCTGCGCGCGGGATACGACCGCACAACGTGGACGCAATTTGTTGCCGGCGAGAATGATGCGCAGTTGGTCGAAATGCTCGGCTACGACCCGGCCGGTTGCGATCATTGCTCCTATGGCATCGTGGCCGAGCCGGATACTCGGCACGTTCCTGTGCCGCTCTATCTGCGCCGGGCCATCGCGGCCAGCCAGGGCCAAGTGCTCTTCTGCGACTGTCAGGCCGGTCAGGCGCAGCGCAGCCTCATGGAGCGTTATCTGAAACGCATCCCTGCGTATTTTCTGGATGCGCAGGACAAGAGCCGTATGGTCGAGAAGCGCAGCGGCGGCTATCGCTGGGTCTCAGGCACATGCCCGCTCTACTACATTCCCGACACGACGCTGCGGGCGGTGCTGGACGCCATTGCCGAGGCGCCGCCCGTACATCTGGAGAAATCATGATGAATAGCATCGCGCTTGACATATGGTGTCCAAAATGCTGGAACCGGCATCAGCATGTAGTCGATTGGCGGCTCGTGACGCAGGGCCACAATACCATCAACGACACGTGTCCTCACTGCGGCGCAAAGTTGCTGGTGACGTATGAAGTCCGCGGAATCGTCACGGTCGTCAAGCCGGCGGCCGGCGACTATCCGCCCAGGAGGCCCCTGGAGCCGGCGATATGAAGATCGTCGTGCCGGATCTCCTCCTGCCGTCGTGGAATGAATTCTACGCCGGGATGCATTGGAGCAAGCGCAAAGGTCTCGCGGATACGATCCGTATGCAAGTTTTGGCGGCAACGCCTATAGAAGCAGAGACGTTTAGCGGCCCGGTCAACATCTGCGTGACAGCGTACCGGCCGCGGGCGCTAGACAGCGACAACGTAGCGGCGAAGCTGGTGATCGACGGGCTGTGCGATGCGGGGTTGCTGCAGGACGACTCGCCGCGCTGGCTGCATGATGTGACGACGCGCGGTCGGAGAGGACAGCCGAGAGTGGAGATCAAAATCGTAGAATCATCGGGGACTTCCCGTTGATATAAATTGGGGCCGCGAAAGGCGCGATGGAAGACGCAGCAGGTGAACGCCAATCAAGAGAATGTGTAGGGTGTGGCACGCGGGCAGCGGACGGGTTCAGGCCCCGCTCGAATGCTGCCTGCTATTCCGGAGAACAAATGAAGAGCATCTCGATTGAACCTAACGCACGCGACCTGCGCACGATAAGCGCTACGCCGCTGACGCCGTACCGCCGCGGCTGGGAAGACGCGTATTACCAGAATATCTACTACAATCCAGCGCCGCGCAACACCGCAGAGTTTGGCGAATATGACGCCGGACACGAGGAGGGAATGCAGCTCAGGTGCCAGCTAGCAAATGCCCAATAGATAATCTGCCCGGCACAATCCGTGTCCTAAATTCAATCTATCGCATCGAATACACTGATGAGCCTGTAGGTGAGACCGATGAGGATATTCTGCTCGGAGATGTGAGCTATTGGCAACGCACGATCCGCGTGTGGGCTGGAAAGCGAGCAATATCGGAGATTCAACAGACGCTATGGCACGAAATATTGCATGCGCTCTGCAATAAAATGCGCATTTCGGCGGGCGACCGTCCAGCCACCTTAACAAACGCATCTGTGGGGTTATGCAAACTGTGGGCAAATAGGGTTCACCCCACACGCGTGCGGGTGGATTGAAAGGATACGAAATGAAAGAGCG
>CAZEBQ010000310.1:0-5186 GCA_964510295.1 uncultured Anaerolineales bacterium | reverse complement strand
GGCCTTAGCGCTATCCGCCCGCGGCTAACGGCGGCCTTATGCCGGCCTTAGCGCTGTCCGCCCGCGATGCTGCGGTAGGCCTTGAGAAAGGAGTCGGAGTAGATTTGCTTGTTCATGAGCATCTCGGCGGTGGCGACGATATCGACGAGCGGTTCGTCGAGGACGTCGATAATGGCGGAATCGCACCCGTGGCTGATGGCCATGGCCAGGAACGCGCGGTTGATGAGGCTCCGCTCGGCGGTGCCCTGGCTGAGGTTCGAGAGGCCCATGGTGATGTGCGGCGGGGGGTCGGACATCAGCAGAATCTGATCGATGGCCTGGAGGATGTTGCCCGGCTGCTCCTGCGCCCCCGGCACGTTGACGGGCAGGATGATCGGGTCGATGAAGAGCCGGTCGGGAGTCATCCCGAGTTCCATGCACTTGGTGATGATCTCGGCGGCGATGGCGACGCGCGAGTCGACGTTCTGTGGCACGCCTTCCGAGTTCATGGTCAGGGCGATGATGTTGCCGCCCGATGCGTTGGCCATCTCGACGTACTTGTCGAGGACCTCCGGGTCGCTCTTCTTGTCGAGGGGCGTGGAGTTGAGGAGCACGCCGCGCGACGTGTCGCAGGCCTCCAGAGCCGCCTTGATGACGTTGGGTTTCTGGCTGTCGAGGCACAGGGGCGTCTCGCAGGCGTTCTGGGCCGTCTCGACGAGCCACTTGATGGCATCTTCCTGGTCGGCGGCGGCGGTGCCGACGTTGATGTCGAGATAAGCGGCCCCGGCCGCCGTCTGGCTCTCGGCCAGTTTGACGACGGGCGCGGGGTCCTTGTCGGCGATGGCGGCCTTGACGTCGAGGAACTGTCCGTTGATGCGTTCGGCGATAGCGATCATCTCTTCCTCCCGTTGGTGCCTTGAGTAGCCCGTGCTTGCCTTAGGCTGGTTCGAGCGTCAACCGCAAACTCGCGAGTATCCCCGACCTTCCGGTCGGGGCTCGACAGCGGCTCGACGAGGTTATCGCTACAGTGCCATTTCCCCATTTCGCGCGGTGGGTCTCCGGACCCACCGCGTGTTAAAGCCCGTTTACGCCGTTGCGCGGCGGGTCGGAAGACCGTACGTGTTTAGCGTTGTCATTCTGAGGCCCGCTTGCGGGCCGAAGAATCTCGCCGTGGTCTTTGCTGTTTCGTCGTTTCCACGGCGAGACCCTTCGCTTCGCTCAGGGTGACAGCCACAACCGACACGCTAAACAGGCACGGAGACCCGCCGCGCACGAAGTGGCGCTGTCGTTCTACGCGTCGCCCCAGAGGTCTTTGATGTAAGCCTGAACGGCGGCGATGGCCTTCGGGTGCCGCATCCGGACGATGTCGGCGCCCGATTGGAGCAGTGCGATGGCGGTGGTGGTTTCCCAGAGTGGCCCTCGTCTGGCGGCGTCGCCCCATTCGGGCGCGTCGTCGTCTGAGGCCTTGGCCTCCTTGGCCCGCCAGGCCTCGTGTCCGACGTCGCAGATGAGGGGCATGGCCATCAGTTTATCGCCGCCGAGGGCCGCCAGCCGCTGCCGCTCCTGGAGCGAGTAGGCGTACTCCATGCCGTATCCCAGGGCGCCGGTCGTCTGGAACATGACCATCCGTTCGAGCGGAAATCCCATGTCCGAGACCAGGATGTTGACCTGCTTGGCGATGTTGATGTCGAGCGGCGCCTCGCTGATGAGGAAGTGGCCGTCGGCCAGCGCGATCGCCGTCAGGTTCTTGTAGTTGTCCTCGGTCACGGTGCCGAGCAGGACGTTCTGGCCCTTGGCGGCTTCCGAGACCTTCGGCATGACGGCGTTGTCCTTGTCGGGGCTGCCGCTGCCCCACAGAATAAGGGGCACGTCGACGGCATCGACAACCTTCCCGGCGACGTCGACGGCGTGTTCGGCATCACGGTCGCCCTTGTCGGGATGGATGCCGTCGAACTTGAGGCAGATGAGTTCGGCGTCGGACTCCTCGACGGCCTTCCTGGCCCAGGCGGCCGGGTCGCCGAGCACGTCGGCATAGGCCTCGGCCAGGACGGGTGGCCACTCATCGGGAGCGGCGTCGAGCACGTCGACGGCGATGACGGGCCTGCGACCGGTGACCTCGTGGTCGCCGCCGTAGGGGGCCGTCCTGGCGCCGCCGACGGTGACGGACTTGCGGTCGCCGCCGCCGAGGGTGATCTCGTTGACCCGGCCCGAGTAGACGTCTTTGACGGGCGGTAAAGGCATCGTCTCTCCTTTCGCTAGGTGCGCTGCGTTGCCCTGTCGAGTATCACAGCGAGTGCCTCGCCGACGGCTGCGACGGCCGGCGCGTCGGCCGGCAGATCGAAGACGGTGGCGCCTCGCGTCGAGGCTTCGAGCACGGCGTCGTCGTACGGGACGATGCCGATCACAGGCAGGTCGGCCCCGAGCGTGTCGACCAGCGCCGGGTCGGCCACCTTGTTCCAGAGGACGCCGCGTCGGCGCACCACAATCGGCAACCGCTCCGCCAGAGCGAGGATGCGGCGGGCGGTGGCGGCGCCGATGGCGGTGGCCTCGGCCACCACCAGGAGGAACTCGACGGCGTCGGTCGTGCGGCGCGAGAGGTGTTCCATGCCGGCCTCGTTGTCGAGGACCACCCACCCGTAGTCGCCGGCCGCCTGGTCGAGGTACTCCCGCAGCAGATGGTTGACCGCGCAGTAGCACTTGGGGCCTTCGGTGTGGCCCATGGCCAGGAGGTCGAAGCCTTCGGCCTCGGCCACGGCCCGGTGGATGGCGTACTGGACGGCCCGCTGGCGGTCCATGCCGGGGCCGGTCTGGAGTTTGCGTTCGAGGGCGGCGTCGCGGATTTCGCCGACCGTCGTCTCGGGCTCGACGCCCAGGGCCAGACCGAGGCAGGCGTTCGGGTCGGCGTCGACCGCCAGGACGCTGCGTCCGGTCTGCCGGACGAGTTGGCTGACGATCATGGCGGCGACGGTCGTCTTGCCACTTCCTCCCTTGCCCGAGATGGCAATGGTCTTGCTCATTAGTTGCCGGGTTTCTCCATTGGTCCTGCCCGGCCCGCGCTGCGGAGCGCGGTCGGGAAGCGGCCGAGGTCGGTGTGTGGCAGGAAGTTGGCCTGCATGAAGGCGTCCATGTAGCCGGGGTGGTTCATGAGGTCGAAGTAGGTCATTCGGTCGGCGATCTGTTCGGCCTTGGCCAGTGCGCGTCGGCTCATAATGGCCATCTTGGCTCCGGCGACGGAGGTGTTGCCGACGAAGTGGATCCGCTCGGGCGGGATGTCCGGCAGCATGCCGATGGCGATGGCCTTGCGCACGTCGAGGTAGTTGCCGAACCCGCCGGCCACGAAGACGGCCTCGAGGCCGTCGTAGGCCGTTCCGGTCGATTCCATGAGGATCTGGATGGCGGCATAGACGCCGGCCTTGGACCGGATGAGGTTTGAGATATCGGCCTGGGTGATAACGATGGGTCCCTGGCCGTCGTGGCCGCTCACGAGGGTGAACTCCAGCCCGTCAGGGCCGTCGGCCAGGCGCGGGTCGTCGGGGTTGGCGAAGCGGCCGGTCCGGTCGATGGCGCCGATCTCGAGAAGCCCCGCCAGCGTATCGAGGAGGCCGGTGCCGCACAGCCCGCGGGGCGTCTCGCCGCCGATGGTCTGGAACGCGAGTTGGCGGTCGTCGGTCACGTTGACGCGTTCGATCGCCCCCGCCGCAGCCCGCATGCCGTGCTTGATGCCGGCCCCCTCGAAGGCCGGCCCTGCGGAGGACGACGCGCAGACCATCCACTCCTTCGATCCGAGGACGACCTCGCCGTTGGTGCCGATGTCGATGAACAGGCTCAGGCCCGGCGCCTCGTGGAGGCGGGTGGTGAGGACGCCGGCCACGATGTCGCTTCCGACGTAAGCGCCGACGGCCGGCAGGACATACAGGATGCCGCGTTTGTTGATGCGGATGCCGGCCTCGGCCGCCCGGATGGGGGGGATGCAGGCGGCGCTCGGCACGTAGGGCGTGCGGCGGATGCGGCGGGGATCGAGGTTCAGCAGAAAATGGACCATCGCCGTGTTGCCCGCGCAGATGACCGAGGCAACACATTGCAACTCGATGCCCTGGCGGACGGCCAGGGTTTGCACGAGGTCGTTGACGTCGTGGACGATGCGGCGTTGCATCTCCTCGAAGGCGTCGTGCTCCTCGGCGTAGATGATGCGGCGGATATAGTCGTCGCCGAAGTGCATCTGGGAGTTGTAGGTTGCCTCGGCGTCGATGGTGGCGGCCGCAGCCAGATCCACGAGTTGAGCGACGACGGTGGTCGTTCCGAGGTCCACAACGACGGCATAATTGCACTGGCTGGTGTCGCCCGGCTCAACGTCCATGACTTCGGCCACCCCCCCGCGCTCCGCCACGATGGCGGTGACCTTATACTCGGCCCCCTGGAGCAGGGCCGGCAACTGCAGGAGGATGCGGTAGCCGGTCTGCATAAGGGGCACGTCGAGGCGTTCGCGGATGGCCATGTACAGCCGCTCGTGGTCGGCCAGTTGGTCTTCCATGGTGGGAGGCGACATCTCGAGGTAGAGTCTTCGGACCAGCGGCTCGAACGGGAAAACGCCCTCGCCGAGGTCCTCGCCGGCCATTTCGCTGAAGCGATGGGCGTCGCTGTCGACGACGATGCGGCCGGTGTCGAGGGCATGGCTGCGGGGAACCGTGACGGTGAGGTCCGAGCGGATGCGTGCCTGGCACGCCAGGACGGTGTTCTCGCGTATTTCATGAGGCGACAGGAGGGTCGTGGGCGGCGATTCGACCTCGCCGACGTTGACAATGACCTTGCACTTGCCGCAGTACCCGTCGCCGCCGCAGATACTGGTCAGGTACACGCCGGCCCGCCGCGCCGCATCGAGGATGGTGGCGCCCTGCAGGACCTCGGTCTTGAGGCCTGATGGCTCGAAGAGGATTCGGCAGGGTTTGGGTCGGCTCTGTGGCATCGGTTCTCCGTTCGGGCTGGGCGCGAAGGCGCCGGGCGGCACGGCCACCTGGCACTTGCGCGGCGGGTCTCGGTACCCCACGCGCAGAAGACCGCGTTTCAGCCCGTTAAGTCTTGCGCGGTGGGTCTCCGTACCCGCCGCGCACGACTTATCTCACCTCGCTTGGTACTACTGCGCTACTTGTGCGTTTGCCCGGTTGTCGCTCGGCCGGGAAAAAAGCGGGTCAGGGCCATATTCAATGCCA
>CAZEBQ010000309.1:0-5214 GCA_964510295.1 uncultured Anaerolineales bacterium | reverse complement strand
TGGGTCTCGGCACCCGCCGCGCAGCCCCGCAAACGGCCCTTTACGCGCGGTGGGTCCGGAGACCCACCGCGCGAAATGCGGGGCAGGCTCCGACCCGCCGCGCGAAATGGCGAAGTTTCGTTGTCGTATCAGGCTGGCAAGTCGGGCGAGAAAAGACAAGCGTTTTCGGAACGCTACGCATCGGGCGCCACCGCCAACACGCTCAGCCGCCGGGCGGGAATCTCGAAACGGATACGCGTGCGGGAACCCGAGACCTCGAACGCCGTCGGGCCGGCGATGCGGTCCATACGCTCGCCGCGTGCGGCCCCGGCCGCAGCCTGCTTCGCTTGCGCCCGGACCTCGAAGGTGTATCGGCCCGGCTTCAGCAGGTAGAGTTCCGCGCCCATCGGCCGCAGCGTCTCGCCGAAGTGAAACAGATGCGCCTCGACGCGGTCGGTGCCGGCGTCGGTCACGAGCGCAGCCACGTCGCGCGGCGGGGTGAGCCAACGGACGGCGTTCAGGGGGAAGTAGCCGATGCCGCCCGGGTCACCCGTCGCGGTCGTGTACAGGAGCAGCGGGTCGGGCGAGCGGATCGAGTCGATGCCCTTCTCAAACAGGTAGTCGTCGCGGAAGAGGGCGGGGAACCGCAACACGCGGTCGGTCCAACGGACCTCGCTCGTGTAGCCGGGCCAGTTGACGCGCAGCGCTTCGGCGCCGGCGCGGAGCGCCTCGGCCAGGGCCGGGGACTCGCCGCCGCCGTCCATGGCCATGTGGGCGCGGTAGTCGCGGCCCAGGAGATCGTCGAACGCCTTGCTGCCCGTCAGGCGCCGGTACTTGGCGAGCGTCGGTGCGAGGAACCCGAGTCGCGCGGCACACCAGGCCTCGGACCCCGGCGCGGGAGTCTTCTCGCGCGTTCCCTTCAGGTACCTGAGCCGCATGGCGGCCATCGACCGAAGCGGCGCCAGGAACGTCTCATCGCCCGTCATGTGCCAGGTCAAGAGGAGCGTGTCGCAGACGGCCCGGGCGGCGCTCGGCCACTCGTACAGGGTGGGCTCGCCGTGGTTGCGGGGGTCCCACCAGTGGTTGCCGAGTCCGCCGACGCGTCCATCGGGCCAGTGGATGGCCGAGGGGATAACACCGGCGGGTTTGCCTCTCTCTGCCCGTGCGGCCGCATCGACCCAGGTCTTCATCCACGTCGAGAAGAGCCGGCCGAGCCGCTTCTCGCCCGTCCGCTGCCAGCACAGGAGCGCGGGCTGGACGGCCCGGACGTGATAGACGGTGTCACACGCCCGCTGCGGGTTGGGGTCCACCTTGTCGACGGTGAAGTAGGTGCTCTTGAACTGCAAGAGGCCGCGCGCGTTTCGCCCCGTCCAGAGGGTCTCCATGAGGTCGGCCAGGCGCAGGGCCCGGTTCCGCCAGACGGGGTCGTCGGGCGCCAGGTGCATCATGGGCAGGATGACGTCGGTCGAGTCCTCGGCGGAGTGTTCCACGTCGGTCATCCGTGACATGTAGCCGCCCTTCATGTGCGGCTGTCTCATGAGGGCGTCGGCGAAGCGGGCCTGTGCCCCGACGATCTTCGGGTCGTCGAATCCGATGAGGACGGGCGCCCACCACCGCCACATCTCGCAGTCGTCGCCCCATCCGCCGCCGTACTGGCCGTCGGGCTGCATCCGATGGTCGATCCACCAGGTGATGATGTCGGCTAGGCGTTCCAGGTTCTCTCGCTGGAGTGCGGCCCATGGTGGCGCGGCGTCGGCGCCGGGCAGGTGGCAGGTCCACGGAATCGGCTCGCCCAGGTACATGCGGACGATGCGGTTCTCGGGGAAGGCCTTGCGGGCCACCTTGAACGCGGCGACGGCCTTGTCGAGGAACTGCCGCCGCCGGTCGCGGTGCCGGATGATGTTGCCGCTCTCGAGGGTCACCCACACGAGCATCCGCGCGCGGTAGAGGCACGCCACGGGATAGAGCGGCGAGTCGCGGCGGACGCCGAAATCGAGGTCGAGGTCCCGCTGGATCGCGCGGCTGAAGTAGGGCAGGTACGTCGAGGTCGCCCACTTGTCGACGGCGGGGACGAGGCGGTCGAGGTCAGCCTTCAGCGGCGCGGCCAGGTCGGGCCGCTGCTGAAGGCGTTTCAGGATCGCGAGGCGTGCCGCGTCGGACTCGGCGTTGCCGGCGCTGCGGATGAGGGTCGGGACGGCCTCGGGCCCGGCCGCGAGGGCGCAGGTGGTCATGGCGGCGGCGAGGACCGGCGCGATCCACGTTGGCTTCAGTTGCATGGTTCCTCCCGTAAGCGTTCGCCTGGTCAGCCGCGCGCCCCCTATGGGTCGCGGATAGAAGCGTACGCGCCGCCGGTGGTTTTAACACAGTCGAGGCCCGGACGGCAGCGTTTCTTATCGACCCGTGCGCCGCGGGTGTGGCAAGTTTTTATGGCAGGGCAAGATGGGGTGAGACTGAAGGAAAAGCATGAGTTGGGTCTACTTTTGCGATCAAACGGGGCCGTTCCCGTTTGATCGGCAAAACATCCGGTCACCGGGACACTGCACAGCAAGCGGTACGGCATTCTATACAAAACCAGACGGCCGGTTTTGTATAGAATATAGACCCAACTCATGCTTTCCCCTCAGCCTCGCCCGACCGCCGGAAACTGTTGCCACACCCTGGGCCGCGCCCCGAGGCGATGGGGCGACCCGTTGACACGCAACGCGCCCGCGGGTAACCTGACCGGTTGCGAATTCGACGCCAGAGCCAACGGAGCGACCATGAGCAAGGCGCGAAAGCCGAAACGCCGCCAGGGCATCTCCACCCGCGCGATTCACGCCGGCGAAGACCGGGAGCGGTACGCCGATTCCATCACCACGCCCATCGTCCAGACATCGACCTACGTCTTCAAGGACTCGAGGGAGGTCGAGGACTACACCAAGCACGGCAAACCCCGATTCGAATACGGCCGGTACGGCAACCCGACGGAACTGGTGGCCCAGCGGCGGCTGGCGCACCTGGAGGGGGCCGAGGACGGCGTCCTGTTCACCTCCGGCATGAGCGCCATCACGACCACCATCCTCACGCTCGTCAAGAGCGGCGACCACCTCGTCATCACCGACGATGCGTACAAGCGGACGCTCGAGTTCTGCTCCGAGTACCTTCAACGGTTCGGCATCGGATGCACCATCGTTCCGTTCGGCGATTACCGGGCCCTGGAGCGGGCGGTCCGCAAGAACACGCGGTTCATCTTCTCGGAGTCGCCGACGAACCCGTATCTGAACATCTTCGACCTGGAGAGGCTCGGCTCTATCGCCCGCAAGCACAAGGTGCTGACGGTCATCGACTCGACGTTCGCAACGCCGCTCAATCAGCGGCCGCTGGAGTGGGGCGTGGACCTCGTGATCCACAGCCTGACGAAGTACCTGGCGGGTCACAACGACATTCTCGGCGGCGCCGTGCTGGGCCGGGCCGACCTCATCGGCAAGATCCGGGCCCTGCACAAGGGCCTCGGCGGCGTCATCGACCCGCACTGCTGTTACCTGGTGGTGCGGGGCCTCAAGACGTTCGCCCTGCGCGTGAAGCACCAGAACACCTCGGCCATGAAGGTGGCGCGGTTCCTCGAGGCGCATACGCTCGTCAAGAAGGTGTACTACCCGGGCCTGGAGAGCCACCAGCATCACGAGATCGCCAAGGCCCAGATGGACGGGTACGGCGGCGTGGTGACCTTCGACATCAAGGGCGGCCTGGCGAGGGCCAAACGGTTTCTCGACGCGCTCAAGTTGTGCTTCATCGCGCCGAGTTTCGGCGGCGTCGAAACGCTCATCACCCACCCGGCCACCATCACCTACTACCGCGAGACCCGCAAGGAGCGGTACGCACTGGGCATCACCGATTCGTTGATCCGCCTCGCCCTGGGCGCCGAGGACGTCGACGATATCATCGCCGACCTCGACCAAGCGCTGCGCAGAAGCGCCAAGGCGCGGAAGCGGAAGTAGTGCCACAGCGCCACGTTCCGCGCGGCGGCCTTCCGAGGCCGCCGCAGACCTGGGCGCGATGCGTGCTGGTGGCCTGGGAAGGCCACCAGGCGGACGGACCCAAGAAAGGCGGGAGGCGCTATGGCTGATGCAGGGATTCCATCGGACCCGGCCACGTCCTGCACGGCGCGTTCGGGAAACCCGTAGGCCGGGGCACGCTCCGGCGCGCCGGCAGGTGGTTGTCCGGGTTCGGTGACGCCGCCCCAAAAACACACGGCCGGGCAAGCCGGCCGTGGCACACTTATTCGTCCATTGCCCTGAAACGAACTCTCACCTGCGGCGGCGAACGAGCACGCCCAACCCGCCCAGGCCGAGGAGCAGCAGCGTCACAGGCTCGGGAATCGTGTAGGCCTTGATGCAGAAGTTCGCAGTCGACCTATAGGCGGTCAGGTCGGTCCAGCCCGCGCCGTTGAAACTGTAGAAACTCTCCCCGGGGCTGGCCGTGGAGCCGCTGCTGTATCCTGGCTCGGCGAAGTCGAACGCCAGCGGGTACGCACCGCCGTTCTCGATATGCAGCGACACGATAAAGTCGTCGCCGGCGTCGATCTCGACAAGCGAGTCCAGGTCCACAACGTGGAAGCCCTCCAGGAGGTCGCCGGTCTTGAACGCCAAGAGATCGATCGGCAGGTCGTTTCCGTCCACCGTGTCGTAGACCTCGACGGTGTAGGTGGCGTTGTCCTCTCCGACGTAGAAACCGACGGCGGCCAACTCCTCGTCCTGCGTCGCCGTGAACCGGTTGTAGGCGTACGGGCAGTTGAGCTCACTCACGTCGCCGTAGTAGTCGTACGAATAGCAGCGCTGGGCGACGTCGGCCTGCTCGGCCTCGAACGACGTGGCGAACTTGCACGCCTTGGTGTCCTCATAGGAGATCCAGAAGTAGCCGCCGTCGCCGAAGCCGGCGCCCCAACTGTTGCGGATCTCCCACGCGCCGGCGGCGCCCGCCCCGGGGACTGCCTTGTTGTCGTCCCAGCCGACGATGGCGACGGCGTGATTGATCGCTTCGCCGCCCGTATAACGGTAGGTGTACGTGCCGGGGTCGTAGGCCCCGCTGTCATAAAACATGTGGGTGTAGAGGGCGCCGCGTGTCATGACCGCGTCCTTGATGTCGTCCGGGGCGTAGCGATAGACGGAACGCCTCAGGAACGCCTGCCTCGGCCCGCCCGTCGAGGGGCGGTCGTCCCAGCCGTGATAGGGGTCGTCGGCCTCGCCGACCGGCCCG
>CAZEBQ010000308.1:4122-5215 GCA_964510295.1 uncultured Anaerolineales bacterium | reverse complement strand
CCAAGGGATTATGAGTCCCCTGCTCTGCCGCTGAGCTATGGGCCCGAAGTGGTTGTCGGAAAACGGGTTATGGCGTATCGTGTGGATTCATCAGGTTATTACCAGTTTATCCACCGGTCTGCCAGGGCAGCCATGGCTGACCGGTCGCCCGGCCGGGCCGGATTGTCGCAGGCGGCCGCAGGTTTGGCAAACCCATTTTCCTGCGCTATCCCGCCGCGTGAGCGGTTTACTTGGCCGCGCCGCCCGCCGTCGCGGACGGTGCCCGCCGCACGCAGCGGAAACCGTATGCCTCGTATCCGAAACAGACGTCCGCGAGTCCCGGCGGTTCGCTGAAACGTGCGGCGGACCGGCAGGCGGCGGCGCTGGTGCGCCAACTGCCGCCGCGAAGCACACGCTCGTCGCCCGATGCCGGCCCCGTCGGGTCCGCGCCGGCGGCGGTCGCGTAGAAGGACTCGCCATAGAGGTCGCCCGCCCACTCGGCCACGTTGCCGTGCATGTCGTAGAGACCCCACGCGTTGGGTTTCCTGGTGCCGACCGGATGGGTCGTCTTGCCGGCGTTTTGCTTGAACCAGGCGTGGGCCGCCAACTTGCGGGCGTCGGTGCCGAAGGAGTAAGCGGTGGTCGTACCCGCGCGGCAGGCGTACTCCCATTCGGCCTCCGTGGGCAGGCGGTATCCGTCGGCCGAGCCGTCGCACGCCAGCGTAGCCGGGTCGTAGCAGGGCGTCAGGCCCTCGCGCAGGCTCCGCATGTTGCAGTATTTGACGGCCGCCGGCCAACTCAGACGTTCGACCGGATGGTCGGGGTTCTTGAACTTGGCGGGGTTGCGGCCCATCAGGGCCTGATACGATTTCTGGGTCACCTCGGTCACGTCGATGTGGAAGGCGCTGAGGGGCACGTCGTGGGCGGGTTTCTCGTCGGCTTCCCCGGCGTCATCGCCCATCCGGAAGTGCCCCGCCGGAATCCGCACCATCTTGATGCCGGTGCCGGTCGTGATGACATTTGGCTCGCCCGGCTCGGAGGCGGGGGCGTCCGATTCGTCGGCGTCACCGCAGCCTCCCGCGAGCGCGAGAGCCAGCATGGCGACCGCCAGGCC
>CAZEBQ010000308.1:0-4022 GCA_964510295.1 uncultured Anaerolineales bacterium | reverse complement strand
TTCAATGCCGGGCTCCTTCATGGCCGGCGGGGTTGCGGAGGACCTTTCGGCTGCGGCTTCGGATCTGGCGGGCGATCTCGGCCATGCGCGGCTCCTTCGCCATCAGGAGCCCGGCCCGCTGGCGGATCACCTTGACGGCCCACCGACACTCGCCGACCAGTTCGTCCTGGCTCCCGCCGATGGCGACCCACGCCTTGGTGAACTGCTTGCACTTCTCCAGGGCGTCCTTGCTCGTGTCGTCCAAGACGGTGGCCTTGAACCTCTCGACCATGGCGGCGGCGTGGGCGGGTGTCTTGATCGTCGCTTCGCGGGCCGCGTAGCGGGCGTCGATCTCGCGCGCGAGCCGTTCGAGTTCGCCGATCGGTTCGGCAAGGTCGCCGTGAGCCTTCTTCTGCTCGGCCAGGTAGGCGAGCAGGTCGTGGCCGAAGGCGACGTACTGCTCGATGCGTCCGCGGATGTGCCGGATGAAGGTCATGACTTCGACGAGCGATTTTTCGATGTCCGCCCGCCGCTTCTTCTGCTGCCGCTTCTGGTAGATCTCGTTGAGCACGTCGCGGTTCGAGCACGTGGCCCGCCCCTTGTACTCGGAGCGCTGGCCCTCTACGTCGAGGATGTACTCGCACGGTCCTACGCCGAGCGTTGTCCGGACGATATCGACCACCGTGAAGACCTCAAGCGGCGTTGCCCTCGACCGGTTGATCGGGTACAGGAGCGCCGGCCCTGCGAACGCCAAGGCCTTCTTCCCCCCCAGCGGCTGGATGTGGCCGCGACCGTTCCGGTCGATCCAGCACGGGTACGTGAAATTGCCGAGGACGGTGGTCCATCGCTTGCGGCTGGCGGGCAAGGTTCCCTCGCCGCCGAACCAGCCGATCTTGGTGAAGTTGCCGCTTTGGCGCTGGGCGATCATCTCCCAACTGTCCGTCAGGCCGTCGTCGCGCCGCCAGTCCAGCCGCCACTGGGCGGGGAACGGTTGGCGCCAATCGAGCGGGATGATGCGGCCGGCGTCCGCTTCGGCCACCTCGCGGGTGTGCCAGATGTGGTTGCCCTCCAGCACCGCGACCCAGACCTTACCGTCTTTGCCATAGGGGATGGTGGACCGCGTCAGGCGCCGCCCCTTGCCGCTTCCAGCGAAGTCGGCGCGGATGAACTCGGCCGCCGGGTTCCACACGGCCATCACGACCGACTCTTCTTCGGGCGCGAGGTGCAGCAGGAAGTGGTCGGCCGGCAGTTCCGCCTCGCCCGCCGGCACCTCGCCCGCGTCGATCACGATGTCGTCCGCGAAGAAGTCCGGCAACACGGCGAACCGGCACGGGGCCTCGACGGCCAGCGCCCGGGTGCCCGCGCGCGGCTGCGTCGCGACGAACGGCCGGCCCATGCCCAGCGCGTAGCGGCAGGTGATCTTCTCCGGGCCGGCCGCGAACGTGACATCGACCGCGACGGCCCCGGCGCCGTTCTCCGCAATCTTGACCGCCAGGAGGCGCTCCGCCGCGCGCTGTGACGCCGGAACGAGCACGGCACGCCGTGCCGTCCCCGTGGGCCCGGCGGCGTAGACCTCCGCCCCGCGGCCGCCCTTGCGCAGGACCACCGCCAGACGGTTGTTCGCAAAGACGACGTCGCCCTTGAACGTGTGCGAGACGGCGTCTTCGGCAACCTGTGTCCAACCGCTGCGCGCCGCCACGGCCGACGGGGCAAGCGGTGCGGCCGAGGCCGTGCCCGTGTCGTACAGGCGCACGCCCGCGCTCGCCTGCTCCGCCTTCACGACCTCTTCGTGCGGCACGTAGGCGCCCTCGGTCAGGCGGAACCCGTCGCAGCGATACCGCGCGTTCGCCTGGCGGCAACTGATGTAGGCGAACCAGCCCTGCGGGAAGTCCTTCTCGACCGTGAACGTCGCGTGCAGTTGGGTCCACTTTTCGGGCGTGAGGGCAAAGGCCTCGCTCCGCAAGGCCCGGTCGTAAGGTTTACCGGCTCGCTCGATCTCAAGTTGGACCTGCACCGCCCCCTCAACGCTCTTCGCCATGACGGCGAAGGTGTAGGTTTTGCCCTTGGCGCCGGGCTCGATCGTTTGGCCGAACTGGGTGCCCCACTCGCCGACGCTCTCGACCGCGACGAGCATGCTGCGCTGCCCGTCGGCGGCGTCGCCCTCGTCGATGGCGAAGCGGGCGACGGTGCCGCTGCCCTTGTCCATCCGCCATCCGCCCGAGCCCATCTCGAAGCCGGGGTTGGCGAAGCGGTTCACGGGCGTGGCGGCGCGGGCATGGGCACACAGCAGCGCCGCCACAGCGGCGACGGCGGGGGTTCGCAGTTTCAGCATCGTGGTGCGTCTCCCTGTTTGCGTTACTTGGGGTGGAGCATCCGCTCGGCCATCGTCTCGACCGTCGTGGCGAGGTCGCCTTTTTGGCTGCGGGAATATGCCCTCATCCGTCGTGCGGCCATGCGGCTGCGGGCGAGGGTGGCGTCGAAGGCGTGGCCGATGGCGCGGAGCGCCTTGCCGGGCGCCTCGAACCCGGTAAGCGCATCGGGCCTCTCGATAAGCGCCGCGATCTCGCGCGCCAGTCGTGCCGCGTCCGCGGGCGTCTTCATCGGGGCACGGCCGCGCGCAAGATCATGGTCGAGACGGTCGCAGATACGGAGGACGGCCGCAGCCGCCTCCTTCTCGGCGTCCTGCTTCACCGCCTCCCGGCAGACGTGGCGAACCTCTCGGCCGAAGGCGGCGTAGTCGTCGATGCGCGCCCGCACGGCCGCCAGATGATTGAGCATCGCGTCCAGCCGGTCCTTGATTTCCTCAGCCGACCGGGCGGCACGTTTCTTCTTGACGAGCCGCTCGATCCACCCGACGACGGCGTCCGGCGGTGCAGGCTCGTCGCCGCCCAGGCCTTCGGCGTCGAGGATGTACTGGCACGGCCCCACGCCGAGGGTCGAGCGCAGGACGTCCATCGGCAGGATTGTCGTAAGGGGCGTCTCGCGGCTGCGGTCGATGGGATAGATGATGACCGGCCCGCGCCAGGTCTCAGGCACGGGTGCCTTCTCGGGCGGCTGCTCGAACGTAATCGACTCGCAGACGCCGTCCTTCCCCACAAAACTCGCCCGCCACTTGGCGGGGAACAGGGGCTTGAAGGTGCCGAGGACGGCGGCCGGCGTCTTGCCCTCGGCAACGTCGCGGCGGTCGTACAGGCCGGGCCCGTCAAGCAGTGCAAGCCAGAAGCGTTTGCCCTCGCGGCACTCGACGACGCAGGCCGGGTCGGCGCCGGGCAGC
Organism: uncultured Anaerolineales bacterium; assembly: GCA_964510295.1. Taxonomy (GTDB): domain Bacteria; phylum Planctomycetota; class Phycisphaerae; order FEN-1346; family FEN-1346; genus JAUVZF01. The sequence continues at coordinate 769 of CAZEBQ010000308.1, read as the reverse complement.
GCGGCGCCGTGCGGCGACGGGCACAGGTCGGCGCGGCCGTCGCGCGACTCCCACACGCACGCCAGGATGGACGTACCGTGGAAGGCCAGCAGGACGTTCTCGGCCGGCAGGCCGATGGGTCCGCGCCGGGCCGCCTCCGTGGGCCAGACCGCGTCGTCGCCAAAGAAGTCGGGGACGACGATGTGCCTCGCCTCCCAGCGAAGCCGTACCTTCTCCAATCCGGGACCGGCTCGCAACGTGACGAGCGGTTCGCCGGCCGTCAGCCGAAGGCGGAACGCGGCGGCCTGGAAGCCGACGTTCTCGTCCGCCGCTTCCACCTCGACGGCGGCCGCAGAGTTCTCGTGGAACTTCAGCACGTACTCGCCTGTCGGATGCGGACGCGGCTGCACGATGACCGGCCGCCGGGTGCCGTCCCCCACCGTGAAGCAGGCGAACGCTTGGCCCACGCGGTGCAGAACGACCGCAAGGCGGTCGTTCGCAAGGACGGGGTCGCCCGTAAACCGGTGCGAGAGAACGCCTTCGGCAACCCGTGTCCATCCCTTCTTCAGCACCACCTCACTCGGGTGCATCAGCACGGACCGCCTGCCGGTGTCGTACAGGCGGACGGACGGGTCGGGCGGGGCGGCGGCGGTTGCCACCGTACACCACAGCAGTACCGCACCGATCACGCCCAACCCGTAGGCCGGGGCAGAGCGAAGCGCCGCCCCGGCTGTTGAGGGCAAGGCATGCCTCGCCCCGGCGTGGCGGGGGGCGCCCCCGCCGACAGGGG
>CAZEBQ010000307.1:2594-5225 GCA_964510295.1 uncultured Anaerolineales bacterium | reverse complement strand
TCGGCGGGCGCGTCGGTGGCGGGAAGGTTCGGCAAGGCAAGCAGCGCCTCGTCGCGGCGTGCGGCCAGGTCGGCCATCTCGGCCTCGACGGCGTGAAGTTGCCGGGCGACTTCGCGGCCGGCCGTCACCAGGTCGGGGGCGTGAAACGTGTCGGCATTCCAGTCGGGCCCGGCGCGCAAGGCCGCCTTTCGGCGTGCGGCCTCGTCGCTGATTTGGCGTCGCCGGATGCGCAGCGCCTCACGGACCTCCCGTCGTGCGGTCCAGCGGCCGTCGAGTTCCGTCACGTCGTCAACGGCTTCGTGGCCGACGCCGCGGCGCGAGAGGGCCGCCTTGACGCGCGCGGGCTCGGCGCGGATGAGTGCAAGGTCGAGCATCGCCTCCCCACAGGTTCGCCCGGTGCTCAGCCCTCGCCGCCGGTGCCCGAGCCGCGCATGAGTTCGGCCAGTTCAATCTGGTTCCGCGCGATGCGGCGCTGGCCCCGCGTCACGAAGAGGCCGACGAGCAGGATCAGAACACACAGGGCCAGGATGAGGAAGCCGAGGTGCTCGACGGCTGCCATGAGGTCCTGAGTGGTCGGCATCTGTGCGGCTACTTTGACGGCTTCGACGGTTTGTTCCGCGAGCATGAGCATGAAGATCTCCTTCCGATGACCGCACGGTCGCTTTCTGAAGTCTCAGGGTACCCTCTGGGGCGGTGTTACGCAAGGCCTGCGGCCGCCTTGAGTTCGTCGGCGTAGGCCGCGAGCGTTTGCTCGAAGGGGGCCGGCTCGACACCGAATGCCTCCGTCATGGGGCCGATGTCGCACGGCCGCGCCGCCAGGAGCATCCGCACCTCGTCCGGCGCAACGGGCGGGTTCGCCATCAGGTGCGCTGCCAGCCACGCCCCGGCGCGCACGGCGAACGTCGGCACCGGCATCAGGCGTTTCTCACGCCCAAGAAGCACACGCGAGAGGGTCCGGTAGAACTGCCGCAGCGTCAGGACGTCCGGCCCGCCGACATCGTAGGTACGGCCGACCGTCGCGTCACGGCCCAGGGCCGCGACGAATACGCGGGCCACGTCCTCGACCCAGACGGGCTGGACGGTCTGGTCGCCGCGGCCGACGAGCGGCACGGGACCGAATCCCGCCACCATCTGCGCCATCTGGATCATGAAGGCGCCATGCGCGCCGTGGATGACCGACGGCCGCAGGATCGTCCAGTCGAGCCCGCCGTCGCGGACGCACCGCTCGGCGGCTTCCTTGGTGCGAAAGTAGCCCGTGTCGGTCCCGCGCCCGACGCCCAGCGCACTCATGTGCACCAGCCGCCGGACGCCCGCTCTCAGGCATGCCGACACCACGTTTGCCGTCCCGTCAACGTGGATGGCCTGGTAGGTCTGGCTGCCGCGAGCCCGCAGGATGCCGACGAGATGGATGACGGCGGTGCACCCGCGTGCGGCTTCGTCCACGGCGCCGGCGTCGCGCACGTCGCCGTCGGCAACGGTGATGCCGTCCGGCAGGTCGCCGCGCTGCCGTGACCCGGGGCGCACCAAGGCGAGGACACGGAAGCCTTCCCGCAGGAGGTGCGCCGTGACCCGCCTGCCGACAAACCCCGTGGCGCCGGTCACCAGAACGCTTGTCGCGGACTGGGTCATCGCGGTGCCCTCCCGTGCACCAGTCTCGCAATGCCGGGGCCGCGGGTCAATCGAAACCCGGCGATTTGTGCCACGCGTGCGGCAGGGATCGCCTCGACGGGTGGCACGGCAGCCCGAAGGGCGACCGTGTTGCACACGCCGCACACACGGCCACGCTTCGCGTTGCCGTGCCACGCCCGTGAGGGAAGCGTTCCTGATCCGCGCAGCGCTTGCGGCGGGGGCGGGTTTTCACTATGGTGGCCGCGCCATGGGACAAGTCCTTCGAATCGGAACGCGCGGCTCCCCGCTGGCCCTGTGGCAGACCGGTTGGGTGGTGTCGCAACTGGCCCGGGCCCGTCCGGACCTGGCGCTAGAGACCTGCGAGTTCCGCACCACGGGCGACCGCGACCGGGCGACGCCGCTGGCTCGCCTGCCCGGCACGGGGTTCTTCGTCAAGGAACTCGAGCGTGCCCTGCTCGAGGCGGAGGTGGACCTGGCGGTCCACTCGATGAAAGACGTGCCGACCCAGGTGCCCGACGGCCTGGAGGTCGGCGCCGTGGTCCCCCGGCGTGCCGACGTGCGGGACTGTCTCGTGACGGCGGCCGGCCTCGCCCTCGACGGCCTGCCGCAGGGCGCCCTCGTCGGGTCGAGCAGTCCGAGGCGGCGGGCGATGTTGCTTGCGGCCCGGCCGGACCTTGAGTTCGTGGACCTTCGCGGCAACGTCGAGACGCGGCTGAGGAAACTCGGGGAGGACCTCTGCGACGCCACGGTGATGGCGCGGGCGGGTCTGGCGCGGCTGGGCCTGCTGGACGAGCGGATGGTCTCGGTGCCGACCGGCGTCGTGCTGCCTGCGGCCGGGCAGGGTGCGTTGGGCCTGGAGTTTCGCTCGGCCGACCGATGGGTCCGCGACGCGCTGGGGCCGCTGGATGATGCGCCGTCGCGGCAGGCGGTTGCGGCGGAGCGGGCGCTGGTGCGACGGCTCGGCGCCGGGTGCCGCACACCGCTCGGCGTGCTCGGACGGGT
>CAZEBQ010000307.1:0-2494 GCA_964510295.1 uncultured Anaerolineales bacterium | reverse complement strand
GGTTGACGGCGCGGGTCGGCTGGCGCTGGAGGCGTGGCTCCTCGGCCCGGCGGGGCGGGAATCGATTCGCCGCAGCGCCTGCGGCGGGGCGACCGACGCCGAAGCCGTCGCGACGGAACTGGCCGAGGCGCTGCTCGCGGACGGGGCGGGGAGGCTGGTGGCGCCGCGCGAGGGGGGCGCCGGATGATTGAGGGCTACGTCATCTTCCAACTTCTGGCCGTCGGCATGCTGGGCGGCCTCCTGGGGGGCTTCCTGGGAATCGGCGGCAGCGTGCTGTTCATCCCGATGCTGACGATTTTTTTCGGGTCCGACTATCACACGGCCCAGGCGGCGGCGTTGGTCGTGAACGTCTGCGTGGGCTTCTCGGCGTCGCAGAACCACATCCGCAGCGGGTTGGTCAGCCGAAGGCTACTGACCGTCATGATCCCGTGCGCCATGGCGCTGTCGGTGGCCGGCGTGTACGTGAGCAACCAGTTCACGGGCGAGCAGGAGGTGTACCTGAGACGATGCTTCGGCGTGGCGATGACCGGCGTCATCGGGGTGAACCTGTACCGGCTGCTGCGTCGGACGTGGCTGCGAGGCAAGATGCCGCGGACCCGGTCCAGGCGCAAGCGCAACGCATTGACTGTGGCCGCGGTGGGGGCCGCGACGGGGTTTGCGGCGGGGCTCCTGGGCATCGGCGGCGGGTCGGTGGCCGTGCCGGCTCAGCAGGCGCTGCTGCGGATGCGGCTGCGGACGGCCGTGGCGAACTCGAGCGTCGCCATCTTCTTCACGTGCCTGGTGGCGGCCGCCGTCAAGCACAGCACGTTGCCGGAGGGCGTGGACCCCGCGCAGGCGTGGACCTACGTCGGCCTTCTGGCGCCGACGGCCATCATCGGCGCGACGGTGGGAGCCTACTTCAGCCGCCGCGTCTCGCGCGAGTGGGTCCGGCTGGTCTTCATGGCCTTTCTGGCGTGGACGGCGGTGAAGATGCTGACGGCGTAGGCATCGATGTAAAGCGTGCGCGGCGGGCAAGCCCGCCGGCTAAATGCGAACAGGCGTAAACTGCGTTCGCGGCGGCCTGGGAAGGCCGCCGCGCGGAACGTGCGCGGCGGGCAAGCCTGCCGGCTAAATGCGCGACCTCGACGGCCGGGGGCGGCCGAATGAGGAAAGTCCGGCTGGGCCGATTTCCGATAAGACTATCGCGCGGCGCCGTCCGTCTGTGCGGTCGCCGGCATCGGGGGGGCGCCCGGAGCACGGAGTCAAGGACCATCAATGAGCACGCTCATCCACGTCACCCACGAGGCGGTTCAGAAGGTCGGCGGCATCGGCGCGGTCCTGCAGGGATTCTTCACGTCCACGGCGTACAACGCGAGCATCGGCCGCTCGATTCTCATCGGGCCGGGCGATGCCGGCACGGCCGGACTCCTCGCCAAGACCGGCCAGGTCCTCTACTCCAGCGCCGACGGCGCCGACACCGGGGGATGGGCCGACAAGTTCAAGCCCGTCCAGCAGCAGTGGGGCGTGGGCATCGTCTACGGACGCCGCACCTTCAAGGACAAGACCACCGGCGTCGAGAGCCATCCGGAGGTGCTCCTGTTGGACGTCGGCCAGGCGGACCTCGGCCGTCTCGGCGAGTGCAAACAGGACCTGTACGAGCGGTTCGGCATCCGCAGCGACCTGTACCGGACGTGGGAGTACGAGCAGTACGTTCGGCTTGCGTTGCCGGGTCTGGCGGCCCTGGCGGCGATCGAGGCGGCGAAGGATGGGCCGGCCGTCATCCTGGCCCACGAGTTCATGGGGATGCCGCTGGCGTTGGCGGCCGTCGCCGAGGGCAGCGGCGCGTACCGGACGGCGTTCTACGCCCACGAGGTGGCGACGATGCGGCGGATCGTCGAGGGGCACCCCGGGCACGACACCATGTTCTACAACGTTCTGGCGCGGGCGATGGACACCGGCAAGTTCGTCGAGGACGTGTTCGGGCTTCAGGCCCCGTTCTTCAAGCACGCCCTGGTGTCGGCGGCGCGGTTCTGCGATGCGGTTCTGTGCGTTGGTGACCGTGTGCTGTCGGAGATGAAGTTTCTGGGCGCCGAATTCGCCGACAAACGGCTGGCGCTGGTTTACAACGGCGTGCCGGCGTACGGCGTTGCGGCGGCCGACGTGGCCCAGTCGAAGGCCCGTCTGCAGGAGTACACCGAGGCGATTCTGGAGTACCGGCCCGATTTCATCTTCTCGCACGTTACGCGGATGGCCCTCTCGAAAGGCATGTGGAGAGACCTGAAGGTCCTGTGGCACCTGGAGAAGCGGTTCCGCGAGACCGGCCAGACGGGCGTCCTCTTTCTGCTGTCGAGCGAACTGGGCGCACCGCGCAAGGGGCACGAAATCCGCGACATGGAGGCACGGTACGCCTGGCCCGTCGGGCACCGCGAGGGGTACCCGGACTTATCGGGCGGCGAGGCGGACTTCTACGTCCACATGCAGAAGTTCAACGCCTGCGCCCGCCAGATCAAGGTCA
>CAZEBQ010000306.1:0-5249 GCA_964510295.1 uncultured Anaerolineales bacterium | reverse complement strand
GGTCGAGGCGTTCTGTTGCGGTGGGCGAGTGGGGAGAAGCATGTCAGAGCCGGATCGAAGGGGCGGCGGAGGTTGCGGGGGGGGGTGGGGTGGCCCGTGCGCGCCGGCGATGGAACATCTTGAGGCTCGTTTGCTTCTGGATGGTTATCCGGTCATCAGCGAGTTTCTGGCGATCAACAGTGAACCGTGGTATGCCGCCGATGCCGACTCGGACTGGGACTGGATCGAGGTGCACAATCCGAGCGCCAGCGCCATCGCCCTGGACGGCTGGCATCTGACGGACGATCCGGACGACCTGACTCAGTGGACGTTCCCGTCGGGCACCACGCTGGAGTCCGGCGCGTACCGGATCGTCTTTGCCTCGGGTCTGGCCGGCGGCGACCCGTTGCACCCGGCTGACCTTCACGCGGATTTCAAGTTGGACGGCGACGGCGATTACCTGGCCCTGGTGCGTCCGGGCGGTCTTCAGGAGGACATCGTCCACGCCTACGCGCCGACCTTTCCGGACCAGTTGGCGGACATTTCATACGGTCTTCCCCCGGTGACGGTGGTGTACGAGGAGCTGATCGGTCCGGGGTCATCGGCGACGTATCACGTTCCGGCGTCGGGCGAAGACGTTCTCGAGTGGACGGCCGCCGACTACGACGACTCGACGTGGACGGACTCGGTGATCGTGGCGGAAGCGGGTCTGGTGATCACGGAGATCTCGACGGGCGAGCCGCGGTTCGTCGAGGTTCAGAACGTTTCCCGGGAGGCCGTCGATACCAGCGGCTGGTCGGTTCTGGTGAACGACGCGGTCTCGGGGAATATCAACGCGGTCTGGGGCGCGCCGTGGAACCTGCCGTCGTCGGTGGCGGTGGGTGAGGTGCTGTACCGGACCGACGATGCGGGTGACCACTATTGGGGCGGCGCGATTCCGTGGGAGGCGGAGGGTCCGGGTTGGGCGATGGTGCTGGACTCAGGCGGCGAGGTGAGGGATTTCGTGGCGTGGGGTTACACGGCGTCGGAGATCGCCTCGCTGTCGGTCGACTACGGTGCGCTGACCGGGATCACGGTGACGGGCGCCTGGAGCGGCGACGGTGCGGCGGTGGGTAAGGCGTCGCCGGGGACGAGCGTGGGGTTCACGGCGTTCAACGACCACGTGGCGGGGGCGGGGACGCATCCGAGCACGACGACCTATTCGACGAACAGCACGGCGGCGGGTTTTCTGAAGGACGTGACGACGGGCAGCGACACGGCCGTGACGCTGACGACGAGCCAGAGCGGTGCCCTGTTCGGGCGCAGCGGCGTGGCGCCGGCGCCGGGGACGGACGCCTCCGACATCTTCGACGGGTACGTGGACTTTACGATCGAGGTGGGGGCGGGGATCGAGTTGTCCGGCGCGGCCCACTACACGCACACCTTTTCGGGTCTGGATACGGGCCCGTCGGTGACGTACGACGTTGCGGGGACGGCGATCCGCGGCAGCAGCAGTTACACGAACCGTTGGACGCTGGTGACGCTGGTGGGGACGGCGTCGTCGACGGCGGCGCATTCGAGCGGCATCGGCGTGCTCGAGATCTCGCCGACCGAGGTGGTGATCTGGACGGGTGCGAACCACGAGGCGGACCAGGGGTTCGTGGCGTCGTGGACGGGTGTCGATCCGGGCGCGGACGGCGAGTTCCAGGTGGTCTCGACGCAGTATACGGGCGAGACGCCGGGCGTCGGTTCGGGCACGGCCGACGGGGTGAAGGCGTACGGTCTGGCGGGTATCCGTCTGGAGGAGGCGATCGCGACGGAACCGTCGCTGTGGCTTCGTCGGACGGGTGGCGCCGACGGCGACAGCGCGGTGGACTTCACGCGGGTGTACGGAGCGAGCGCGGGGCAGGAGAATCCGGGGTTGACGGTGCCGTTCGGGGCGGTGGTTCCTGCGCGTCCGGCGTTGGGTTTCAGCGCCGACCAGGCGGCGTTTGAGGCGCTGATCCAGACGGACGTGTCGGCGTCGATGGCGGGGGTGAATGCGTCGCTGTGGATGCGTCTGGCGTTCGACGCGGGTTCGCTGCCGCCGTTGGACGTTCTGACGCTCCGGATGAAGTACGATGCGGGGTTCGTGGCGTATCTGAACGGTGTGGAGGTGGCGTCGCGGAACGCCCCGGCTCCGTTGGTGTACGACTCCTCCGCCACGGCCGAGCGTGCCGACCTGGCGGCGGTGGTGTTCGAGGAGATCGACGTGAGCGCGCACATTCTCGACGCCCTCCAGGACGGCGAGAACGTGCTGGCGATTCACGGTCTGAACTCGTCGGCATCGGACACGGATTTTCTGATCCTTCCTGAACTGATCGCGCGGGCGACGCTCGACGCGCCGCAGTACATGACGACGCCGACGCCGGGGTTTTCGAACGTGGCGGGGGCGTTGGGTCTGGTGTCGGACACGGCGTTCGACCACGACCGTGGTTTCTACGACGCGGCGTTCGAGGTGGCGATCACGACACAGATGGCGGGAGCACAGATCTTCTACACGACCGACGGGAGCGAACCGCACTGGATCGACCCCGAAACGTACACGGGCCCGATCTCAGCGTACGCCGGTCCGGTGCCGGTCGCCACGACGACGACGCTGCGTGCGATGGCCCACAGGGCCGGCTACGTCGCAACGAATGTCGATGCCCATACGTACATCTTCCTCGATGACGTGATCGAGCAGCCGAACGACCCGGACGGATTCCCGTCCACCTGGGGTGTCGGCATCCCCGCCGACTACGAGATGGACCCCGACGTGGTTGACGATCCGCTTTACAGCGGCCAGATTCGCGACGCCCTTCTGACGCACCCGACGATCTCGATCGTGATGGAGCCGGACGACCTGTGGGACCCGGCCACCGGCATCTACTATAACTCCCGCAAAGAGGGATCGGCGTGGGAACGGAAGGTGTCGATCGAACTGATCGGTTTTCCCGAGGGCGACGACGTTCAGGTCAGCGCAGGCGTCCGTATCCACGGCAGCGCGAGCCGGTTGCCGTCTCGGCCGAAGCATAACTTCCGGCTGGTCTTCCGCAAGGAGTACGGTCCTGCCAGGTTCGAGTATCCCCTGTTCGGCGACACCGACGTCCAGGCCTTCAACGACATCATCCTTCGCGGCCAGAACGGCGATTCGTGGTTCCACCCCAACTCGGGCCGGCGGCCGCAGGCCCAGTACACTCACGACCAGTGGCATAAGGACACCCAGATTGCCATGGGTCAGCCCACCAGCCAGGACGGCGACGTCCACGTCTACCTCAACGGATTGTATTGGGGGTTTTACCACATCATTGAGCGGCCCGAAGCCGTCTTCATGGAAGAACATTTCGGCGGCGAGAAGGAGGACTACGACGTCATTCAGCACAAGGGCGGCACGGTCAACGGCAACCGCGATGCCTGGAACGAACTGATGACCCTCGTGAGGGGGGCCGACCTGACGACCGACGCCGCCTATCAGGCCGTACTCCAGCACATCGATCCCGTCAACCTTGCCGACTGGATGCTCCTGAACTTCTACAGCGGCAACACCGACTGGGACCACAACAACTGGTACGGCGCCCGGAAACGCGAGCCGGGCGCAACCTGGAAGTTCTTCAGTTGGGACGCCGAGGTCACGTTCCGTAACATCAATGCCGACATCACCGGCTTCCTGAAGGACAACCAGCCGACCGAGGTGCATCAGCGGCTCAGCGTCAACCAGGAGTACCGCACGATCTTTGCCGACCGCGCCCGCAAGCACCTGTTCAACGGGGGGGCGCTGACGCCCGAAGCCGTCGAAGAGCGCTGGTTGACACGCGGCTCCGAGATCGAGGTCGCCCTCGTTGCCGAGTCCGCTCGGTGGGCGGATCACCATCGCCCCGACAATCCGTACACGGTCGAGAACGAGTTCCGCGCACGCCAGGCCGACCTCTGCGCCAACTGGTTTCCCGTGCGGACCGACATTGTCATCGGCCAACTGCAGGCGCGCGGGATGTACCCCTGGGTGGTTGCCCCGTCTTACAGCCAGCACGGCGGGACGGTTCCGTGTGGGTTCGGCCTGGAGATGGCGGCTCCGTCGGGCGTGATCTGGTACACCACCGACGGTACGGACCCACGTCTTGCGGGCGGCGGCCGATCATCGAAGGCCGTGGCGTACGTGCCGGGCCATGCGGTTGCGCTGACGGCCAACACGCACGTCAAGAGCCGCGTGCTGAGCGGGAGCACGTGGAGCGCGATGAACGAGGCCACGTTCGTCCTGGAGACGCCGGCCGAGGTGGTGGTCACGGAGATGATGTACCACCCGTCGGACCCGACGGCTGCGGAGGTGGCGGCGGGCTTCACGGACGCCGAGGCGTTCGAGTATGTCGAACTCCGCAACCTCGGCGCCGAGCCCGTCAACCTGGTGGGCCTGACGTTCATCGACGGCGTCCGTTTCGATTTTCCGACCCACACGGTGGCGCCGGGCGGCTACGCCCTCGTGGTTCGTGACCGCGACGCCTTCGAGCACCGGTACGGCGTGGGCCTGGGGTCGCTGGTGGTGGGCGAGTTCGAGGGGCTGACCGGCCTGGACAACGCGGGCGAGGCGATCGGCCTGGGGACGATCTTCGGCGTCTGCCTCCAGCAGTTCACGCACAAGGATGGCTGGTACGACCACACCGACGGCGAGGGCTACTCGCTGGTGGTCCGCGACGCCGGTCAGGACCCGGCGCTGTGGGACTCGCAGGACGGTTGGCGCGCGAGTTGGACCATGGGGGGGAACCCGGGCGCCGCCGATCCGAGCCCCCTGAATCCGGGCGACGTGGTGATCAACGAGGTGCTGACCCATACCGACGGCGTCTCGGGCGACTGGATCGAACTGAAGAACACGACGGCCGGCCAGACGATCGACCTGACCGGCTGGTACCTGTCGGACGACCCGACGGCGCTTGAGAAGTTCGCGATTCCGCCGACGGTTCTGGGTCCTGGCGAGTGCGTGGTGTTCACGCAGGCGGCCGATTTCGGCGGTCTTTTCGGTCTGAGCGAGTTCGGCGACGAGGCGTGCCTGACGGCTGCCACGGGCGGCGAGTTGCGTGGGTTCCGGGCGGACGAGGATTTCGGCGCCGCCGCGCGCGACGTCACCTTCGGGCGGCACATGAAGTCGACCGGCCGGAAGGACTTCGTGGCGCTCGCCGCGCCGACCCGTGGAAGCGACAACGCGGCGCCCCTCATCCCCGACGTGGTTCTCAACGAGATCATGTACCATCCCGAACCGGGCGGACACGAATATATCGAAC
>CAZEBQ010000305.1:4146-5256 GCA_964510295.1 uncultured Anaerolineales bacterium | reverse complement strand
GTCATTGTCACACCTCGCTTGCACAGCTCGCCGTCCATGATATGAAACCATACTTTACTGGGATTCTTGGCTGATTTGCCTTTTGTGCGGAGGTACACGGCTTTACGGACCGCCTTGGCCCGCAGCTCATCGAGTACAATCGCCGGTGCAGACTTCTTTACCTTAGACCACCAGGCGGCAAACGCTCCCCATTCTGAGCGGCTTTTCAAGTTATTATGATCATCCGAATATCCTAAAGCCCTCACGATCTCCCAACCAAACGACTCAGCATCGGGATCCTGCCAGTGGTCTGGTATCCGTTCGCCAATAATATCGCCAATATGTCGTGGCCCGTTGTTGCGAATAACCGAGCGGGTCGGCCTCGGCAAGTGATGCTGTTTAGCCTTAGCCGACCCTGCTTCGGAATTCATCGGGTTTTCGGATTTCTCGGGTTCTAATGCTTCTGGCTGCTGTGCTGTTGCCGTATTAGCTGGCTCTCCACTAATCCGTTCTTTTCTCTCTCTGTTCTTCTCTTCCGAAATCCGTAAGGATTTCGTCTTCTCTTCTCTCTTCTTTTCTTTTCTCGTCTTCTCTTTTCTCTTCTCTTCTTTTCTCTTCTCTTCCTCTAGTACTACAATTTTCTTTTTTTGCTTTTTTGTTTTACCCGCAGCCTTCTCGGCCTTCGGTGGTTCGTAGTAGCTGATAAACGGTGTCGGATTGCCGCAAATGTCCTTCGCGGCCAGTAGCGGTCCCAGATCCGGCTTATTATTCAGCATGGGTATCTTCCTGGCCAGCCACGCCGGATCGGACGGGAATATATGCTGCCCGCAGCGGGCCGCATACAGCCACAGGGCCACGATCAGCATCCGGGACGAATCATCCATCCCACAAAATCCATCGTGCTCCAAGAGGCTCGTGTACAGCTTCATCCAGTCATTAGGGCCGGGCCTCATCGTTGGCTGGGCACGCTTCCAGTTGATTATTTCAAAGAATTGTTTTTCAGCCGATGTTTCAGGATTGCTCTTCTTTTTTGCTTTTGTCATCCTCGAACTCTTTCCAGCCAGCTATAACAATTGTCTATCAGGTCCCGCTCTGCAAATGTATAACATCGCATTAATGTGGTGCATCTTT
>CAZEBQ010000305.1:1768-4046 GCA_964510295.1 uncultured Anaerolineales bacterium | reverse complement strand
TACTCATCGGGCAATTCCACTTCAAATAATCCTTGCTGACCTCTAACGTAAAACGGCTTGATTTGTCTTATCTCTGATAAAACCCAAGAAAAGGCACCCTCGTTTAGTTTACACCGGGCGGCTGCTTCATCACTGGCGATCATGGGCCTGCAGTTGACTAATTTGGCAATGCATAATGCCTGGCCCAAAGGAAATCCAGGTATCTCTGGTTTCTTAGTCGATACTATCAGCAGATCACCCCGGTAATTGGTTGACTTGGTCCGCGTCTCTATTGTTTTGGCACCCGATGCGATCATCGATGCCCAGGGCTGATGTAATGATAACGCTTTCATTCTCCGATTTCCTCAAGGCCTTCATCGGGCATGAACAGGCTGATAAAGGCCCATAGAATTGCATTTAGAAGTTTCATCTTAAAGCCTCTCGAATTGAGTCCTTCCACATAACAAGTCTCTCGTTTTTCAACTGATGATATATTTTCTCGATCTCCTCCTTCGTCTGGGCCTTCAGCAGGGGCGCTACAAATTTCGCGTAATCTGCCCCGGATATTTTGCTCGCATCCACTCTCTGATTATATTTCCTCAGCAGGCCCACCCAGAAGCTGTGCGTTATCCACGGTTTTACTCTGCAGTAAAGGTCGATAACGTCCGTATCGAGATATGGCTCACAGCTAACAGATGTGCTAAATCTTTTCGTATAGGCATATTTCAGGCAGGCCAGCCTCTCATCGTAATTCGGGGCCCTGGGCTCCCAGAACCGCAATACTTCATCGTGCATCGAGCCTATCGTGAATCGGAACATCATCTGCGGCCTATATTCCTGCAGCGCCTCACAAATGACCGTCATGCACGTCCAGTGCGGCTTACTGACGATCAGAACCTGATTGCCAGCATCCAGCAGCTTTCGCAGCACACAGAGGCACTCAGAAATGTTCTTAGGCGTGATATCATGCGTGGATGGAAACATGACGATGCCTTTGTATTTGACATAATCCTGATCTACTTTGGCCTGATTAATAACCGGCTCTGTCCACTGTTTCGCTGTGCATTTTTTAAGCCAATCGACTCGCATCGATCTCGCATAGCAATAACGGCAGCTGTGCTCACAACCTTCCTGGATGTTGATATTGACCTCCGCCCATTCCTTCGTCCCGGTCTTTGCCAAAATCGACTCCTTTCAATCCAGGCCCCGCCCGCTGCTCAATACGGGCGGGGCTCCCATACTCTGGCAACTTTTTTTATGCCGACTTTTTCTATGCCGCTTGTGCGGGTGATATTTCTCTGCGAATTGCCGCTACTTTTGACCGAGTAGCTACGGTCTCTACTCTTCCAAGGGCCTCTCGGAGCTCCTTACGATCAACCGGACCTTTCTTGCCCGACAATTCATCAGACCGTTTCTTTGCATCCTCGAGGCCCACCACAACTTCCCAGAGCGAGGTGTCCGCTTCTATCAGGGCATCGTCAGCCTTTTTCTTCTGCAGCGATTTAATGATGCCGATAGCCCATCCCACCGCCGCCAGGATGGCAGATATCGTCGTTGCATGAGGGATGGGCAGGGTCCTTACCAAAACCTGCAGGGGGGCCAGTGATTGCCCCACGGCATCAGCGGTTGTCTGCAGTGCCCCGTTTGGATCGGTTATCTGCACATCGATGGCCGCAATGTCCTCCTCGTTGCAGCCGCCGACAAATACTAATCCTCCAATAATGGCCGACAAGACAATACCTGCCAATAATCCAAAGTAAATCCGTTTCATAATACTGCACTCCTTTCAATTTAATAAAAAGTTGTTTTGGTTTTTAAAAGTCACCTCAGTTTTACGGTTTGTCTTCCTCGAACGGTATCTCCGGGCTTTTGGCGCTATCCTTCCCTTCCATTTTCGCTTGAACCTGCTCGATAGTGACAAGCAGTTCGTCCTCATCGACCAGCCACTGATGCACTTGTTCATATTGACCATCCGAGAACATTAGATTGTCGAACTTGACTTTAACGCCCTTCGAATCTGTACTGATCGATTTGATTTTTGCCTTGTTTGCGATTTTCGGAAATTTTCCTTTTGCCATAACTGACTCCTTTCATAAAAAAATAGGCGGCGGCCGGGCCGTTCACCCGAAGCCTCCATGCGATACTGATTAAAAATGACTTCCATGCCGCTAAGCCGCCGTCTGTTCAAAATTGTCCTTTCCGGTAGTTAGCCATCCAGCTACTTGTGATCAGGCTCCCACAAGATCACAGCAGCCCACCATCGGCCTGCCCACCCGCAAAACTACCGAACATATAAAAA
>CAZEBQ010000305.1:0-1668 GCA_964510295.1 uncultured Anaerolineales bacterium | reverse complement strand
TCCTTTACTCAAAAAAAACTCACCGGAGCAGGTGCGGAGGGGAAATGTCTTATCTCCGGTGAGCTGCATAACTGATTATGATTCCATTTCCCGCACCATAATTATTATTCGTAATTTCTTTCTGTTAAAAATACTGGAAATCGGGGAACGCCCCCGTCGGTAAGCTGCTGAAACTTAAATGTAATGTGCGCACCTATATTTGGAGGATTTCGACGTTGCGAATCAGATAGGCCCGAACCAATCTTTATAATTATATTCTTCCATTTGCAAAGAATGGTTCCAATTGAATCCACAAGCCTTCCTTTCCCGGTTTCATAACCAACGACTTCCGCTTCATCCGAAATAAACGGCTTGTACTTCAAGAGGCTACCAGAGCGGCCAGACTCATAATCAGAGTTAGGCCGTCGAAGCATTACCCCTTCGGCCCCTATCGCACATAACTCGTCAAATAATATTTCTAAATGCTCCTGGCCTTTACAGGGAACATGCTGTACTACCTCAGCGACTTCGCAACTTTTCAATGTATTACTACAAAACTCAAGGCGGCCCTCGAATCCACCCTGAATTTCCGGGGCGTCAAATACGCAGTAATGAATATCCCTCCACTCAGATTCTGATGGGGTATGTTTTCTGACAATTCCGACTGTATTCTGGAATTTCCCACGACCGATATAAAGCTCGCCGTCCAGTACAACTCCCGAAGGAAGTTGAGCTGTAAACGATTCCGGTGCAAAAAATTTATTGCCGGCCCGGCTAATGAGTTCGGAACCGGTCCAAATAGCCCGGACGCCATCCAGCTTTTCACTCATCAGCCAGCCCTTGATATTCTGCCTATCATATTTTTTAGCAAGCATTGGTTTCATTTTGTTTTCCCGCACCATAATTATTCAAAATCAAGCAATTTTCTGTTGACTTACTAAAATTCCTGATCTATAATTAATCCTGCCCGCTACGAAATCACGGACGAGGGTTCTATAGGCATCGGACTGAGAACGAAAGCCGGCTTCAACGACTTTAGTTTTCATGTCCGCTTTGAGTGAGGGATCACATTCGACTCGCAGAACCGCTATTTCTGCGCTTTTTGAATTTTGTTCTTGTGTGCCATCGGATTGATTCATTGTTAATCCCTTACATAATTCTTCTATGCTCAATTCTGAGTAACCTACTAACTGCCAATATAATATCGGCTTTATGTGTGTTTGTCAACATAAAAATTTGTCATATACGTTAATTTCTGTCAATGATGCACATAACATATTATATTATAAAGGCTTGTAAAAACAAAAAAATCTGTTAAAAATCCTCTTTTATGGCCAGAGAAAAACATACTACCGTCAATTTGACCGAAAACTCGCAACTGATAAAAACCGAACTCGCACCGGTTTTCGGATTGAAAAATATACTTTCAGCAGGCCTTATTCTTTTTGGCCGACTATCATCTGATGACCAGAAAAAGATCATTGCCGAAGCCAATAAAAAACCTTCTCTTGACAAATCTCAAAAAGAGCCTACAATAACCGAGTGCATCCAGATAGTATCCCAGTACGTAAGATACCACATACCGTCCGAGGATGAAGCCATGCTAATTCAGTCTCTGCGTAAACAACTTGGCCCTGATCCGAAACAAAAACGAAAAAGAGGCTGAAAAACCATGGAGAGGAAAAATGA
>CAZEBQ010000304.1:0-5260 GCA_964510295.1 uncultured Anaerolineales bacterium | reverse complement strand
CCCACCGCGCGAGAATCCGCTACATTCAACCGCTCTAAAAACGGTTGACGCGAAGGGCTTACGCCTGTACAAGACACACGGCACGGGGCAAGCGTTCGGAGTCAGGACGCTTGCCCCGCCTTGCTTGCCAGCGGGTGTGGAGGCACGGCTGTGGCGGCACGCGAAGCCGGACCGTTCGACAGGTTTCTGGCGGACCTCGCGCACGATACCCAGCACGAGGGTCGCCATATCCACGTCAAGTCCCTTCCCGCCCGCCGCGCCACCTACGCCGACCCGGCCGAACCGTTACCCCCTGCCCTGGCCGCAGGACTCAACGCCGCCGGCATCCGGCGCCTGTACCTCCACCAAGCCCGTGCACTCGACCTGGCGCGCGAGGGGAAGGACTTTGTCGTCGTCACCGCGACGGCCAGCGGCAAGACCGCGTGCTATAACCTGCCGGTGCTCGAGCGGCTGCTCGCCGAGGCCGAGACCAAGGCCCTTTACCTCTTCCCGACGAAGGCCCTCGCGCAGGACCAACTGGCTACGCTCAAGCGTTGGGCCGAGTCCGACCCGGCCGTCGGCGCTCGTCTCCGCCCCGCGACCTACGACGGCGACACGCCGCGACACAACCGCCGCACGATTCGCGAGCGTGCCAACGTCATCCTGTCGAACCCCGACATGCTCCACGTCGGCATCCTGCCGCACCATCCGCGGTGGGCCTCGTTCCTCCAGCACCTGGAGTACGTTGTCGTGGACGAAGTGCACCAGTATCGCGGCATCTTCGGCTCGAACGTGGCGATGGTGCTGCGGCGGCTGGCCCGGGCGTGCGCCCATTACGGCAGCCGGCCCCAGTTCATCGGCGCCAGCGCCACCATCGCCAATCCGGGCGAGTTGGCACGGGCGGTCACCGGCCGGGCCGTCGAGACGATTGAGGACGACGGCAGCCCGCGCGGGCCGCGCCTGTTCGCCCTCTGGAACCCGCCGCCCTTCGGCGCAGACGGCCTCGCCCGCCGCAGCGCCAACATGGAGGCCACCGACCTGCTCTGCCGCCTCGTGGAGCGCGGCGTCCAGACGATCGTCTTCACGAAGGCCCGGGTCGTTGCGGAACTCGTGTACCGCTACGCCCGCGAGCGGCTCGCAAAAACCAACAAGGCCCTGGCCGCCAAGGTCCGGGCCTATCGCGGCGGGTACCTGCCCGAGGAACGCCGCGCCATCGAGCAGGCCCTCTTCGCCGGCAAACTGCTCGGCATCTGCTCGACCAACGCCCTCGAACTGGGCATCGACGTCGGGACGCTCGACGCCTCCATCCTGGTCGGCTTTCCCGGGACGGTGGCGTCGACGTGGCAGCAGGCGGGGCGCGCCGGGCGCGGCGCCGAGCAATCGCTCTCGATCCTCATCGCCTACAACGACCCGATCGACCAGTACCTGGTGCATCACCCGGAGTATTTCTTCGGGCGGCCGGTCGAGCGGGGCGTCGTGGACCCGCAGAACCCGTTTATCCTGGCCGCACACCTGGCGTGTGCTGCGGCGGAACTGCCGCTCGCGCCCCAGGACGAGGCCCTCTTCGGCCCACGGGCCGGCGAGGTCGCCGAGGCCCTGGCCGCCGAAGGCGACCTCGCCCGCATCGACGACCGCTACTACTGGTCGCGCGCCGAGAGCCCCTCCCAAAAGACCAACCTCCGGACCATCTCGAACGACACGTTCAGCATCGTCCGCACCGGCGACGGGCGGACGGAGGTCATCGGCCAGGTCGATTCCATCAGCGCCCCCGAACTCGTCTATCCCAACGCGATCTATCTCCATGAAGGCGAAAGTTACCAGGTCCGCGACCTCGACTTCGAGGGCAAAGTCGCCACCATCGAACGGGCCGAGACCGACTACTACACGCAGCCCGTCCTCTCGGACACGTGCACGATTCGCGAGGAACGCCGGCGCAAGTCCCTGCCCGGCCTCACCGCCTGTTTCGGCGAGATGGCCGTCACGTGGGCGACGGTGGCCTTCAAAAAGATCAAGTATTATACCAACGAGAATATCGGCCAGGCCACGCTCGATCTGCCCAGCCAGACGCTCGAGACGACCGGTCTGTGGATGATGATGGACCCCCCTCTCACCGACGAGGTGCGGTCGATGGGCCTGAAGGCGGTCGAAGGCCTGGTCGGCGTCCGGAACCTGGCGCTGGTGTGCCTGCCGATGCTCGCCATGTGCGACCGCCGGGACCTGTCGGGCATCGTCGAGAGTTCGAACACCGGCCGCCCGACGGCGTTTCTCTACGACCGGTTCCTCGGCGGCCTCGGTTTTGCCGAGACCGGCTACGAACTCCTCGACGAACTTCTCGCCATGTGCCGGCGCCTCGTCACGGAGTGCGAATGCGAGTCGGGATGCCCCAGTTGCGTGGGCCTGGCGAACCTGCGGCCGCCGATCCATCAAGACCCCGACCTCACCCGCGGCTACGCCATCCCGTCGAAGGATGCGGCCGTAGCGCTGCTGGAGCGGTTCGCGGAGTAGCACCCGGCCTCCCGCTGCTCACCCCGCGCGCCGGGTGAGGACACCCGGTGCGCTAACACGACAGCGCCACTTCGTGCGCGGCGGGTCTCCGTACCCGCCGCGCAGCCCCGCGCCGGGTGATGGCCTTCCCAGGCCACCACGCTTGCCGGCGGCCCTCTCGCGGCAGCCTGGGAAGGCCGCCGCGCCGATTCCAGCCAGCCACGCTCGCGCACCTTCTCGCGCGGCGGGTGTCCTCACCCGCCGCGCCAAACCCAGCCAGCCGCGGTCGCGCACCTTCTCGCGCGGCGGGTGTCCTCACCCGCCGCGCCAAACCCAGCCAGCCGCGGTCGCGCACCTTCTCGCGCGGCGGGTGTCCTCACCCGCCGCGCCAAACCCACGCGCACCCGTCACCCGCCTCGCGCAAAGAAGCGACCGGGCGGTGTCGCCGTTGCACCGCCCGGCCTTATCACCGCCGCTACCTGGGGGGAAAAAGCAACGGCGGGTCATGCTCGGTTGTGGGTGGTTTTCCCTGCTTCCTTTCTTTCGGCTTCCTTCCCCTTGCTCCAGTGAATTGTTCGCACCGTGACGGGGCGAAGTCAATCCCCCGAAAGAAAATCGTGAGCCCCCCGCCACCCCCAGCGCTCTCAATCGGTCGGGCGGGTGCTCTGCACCCACGCGGCGCACTGAAGCCCCGTATGAAAAGCCGCCTGGGTGCAAAGCAACCAACCTGCAACTGCCAAGAACATGGTCACCCTTTGGGATGACCATGCCACCCGCCGTGAATTAAGTCTCGTGTCCCCGGAACCCGGGGCGCGTAACCAATAGGCGGCGAGAAGTCGCCCGGATCCACCAGGCCGAGATCGTTCACCGACAGAAGCAGGCGGGGTTCCAGGTTCTCAAAAAGTATGGCGGAAGGCTTTGGCGCTGATTGCATTGGTCTTGTCCTTTCAGGGTCACGTGTTTAGAGACTTTGAGAAGGGCACAGGATGGCGTGCCTGCAAAACACGCCGGGCAGCGCACCGTCTGCAAAGAACCCCCAGGCCGCCCAGGGCGAAGAGCGCAAGGGTAGCCGGTTCGGGGATGATGGCGATCCAGGCCTCGGTCTGCCCGTTTGGGTTCCTTCCGTTTCCCACAATCACCAAGCCGTCGGCGGACACGGCTGTAGCGTATTCCAGGGCCCATCCCGTCAGGTCCAGACCGAGGTCGCTCACAAGAAGCTCTTGCAGGCTTCGCATCCCCGCACCCCGGTTCGATATGAATGCGCCCCCAAAGACGTCCTCGCTGCCACCGACAATGACCGACCCATCTGCTGACACGCCGTAGGCGACGCTGCCGAATCCCCCGCCCATCGCTATGATCCCTTCGCTCTCGGTCCAACGGAACGCTTCGCGGCCAGAAACCGATTTGCTCCAGCCGACGACGACGGATCCGTCGGCCGAGACGGCGAGGGCCTCGCTCCAGAAGTCACCGCCAGCCAGGTCGCCCAGACCCACCATACCTGCCGCCTCGGTCCATCGGAACGCTTGCCTGCCTTCAGCGGATGCGCTTGCGCCAACGACGGCTGACCCATCGGCCGAGAGGCCATGGGCGCTACTGGACAGAAAGTCTGCGCCGGGAAGGTAACCCAGGCCTACCATGCCCGTCGCCTCGGTCCACCGGAAGGCCTCGCGATAGCCGGAAGCGGGTCGAGAGTAGCCCACCACCACCGACCCATCGGCCGAGACGCCGCGCCCCGCACTGTCCGGCCCGCCGCCCGCCAGGAAACCCAGGTCCACGAGGCCGGCGGCCTGGCTCCAGCGGAATGCTCCCGACCCGTGCACCCCCATGGACTCGCCCACGATGACCGACGCGTCGCCCGAGACTGCGTAGGCATGGGTCAGAAGGTACGCCGTCAGCGGAGGAGCCTCCGCGATGGGCGTCATCCCCTGCGCCTCCGTCCAGCGGAATGCCGACGTCCATGCTGGCTTGGTGGGGAACGTCGCCGGCGGATATTCACACTGCCCGACGACGACAATCCCGTCGTCGGATACATCATGGGCCAGACTGCTGGTTGCGCCGGGGGGAATGCCGAGCCCTTGGAAACTCGGTCCCGCGCCAACACCCGGCGTGAAGACTGCCGCCACCGCCGCCGCAACCGCGACCCGTGACAGGAAAGACTTCCTTGAACGTTTCATTGGACGTGCCTCCCCATCCCTCCCTGCGCATTCCGATGCGATTATACCACAGAATCGCAGGGAGTCAAGTAGAAGCGCTCGCTTGCAGGTGTTTCTTCAGACGGTCTCCTTGTCATGCCATCCCGCACGCGGCCCCGGAGGAAGTCACCGGGACTCCAGCACGCCAGCACGCCGACACGCCGACACGCCGACACGCCGACACCCCGACACGCCGACACCTCCTAGCATCCCCGTGCGTAGAGACCGTGTCAACAGAAAAGTCGGAAAATTTTGGAACCAGGACACGATCCTAATTTTGCCGTCTCGGGCGCTTGCTTCGGGCGGGATTTCGGGTATACTAGTACTACAAGGCCACTTGCCGCGCGGCGGGTCTCCGGACCCGCCGCGCAAGGGCGAGAACAGACTTTAACGCGCGGTGGGTCCGGAGACCCACCGCGCCAAATGGCGAAGTGGCGTTGTAGTACCAGGGTGCGAGGGAATGGGCCTGTCGCACCGCGTAAAGGGCTTGCCATGACCAAAGGCCTGATAATCGGGGCTGCCGTTGCCCTGCTTTTGGCCGGTGAGACGGCGGGATTCGACGCCTTCCCCATCGCCACGCACCCCAGGGGCGAGTTCTCGCCCCG
>CAZEBQ010000303.1:0-5277 GCA_964510295.1 uncultured Anaerolineales bacterium | reverse complement strand
CCCGCCATCTTGATGTGGGCCGTCTCGGGGTTCACGCCCACCATCTCCGGATGGTCGAGCGTGGCGATCATCGCCAGGGCGTGGCCGGCCGTCGGCAGGTACGTATCGGAGCGCGGTTCGTTGGGTTTGGGTTCAATCGAGAAGACCATCTTGTGGTTCTGCTGGAGGACGTACTCCGAGAGGAAGTTGATGCAATCGCGGAACCACTTCAAGGCCTCGACGGGGTCCTTGGCGATGTCGACGTCGGCGCCCTCGCGGCCGCCCCAGAAGATGTAGACCTTGGCGCCGAGTTCGGCCGCCACGTCGATGTTCACCATCGCCTTCTGGACGGCGTAGGCCCGGACCTTCGGGTCGTGGCTCGTGAACGCCCCGTCCTTGAACACCGGATGGGTGAACAGGTTGGTGGTGGCGGCGGTGCACCGGATGCCCGTGGCGCGCATGATCCGCCGGACGTCCTTGACGACGGTCCGCCGCCTGGCAGCGCTCGCCTTAAGCGGCCACAGATCGTTATCGTGATACTCGAACCCGTACACGCCGCGCTTGCCCAGCCCTCTGATGGCATCGAGGCCGCTGATCTTGGGCCGCGTGGCCACGCCGAACGGGTCGGCCCCCTGGTTCATCACACACCAGATACCGAAAGCGAACTTGTCCGAGCGTTTGGGGTTGAGTGTCCTGGCCATGGGTCGTCTCCGTTTCAGGTCTTGAGCGGTCTCCGACAGCACGCAATGCTAACCATTGTGCGACGCTGCGCCAACTGTTTCAACCGCCTTTTCACTTGGGCACAGGAGTGAGCGGCGGTACACTGACCAGCAACTTATTGTCGTACGGCCATGACCTGGGCAGGGCAGGCGCTGATACTTTGGGCGGACCCTGCAGAAGGCGGTACCACGTGAAGTACCGCATCTACATCGACGAGGTGGGGAATCCTGATCTGGAGAGTTCGGATAACCCGAACCACCGTTTTCTCAGCCTGACTGGCGTTATCTTGAGCTTGGCGTACGTGCGGGACGTCCTGCATCCGCAGATGGAAGCCCTCAAGACCGCCCACTTTCGGTCACATCCGGACGAACCGGTTATCTTGCACCGGAAGGAATTGTTGAATGCCAAGCCTCCGTTTGAGGCGTTGCGAGACGTGTCTGTGCGCAGCCGATTCGACGAGGAACTGCTGCGGCTCATGGCCCGTTGGGAGTACACTGTCATCTCCGTCTGCCTCGACAAGAAGAGGCACAAGCAGACATATGCCGTGTGGCGATACGACCCTTACCACTACTGCCTGAAGTTGCTCTTGGAGCGATTCGTTCTCTTTCTCGAGCGCGAGAACGCCGTAGGGGACGTAATGGCCGAATCCCGCGGAGGCAAGGAAGATCGACGCCTCAAGGACTCCTATGCAAGGCTGTGGTGCGAAGGCAGCGAATACATCGGTCCCGAGCGTTTCCAGCGCCGCCTCACCAGCAGGCAACTGAAGGTCAAGACGAAATCGAACAACATCTCAGGGCTGCAGCTCGCGGACCTGCTTGCCCACCCGAGCCGCAATGAGATCCTGGACGAGCACGATCTGCTTCAAGGCAGCGTCGCGCCTTTCGCAGGGAAAGTGATCTCGATTCTTCAGAGCAAGTACGACAGGGAACACAACAGGATCTTCGGCAAGAAGATGTTGTAGCCCAAAAAGAGGGCCCTTGCGGGCCCCGATGGCATTCGCCATCCACCTCCGGTAAACCGGATTACCTATACTATCGACCGCAATCGGCCCCACGTCAAGCGAAAAACCTCATCCGGATAGGGCTTGCTCCGCCGTACTTCGCCCCCCTAAGAGCCCTTCCCTTCCCGCTTCTGGATCTTCGCCCAGGTATCCCGCAGGCCGACCGTTCGGTTGAAGACGAGGCGGCCGGGCGCGGAATCGGGATCGACGCAAAAGTAGCCCTTCCGCTCGAACTGGCAGCGGTAGCCGGGGGCGGCGCCGGCGAGGCTCGGCTCCACTTTGCAGCCGGCCAGCACCTGGAGCGAGTCGGGGTTGACGCCCGCCTTCCAGTCCTCGCCCTCCGCCACGTCGCCGGGGTCATCCTTCGTGAAGAGATGATCGTACAGCCGCACCTCGGCGTCGAGGGCATGGTCGGCGCTGACCCAATGGAGCGTGGCCTTGACTTTGCGTCCGTCGGGCGCATCGCCGCCGCGCGTCGCCGGGTCGTACGTGCAGTGCAGTTCGGTGACCTCGCCGCGCTCGTCCTTCACGACGTCGGTGCAGGTGATGAAGTAGGCGTACCGCAGTCGCACTTCGCGGCCGGTCGCGAGGCGGAAGAACTTTTTCGGCGGCTCCTCGAGAAAATCCTCGCGCTCGATGTAAAGGACCTTCGAGAACGGGACCTGGCGCGTGCCGGCGCTCGGGTCTTCGGGGTTGTTGATGGCCTGAAGTTCCTCGCTCTCGCCGTCGGGGTAGTTGTCGATGACCAGCCGCAGGGGATTGAGGACCCCCATGACGCGCGGCGACGTCCGGTTCAGGTTCTGCCGCAGGAAGTGCTCGATGAGGGCGATGTCGAACACGGCGGGGTACTTGCTGATGCCGGTGTGCCGCGAGAAGTCGCGGATGGCCTCGGGCGTGTAGCCGCGGCGCCTGAGGCCCAAGAGCGTCGGCATCCGCGGATCGTCCCAGCCGCCGACGTACCCGCCTTCGACCAGTTCGCGCAGCATCCGTTTGCTCATGACCGTGTGAGTCAGGTTGTAGCGGGCAAACTCGATCTGCCGGGGGTGGTGGATCGGCTGCTCCCGACCGTCGTTAATGGCGTCGATGAACCAGTCGTAGAGCGGGCGGTGGTTCTCGAACTCGATCGAGCACAGCGAATGGGTCACGCCCTCGATCGAATCCTCCAGGCCGTGGGCCCAGTCGTACGTCGGGTAGATGCACCATCGGTCGCCCACGTGCGGGTGCGGGGCGTGGAGGATCCGGTACATGACGGGGTCGCGCAGGTTCAGGTTGGGCGACGCCATGTCGATCCTGGCCCTGAGGACCCGCGAGCCGTCGGGGAACTCGCCACCCCGCATCCGCTCGAAGAGGTCGAGGTTCTCTTCGGCCGAGCGTCCCCGGTACGGGCTCTCGCGGCCGGGCTGGGTGAGCGTACCGCGATGGGCGCGAATCTCGTCGGCCGAGAGGTCGTCGACGTACGCCTTGCCTTTCCGGATGAGTTCGACGGCGCAGGCGACCATCTGCTCGAAGTAGTCGCTGGCGAAGTACAGGTGGTCTCCCCAGTCGCAGCCGAGCCACCGGACATCGTCGATGATGGCGTCGATGTATTCCTGCTCTTCCTTGGTGGGGTTCGTGTCGTCGAACCGCAGATGAAACCGGCCGCCGAAATCGAGGGCGATGCCGTAACTGGTCCAGATCGCCTTGGCGTGGCCGATGTGCAGATACGCATTCGGCTCGGGCGGAAAACGGGTGACCACCTTGCCGTCCCACTTGCCGGCGGCCACGTCCGCCGCCACCATCTCGCGGATGAAATCCGCGGGCCGGGTCGTTTCGTCGGTGCTCATCGTCCGTGTGCCTTTCTCACTGCCGGGCGGCTAATAGTACAACGCTACGTTGCGCGACGGGTCGAGAGTGCCGCGGCTCCTCTCGCGCCGCCGCACGGGTCATGCTGGCGGGGCGGGTGGAGGATGTCAAGCGAATCACACAGCCCGCGCTGCAAGAGGACCAGGGCGCTGTGAAGAATAATCTTGACTGCGGGGGGGGCGCGATAGTGGCGGAAATGGATCTCGAAGAGCCCCTCCGAATGAACCTGCTGCGGTTTCGCCCGCTGCGGAATCTGCTGAAGTCGTGGTGGTTTCCGCTGGCGGCCCAGGTCGTGCTGCTGGTGGCGTTTGCGCTGATTATCTGGCGCGGGTTCGGCATCCATGCGCCGGACCCCGCCTTCGCCAAGGTGCTGCGGAACACGAACCTGGCGAATCTGCTGGTGTGGGCATACTGGTGGCCGCTGGTCATCGTCGGCGCAGTGCTCTTCGGCCGGGTCTGGTGCACGGTGTGCCCGAACGACAACCTGCGGCTGTCGGTGCGACGGCCGTTCGCCGATTTCTTTCAGCCGCTCGGCCTGACGGTCGCGCAGGTCGGGTTTGTCCTCGTCGTCAGCGGCTTCGTCGTCTATGAGGTCCTGTCGGAATGGGCTCCCTCGAAGGCCGTCGTGAAATGGGCGCCGAATCAAGTCGTCGCCGCCCTGGGCCTGGCAGGACCGGCGGCGGGACTCGCCGGCGCGGTGGTGATGTTTGTCGTCTTCCCCGCCGTCATTTTTCTGGTGGTGATCGTCCTGGCCAGGCTTCTCGGACGGACGCCGCCGGCCGCCTCGGCCAAGGCCCTCGCCTTGATGTTGCTGCCGACCATGGCCGGCGCCCACCTCATCAAGGCGGCCTTCAAGATGACCTCTCGCCTGCCGTACTGGCCTATCGTGGTGACCGACACAAGCGGCGTCGAGACGGCCAACCGGATTGCCGCTGGGACGCTTGTGGTCAACAAGTCGCTGCCGCAGTCGCTTCAGCCCGTTACGACGGCGCTCGCGGCAGTCGTTCTCGTCGCCTCGCTGGTGGTGGTGTTGGCGATGGTCCGCCGACAGGCGTCGGTCTCGCGGCTGCCGGTCAGGATCCGCGCAGCCATTCTGGCGGGGGCGCTCGCCTACTGGGCAATCTTCGCCGTCACGATTGGCCTGTGGCGTTTCTGAGAGGCTTCAGCGATGCATGCCGTGCGGCCGATTGGGCCTTGCATGCCCCGTCGCGCGGGGGTATAGTTGCCCGCCGTAACCTGCCTTGGCGTGGGCGATTAGCTCAGTTGGCTAGAGCGCGCGGATCACACCCGCGAGGTCACAGGTTCGAGTCCTGTATCGCCCACCAGTCTTCCTTCGCCGCGTGCGGCGAACGAAGACTGCCACGGCGAAGTCCCGTTGGGACGAAGCCGGGCTCTGTTCACCTGCGGCAGACTGCGGCGAACTTCGCCTTGGCAGGCCACCAGCCTTCGCCCGCCGCCACTTCGGGTAGACACAGGCCCACACACACGCTACCCTTCCGTCTGACGCCGAGGACCCGGAGACGTTGTGAGATGCTCGATGCGCTGCTGGCCGCGCCGGTGCTCGTGAAAGTTGTCGGATCGCTGGCGCTGATCCTGATGGTCAACCGTTTTGTGCGGAACCTGGTCGTGAGCGTCGCGGCGGGGACGCTGGCGCTGGGGCTCTGGACCGGTTATCCGGCGTCGGTCGTGCTTGGGGCCGCCTGGGCGCGGCTGCGGTCGGTCGATCAACTGTGCCT
>CAZEBQ010000302.1:0-5291 GCA_964510295.1 uncultured Anaerolineales bacterium | reverse complement strand
TTCGCCGCTGCCGTGCCACCCTCTTGGTGGCGCGTGGGACGCTAAACACGTACGGCGACCCGCCGCGCCGTGCGCGGTCGTTCTCCGCAACCACCGCGCTTTCGACGCGACTCGCGCGGCGGGTCCGGAGACCCGCCGCGCTCTCCATGTACGGTCGGTGCAAGGTGTGCGGCCGGCGTCAGCGTGACGGCACGTAGCGTTCATAGGTGTAGGTGACCTCTCTGGTTTCGCCGGGTTCCAACGTGACCCGCCACCGGATTCTGCCGCACCGCTCGATCAGTTTGAGTTTGGCGGTGTCGAGCCAGATAGCGCCCTGGTCGGAGGCGTCGGTCGGCTTGCCGGTGATGCTCGGCTCGATGATGACGTCAACGGTCTTCTTCTCGTAGTTGCGTACCTTGAGGCGTCCGGCGATGGTCACGAGGTCGAGCCAGTAGTCGTGCGAGGGCGAGTAGGCCCGCAGTTTGCGGTCGGTCTCTTTCTCGCTCTGGTCGTGGGCGACGTTGACAGCGGCCGTGACGCGGATCTCGACCTTGCCGCCGCGCGGCGTGTACTTCAGCAGGTCTTCGCTCAGGGGCCTCGCCCCGCTGACGGCCAGGCACGGGCCGGTCGTCCAGGCGGTGTCGGTCGAGTTGTTCAGCACGAGGTGATGCCTCAGGCGCTCGGGCGGCGACCAGCGGTACAGATGGCTGTAGGCGATGCGTTTCGTGAAGAGCGTGACGATGGCCTTCTCGCCGCGGCGGACCGTCAGGTTCTTCTTCGTATAAACGGTGAAGTCGGCGCCCGCGGGCCCGGCCATCTGCGGCAGGTTGCCGACGGCGGCCTTGACGTCGGCTGCGGCCGCCACGGCCCGGTCCACGACGTTCGCCCCGACGGCGAACTGGTTCGCCCGCTGGAGGTTCGACGTGATGGCGGCGCGGCTGGCGATCTGGGTGCAGACGGCCGCCGGCGCGATCGCCGCCCCGATCGTCCGGATGACCTGACCCACCGCCACGGGCGTCAGGTAATCGGTGTGGACGAAGTGCGGCACGCCGACGACGAAGTTGACGTCGGTGTGAACGAGGTCCTCGGCCATATTGACGAGCGTGCCGCGGAGCGTGAGTTCCGCCGTCTCTTCGTCGATAATCTTGAGCGTGTACTCGGGGATCCAGGTGATGCCCTTCCTGAGGTAGGCCATGCCGATCTTGGCGCGTTTGGGCGGCTGATTGTCGCGGTCCGTCAGGTGGACGCGGACCGGAAGGTCGAGCACCTGCAGCCGCTTCACCCCCGCGACGGGGACGGCGAAGGTGTTGGTGGGGGTTTCGAGTGCGGCGAAATCGTGTTCGACCGAGACGAGTCGTCCTGCGGCCGTCCGCTCGCCGCCCTTGTGGGTGTAGGTAAGTTGGACCCTCAGGTGCAGACTGGCCGTCAGGCGCCGGCGTTTGGTGTCGGTGTCTTTCGGGGCATCGACGCCGTCGAACTCGACGACCTCGCCGGGCCCGCAGCCGACGATGTCCACCGTCTCGTCCTCGGAGTGCGAGTAGATGGCCAGCGTGCCGAAGGCGGCGGGCGGCACCTCGCGCGTGACGCACCAGCCGTCGCGGAGGCCCGCGTCGCCTTCCCTGACGAAGAACCCCAGGCCGTTCTTGAAGACCGCGACGCTGGTGACGTGCGGCTTCCAGAGGTAGGGGTTCTGTTGCTCGTCCGGCGGGGGCGCAGCGGCACGTGCGCCGGCAACGAGCACCAGCGACACGGCCAGGGCGGCGACGGCCGGAGCCATCCTTCGGCATCTTCCATGTGGCGTTCTCATACGGCACCTCCTTTTCTGCGGTTCGTTCGAGCGTGCGTTCTTACTCATTCTTAGACCGCCGGCCGCCGCCGCGTCGGTAACGGCCGCGCAACGAGGCGCGGGTGATCCCTCGGCGTGTGGCATGGTCAGCCCGAAGGGTGACCATGTTTTGACCAGGCGCCCGCGCATAATCTGCTTGCACGCCGACGGACCGGCCCTAGACTCCGGGCACGGGTTCATGTAAGAGGCTGTTTCAGATCCCCTCTCCCCTGGCGGGAGAGGGTAGGGTGAGGGGGATCATCGGGCTCAGTCGGGGCGTCTCACCCTCACCCCATCCCTCTCCCATCAAGGGAGAGGGAGAGATGAAACAGCCTCTCAGCCGCTTGCGGGGTGGTGCGTGAGCGACAACACCTACGATGTGCTGATCGTCGGCGCGGGCGCGGCCGGGTGCGCCGCGGCGATGAACCTGCCCGAAGGCACGCGGGTGTTGCTCGTCGATCGCGGCCAACCCGCGCAGGACCGGTGCTGCGGCGGGCTGCTCGCACCGGACGCGCAGCGGGCCATCGCGCGGCTGGGTCTGGCGCTGCCGGATGGGGTGCGCGTCCATCCGGAGCCGAAAGCCGTCCATGTCCACGATCTCGATTCCCGGCGCGACCAGGTTTACCGGCGGAACTACGTGAACCTGGACCGCGCGCGGTTCGACGCCTGGCTGCTCGGCCTTGCCGCCGCCCGTGCCGAGTTCCGCCCACACACGCGGTTCGTCGGCCTCCACGTGCAGGACGAGGCCGTGACGGTGCGTCTGGCCTCGGAAGGGGTCGAGGAAGAGGTGCGGGCGAGGCTGCTCGTCGGCGCAGGCGGCGCCGGCTCTGCGGTGAGGCGGGCGGCGTTCCCGAACGTCCCCGCGCCCGAAACGATGCTGGCAATCCAGGTCCGTCTGGCGTCCGATGACCCGCCGCCCGTTCACGAGGTTCTGTTCGCGAGCCGTCTGACGGATTTCTACGCGTGGGCCATCCCGAAACCGGGGGCCGTGCTGGTAGGCAGCGCCTTCGGCCGGCCGCGCGGGGCGCGGGAGCGATTCCAGCAGATCCTTGCGTGGTACCGCGACACGTTCGGCCTGGCCGGTGACGTACTCGAAGAATCGGCCCGGCGGCTCACGCGGCCGCACGCAAGGCGGGATCTGTTTGGCGGCTCAAAACGGGTTCTCCTTGCGGGGGAGGCGGCGGGGCTGGTAAGCCCGTCGAGCGGCGAGGGGCTCTCGTTTGCCATCACGAGCGGCGCCGCCGCCGGACGCGCAGCAGCCGGCCCGTCGCCCCAGGCCGCCTACGAGAAGCCGTTTCGGCGTCTCGCGCGACGTGTGGCCCGCAAGTTTCTCAAGGCCCGGATCGTGTTCACCCCTGCCTGGCGGCGGTGGGCGCTGCGGCTGCCGTGGTGCCCGTGAGCCGCACAGGCCCGCGGCCGGGTGCCATGCCCACGTTTGCGTGTGCATGCCGTGGCGACAACTGATTGGGCTCGTAGCCCAAGGGGCTTGCGCCGCTTACTTACGTGCGCGGCTAGTTTTCTCACGTGGCTGGTCGCGCGCGAGTGTAACTAGCCGCGAGCGTAAGCGAGCGGGTGCCGTTCTCGCCACGGCAAAAGAGTTGCGTAAGACCGCATAGTACTACTACGCTACTTCGTGCGCTGAAAAGCCTCATCGCGTTGTAGGATTAGGACACCGGCTCCGGATCCGGCTTCGCGCCCAGCACGTCGGCCACAGCCAGCACCAGCCCCAGCCCCACCAGCAGCAGGCCGTTCGAGGCGAGCAGCCACCGCGTGCCCATCCAGGCGACCAGGTAGAACGCCGTGCCGAGGGTCCCGAGGATCGACCCGACGGTCGAGGCGCCGTACAGGTGCCCGACGCCGGTCCCCACCTTGCCCAGGGCGTGGATGAACAGCCGCGCCGTGTACGGCGTCACGGTGCCCAGCAGCAGGGCCGGCAGGCCGAACAGGATGGTCCCGGCGCCGAGGGTGGCCCACCGGAGGTCGGGCGGCTGGTAGACGACGAGTTCGTGCGAGTCGCCTCCGGTGCCCCATTCGGCCGGCAGGGGCGCGCCTTCGCCGGGAAACATCCAGTCGAGGACGGCGTCGGAGTACAGCGGCAGTGCCAGCGTCACGCCGCCGGCCAGAACCAGGATGGCACCGAGCCGCCAGAGCCTCGGGCCGCGGTCGGCCAGTCGTCCGCCGAAGACGGCCCCCACCGCCAGGCCGCCCAGGAAGACGCTGATCAGGCTCCCCCAGACGATGATGTCGCTGCCGAACTCGGGCTGGATGAGCCGGAAACTGGCCATCTCCAGGCTCATCAGCGAGGCGCCCGCCAGGAAGACCGTCATCAGCAAACCGAAACGCATCGCCGCCCCTGTTCCGCCATCGCGTGTTCGCTGCCGCCGGCGGGCCGCCCGTCCCGCGTTTGCTATGGCCTGTTGGCTACCCGCCCGTGCCTGCCGTTTCAAAATGCTTCGGGTGTTCGCGCCGCAGGGTGTCTACGGGGGCCATGTCATCGGTGAGCGGTTCCGCGTTGATGCGCCGGCCCGTCAGGACCTCGTACTCGTCGGCGACCAACTGTGGCAGGTCGAACTTGAGGTCGCGGTCGCCGGCCAGCGCCTTGGCCCGCGCGACCCACGCCGCCTTCGTCGTCGGGTTCGGATCGAGCGCGGAGAAGACGACGATGTTGCCGGAGGTGCCCGCCTCGAACCGGTACGTCTGCGGGAACGCCGTCTGGAACGTCTTCAGTTCGGCGCGGTAGAACCGGTTGGCGGTGGGCTCCCACAGGTTCGACACCAGGATACCGCCCGCCTTCAGGCGTGACCGCGCCAGTTGCACGAACTCCAGCGTCGTCATGTGAAACGGTATCCGGTCGGTCGCGTAGGCGTCCAGCAGGATGACGTCGTATGCCTTGCGGCTGCGCTTGAGGTACATTCGCCCGTCCATGACGATGACTCGCAGGCCGGGCGCGCCCTTCAACTCGAACCAGTGCCGGCAGACCGTGACGACGTCGGCGTCGATCTCGACCACGTCGAGGCGGATCTCGGGCCAGTGCCTGTTCATAAACCGGGGGATCGACGCCCCGCCCAAACCCACCAGCAGCACGTCTTTCGGCGCCGGATGCAGCGCCAGCGCCGCCATCATCGTCCGCGAATACCGCAGGTCGAGTTGGGTCGGGTCGGCCAGGATCATGCTCGACTGGATGCCGCGCGACCTCGAGAAATGCAGGCACCGCCGACCTTCGTCCAGGTAATCGACCACCCGCACGCGGTAATACCGCGACTCGCGGTCGTAGCGGACCTTCTCGCTCTCGGTCACCGCCTGAGCCCCCACCCAGACGGCCACACCGCCCAACATCAGCCCGGCCGCCACGACGATGAACACGACGGTTCGTTTCATAACCCGCTTCTCAGCAGGGTGGGCACTCTGCACCCACGTCGATTTCCGCAGGAAGGGTACCGACTGCCCATCCGCTTGGCCAGCGCAAAGTCGAAGGGCGTGCGGCCGG
>CAZEBQ010000301.1:0-5309 GCA_964510295.1 uncultured Anaerolineales bacterium | reverse complement strand
CGACTGGATACCGGTCGAGCCGATCCTCCACTTCAACAACTTCATGAACGCCAACTGCGCGTATTGGACCGCCCTGTACGCGGCCGTGGGCGAAGGCGGCTTGGGATGGGTCGGCCGGCACTACGAAGTCGGCGACCACACCGTGCCCGAACTCGAATACGACGGCGGCCGACACTACCTGGACAACACCTACAAGTTCTTTCCCGTCAAGTGCGACGGCCGGACCATCCTGGGCATTACGGAGATGGATGAGGCGGCCGGGCCGTGCGCGAAAGGACCCGAGGGCAGATACCACTGGCTCTGTTACCACACGCCGCAGGCCATTACCCGGGACCGCGACGGCTACGCGCCCGGCAAGGCCGGACAGGCCGAACTGATCGGGGACGACACCACGCGGATCCGCGGCTGGCTGACCGGTTCATGGCTTCCCAGGGACGCCGCCGGCCGGGCCTATTTTGCCCAAACGCTCGATGAAGCGTGGGTCAAACGCCACTGGAACGAGTGGAACACCCAGGGATGCCACTCCATCTACCGCTACCGCCTGGGCCTGCGGTCCGGTGAAAGTTACACGCGGTACTGGCAGCCCCTGGGGACGACCTCCGACTACTACTACCCGAACGGTCAGGGCAAGGATCCGAACAGTTACCTGAAGGACCGGGGCCGCTCGAACGGCCGCTGGATTTTCACTCCCGACCTCAAACGCGACGCTGCCTTTGAGTCCGCCCGCAACACCGCCCGGAGTTCCCAGTTGCCTGTGCACCCGGCTCGGGCAGGAGAGGAAGCCGAGGTTGTCTTCAAGGTGCAGTCGGCCAACATCACGACAGGGGCAATCGTCGAGGCCCACCTCTATCGGCGGAGCGAAAAAGACGCGGTCGACATCGAGGCTTCCTGCGACGCCGGCCACTCCTGGTTCCCGGTATGGGAGGCACGCGGGACCGGCGAACTTCACGTCAAGCAGAACATCAGCGATGCCCTGTGCGGCACCCACCAGGCCGGCGACCTTCGAGTCGTGCTCAACTACCTGGTGCGGGTGCGAATGAAGGCGTCCCAAAGCCCCAGCGACGCCGCTCTGAAGGCCATCACCGTTACCACCGTCACCCAGTGCAACCGCCAGGCACTTCCCAGACTTGACCTGGGCACGAACTGCATCACCGTCGACTACGATCCCCGGATGCAGTACGAGACCCTCTCAGTAAGGCCGCTGCTGAAGAACGACCTCTACCGGCGGTACGCCGTCGATTCGGCCAATATCGGCAGCAGCCAGCGCCAGGGCACGCTCCCGGTCGTCTTTGCCGACAGCACCACCGACGAGGCCCATGTCACGTTCCAACTGGACGCCCCGCGCCCCGTCCTCAGATTCCGCATGGGAGGCAGCATCTGGCTCAGCGGCCGGGCGGAGTCGAACTACGTGCGCTACGAGTACCGGCTGCGCGGCCCCGGCGGGCAATGGAATCCCTGGCAGACTGCCGGCGCCTTCGACTTCGAACACACCCGCGACAACTACCACCAGCGGCGAAATCAGAACAAGTACCTCGAGGTTCCGGTCAGCCAGGCGGATGTTACCAGCGTCCAGTTCCGGTACGTCTTCCGCACCCGCCACACGAGCAAGTACCACCGCACGGGAGCCAGTCTCTTGCGGATGGAGTTGGACTACCAGGCCCCCGATACGACCTTCCGTCCCATCGAGGTCACCTACAACTGGACCGAGTACTATGAGCCCCTGCCCGAAGACGAGTCGGGCGGGACCGTCCGGAGCCACACCGAGCGGATCAGCAGGCTTCCCCATCGCTACCGGATCCATGTCGGCGGTCACGTCCGTCCCCACGTCAACTGGGTAAGGATCAACCTCGAAGGCTCTTCACCGGAGCCGGTGACCTTGGGCTACTCGGACGGCAAAGACGTGGGCAGCCGCGACGCCATTCCGCCGGTTCGCTATACTTGGGGGAGATTGCTCTCACTGAACAAGCCGTACACGGTGTCCGTGTCTCCACGGAAGGGGGCCTTCCGCGTCGAAGGCGACGAGCAGGAACTGACCGACGGCTACATCAAGGAGCCACAGTCCTCGGGCACCACGGACACGGGCCTGGCCCACTGGCCCCGGGGAGTGGACACGCTGGAGGTCACGGTGGATCTGGGGGAGGTCCGCAACGTGGGAGGCGGGCGGGTGGATGGTTACATCATGTGGGGCGGTGTGCGGTTCCCCAACTCGGTCGAAATCCGGACTTCCGCCGACGGCCGCACGTTCACCAACCGGGGCCGCGACCACTACAAGAGTGCCCGCTACGCGCACAACGGCTGGCCGGCCAACTGGCCGCTGCACCCCCGCCACGATGCCCCCGAATCGGGGCGGTTCCCGGACTTCGGGCTGAAGGCGAATTACGTCTTCGTGCCCTTTGAGAAGCCCGTCCGGGCTCGCTACGTCAAGTTCTTGATTCAGGCCCGGCCTGGTTCTGGTTTCCAGTTGACCGAGGTGAATGTCTGGGATTCTCTGAAGGCCGTGCCCTGGACGCCCAGACTGGCCCACGATCCCAGGAAATTTTGAGTGCTGTTGCTACTTCGATGCCTGTGTCTTTCGGCCTTCCTGGTGGGGGCCCTGGCCGGACGTGCCGGTGCGGCAGGGGCGGCCGCCCGGGGCGGAGCGCGCGCGCCCGTGCTGCCGAGGACAACGCCGCCCATCGTCTACCACATCAACTACTCGGGCGATTACTTCACGAAGCCCGACTACATCAACCAGTTCAAGGCCGCGCCGCCCGATCTGCTGCACGTCGGAAAGGCCGTGCCCATCTCGCACCACTGGGGGCCGACACGCCTCTACCAGGGTGAGAACCAGTACACCGGCGGCCCCGGCCACACGCTCTCGTGGGAGAACATCGCGCTGCTGACGCCCGAAGCGCTCGCGACGCGCATCGAGACGATCCGCAAGACGCTTCGCCGCGGTCACGCCATCGGCATCCGCGAGATTGCGCCGTACATCTCGTACCATACCGTCGCCGGGGACCACGAGAGACGCCTCGGCTTCTGGAAGTTCTACGATAACTGGAACGCCTATGCGACGTGGGCCGGGCCGCCCCCGCCGCGCGACCCTTTCGACTGGCTGGTGGTGGACATCGACGGCAAGTTCGTCGGCGGTTCGTGCGGCGGCTACTCGCCCGCCTACTACGCCCCGCTCCATCGGTACCGCGCGTGCATCAACCATCCGGACTGGGCCGAATGGCACCGCCGGCTCGTCCGGATGGTCGCCGAGGTGGGCTACGACGGGTGCTTTGTGGACAACGCCCATCCCGACGCTTGCTACT
This sequence comes from uncultured Anaerolineales bacterium, assembly GCA_964510295.1. GTDB lineage: Bacteria > Planctomycetota > Phycisphaerae > FEN-1346 > FEN-1346 > JAUVZF01. The sequence goes on along the minus strand of CAZEBQ010000301.1, from coordinate 2,013 downwards.
GCCGCTACTGCAAGGCCGGTTTTCGCCGGTTTCTCGATGAGAACCGCGACTTGGCGTGGGTCCGCCGCCTGACGGAAGGACTCGCGCTGGAGCGTTTGGCCCTCGATGCGCGCGACGTGCCCGCCGAACTCGTTCGCCGCTGGCGCCTCTTGCGCACCCGGGACCACCTGGGAATGCTCCGCGAGGTCGGCCGAAGGGTGCGGCCGGGCTTCACGATCTTCCCGAACAGCGGGCGGATCAACGAGTGTCTCCAGGTGGGCGGCAAGTGCGACCGCCTGATGTTCGAGAGCACCTTCTCGCCGGGCATCCAGGCCGCGGATGAGCCGCCCGAAACCGACGCCATTACCATAACCGTCTCGCGCGAGCCGGCCGAGCCGAAGCGGACCACCCACCGCTACGAACGCCGCAACCCCAACACGTTCGTGGAGATGGAGGCCGACCTCTCGCTGCCGGCGACGATCTCGGTGGGCAAGCCCGCCCGCTTCGGCGTCAAAGTCGCAAGCGTCGGCGCCAGCCTCCAGGACGGCGATGCGGCCGAGGACTTCCACCTGCTCCTTGTGTCTGGCGACGCGAAGCGGGTGCGGGTGGACCTGGAACCGCCCGGCGCCGTCGGCGGGTCAGGCTCGTCCCGCAAGCCGGTCCGGCCGCCCGTGACGCTCAAGGGAACCTGGACGCCGCGCGAACCCGGCCGGTACGCCGTCCACTTCGGTTTCCGTTACACCGACGAGAGCCACCTCGACGTGGCGAACCGGCGGTTGCACGTCGTGCCGCTGTCGCGGGGGCGTATCTGCCGCACCCATCTGGCGGAACTCCTCTTCTCGCAGCATATGCCCGCCCGCTCGATTTACCTGGGCTACGACGCCCGCCGCAACGACAACGTCCAGCAACTGGCGCTCGCGGAAATGGCCGCCTTCAGCGGAGGCGGCGGGTTCTCCGCACGCGGGACGCCGCAGGCGACCTACCGCGCCTTCTTCAAGAAGCACGGCGACCTCTTTGATGGCTGGCAGCCGACCGCCACCGCCGCCGTCCTCTATGCCTCTTGGGGACGGAACCCGCTGAACACTCAGCATCCGTTGCCCGAGCCGACGATCCACGAGCACCTTGCGGCTACGCATCGCCTGACGGTCGCGCTGATCGACGCGGCCCTGCCCGAACGGGCCGGCGACCTGGCCCGCTTCCGCGTCCTCTACCTGCCGTCGCCCGCGTACGAGATGGACGACACCCAGGTTGCCGCACTTCGCGGTTACCTGAAAACGGGCGGCAGGATCGCTCTCGGCGATGAGGAAGTCACCATCAACGGCAGGGCGGCTTCGGGGCTCCTCGGCGCCGACGGGGTCCACGTCTGGAACTGGTCGAAGATGCGGCGGGGCGGGCCGCTCGATTCCAAGCGCAGCACCCTGCCGCAACGTCGCCTTGCCCCGACGCCCCCCGTGGCCCGGGCCGACGGCCGCGCCGGAAACCTGCGATTCGCTCTCTACCGGAAGGACGAGCGCCTGGCGCTGCACGTCGTCAACTACAACGTCTGCCTGTTGGACAAGGCCAGGAAGGTGCTTGAGGTCGAACCAACACCGGTCCGCGTGCCGCTTCCCGACGGTTGGGCCGCTGCCAAGGCCACGTGCTTCGATCCCGACGCGGCGCCGGTCACCGTGTCCTGCGCCGTCGCCGCCGGCGCCGCCGGTCTCACGGTGCCGAAGATTTGCATCTACAAGATCGTGCTGATTGAGAAGATCTGATTCGCCGTGCGGGAAGGCGCGAACGGGCAGCCGGCGGCTGCATCCCGGCAAGTGGAACCCTCGGCCATGACGCCCCTGCCATGTGTGACAGGGCGCTGCGGACTCCATGCGCGATCATCAGAAGAGGACCTTCGATCGTCCCGAGACGTACCCGTTCTGCGACATCTTGCCAAACGGCCCCCTTCGCGTTTTGGTCGGGGCGACTGTACAGAGTTTGAACCGACCAAACGAGACCTTCGACCACTCGTGGCCGCCTTCCTCGAGCCGCCGGAGCCCCATG
>CAZEBQ010000300.1:0-5314 GCA_964510295.1 uncultured Anaerolineales bacterium | reverse complement strand
ATTCTTCGGCCCGCAAGCGGGCCTCAGAATGACAACGCTAAACACGTACTCTTGCTCGCAAGAGCGTGCTCTCCGAAGCGCCGCCGGCGCATGCTTTCGCAAGCGAAAGCATGGCACCCGGCTGTCGGATCAGCATCCCCGTGGCGTTCGACGTCCAGCAAGCGCCCTTTCCGTCACAGGTGCCACGGGCTGCGCATCGGACGTGAGAGCATGCGGTTGGCCTCGGCGTCGCCGGGGAACTCCTCTTTGTCGGGGTCCCATTTCAGTTTCCGGCCCAGGCGCATGGCGATGTCGCTCAACTGGCAGAGGGCGTCGGAGCGGACGGCCACCTCGACGGGGGCGACGGTGGGCTTGCGGCTCTTGACGCACTCCAGGAAGTTGCCCTGGTGATGGTTGCTGACGGGCAGATGGACCTCGCCGGGGCCGATGGGCTTCTTCAGCAGCGCCTTGGGCTCGGTGTCGAACGTGCCGCCCAGGTGCCGTTCCTTGACGAAGACCCATCCGTCGGTGCCCTCGAACTTGACGCCCAGCGGGTTCCGCTTGCCATCGGTGAATTTCATGGTGACGCCGCCGGCGAACTTGAACGTCACGTTCCAGCCAAGGGCACAGTCGCAGAGGCCGTCGGTCGGGAACTCGCCCGTGCCTTCGACCTCCACCGGCCCGGTCAGGCTGGTTCCGTTGCCCCACTGGGCCATGTCCACCGTGTGAATGCCGCACCCCGCGATGAAGCCGAGGGCGTAATCGCTGATGTGGAACCAGTGGTTGTTCCTGACGCGGTTCTCGGTGTACGGTTCCCAAGGGGCCGGTCCCAGCCACATGTCGTAGTCCAGCCAGTCGGGCACCGGCATGGGCGGATAGTTGCCGGAGGCCCGGCTGAACCGCGACGCCACCGTGACGGTGTGAATCTTGCCGACGCGGCCGCTCAGGACCATCTCGCAGCCGAAGCGGGTGCTCCAACTCGACCGTTCCTGCGTGCCGAACTGAAACACGCGGCCGTACCGCTGGACGGCGTCGCGGAGGGCCTTGCCCTCCTCAACGCTCACCCCCAGCGGCTTCTCGCAGTAGACGTCCTTGCCCGCCTTCACGGCCATCAGTGCGAGCAGCACGTGCCAGTGGTCGGTGGAGGCGACCGTGACGGCGTCGATGTCGCTGCGGCCGAGGAGTTCGCGGAAGTCGAGGTACGTCGAGCATCCCTTGTCGCCGTAGCGTCCATCGACGGTGCGCTGGGCGCCCTCGCGCTGGGGCCGTTTGACGTCGCAGACGGCCACGACGTGGGAATCCTTCAGGCCGAGGAAGTTCCTCAGCAGGGCCGACCCCCTGCCGCCCGTGCCGATGAAGCCCATCACAATCCGTTCGCTCGGCGAGACGGCGCCGTCGGCGCCCAGTGCCGACGACGTGACGACGTACGGCCCCGCCATCGCGCCGACGGCGACCCCCGCCGCCCGCCTCAGAAACCGCCGCCGATCCATGGTTTGCTTGTCCAGCATTCTGTCACCTTTCGTAGCCGTCGAGGCCCGTTCGTCGGTCGAGACAGGGCCCGGCAAAGGCGTTGCCTGATTCCTCGACCGTCTTGCTTTGAGCCCGGAGTCTGCCCCACGCGAGGGAACTTCCGCAGTTCACCTAAGGCCCCGTGCCAACCGTTCCATGCCGACAGGCTAATCCGACCGCACGCCCCGGTCAAGGCCAATCACGCATCATGTCCCCCCGAACTCCGGTTTACGGCACCGCCTTCAGCGTCTTGCTCTCCCTTCTTTGTGGACGTTTTTCCAGTAACGTGTCCAGCAATCGTACCGACCACAGCTCCAACAAGAAAAGTGGTCGGGCAGAGAATGACGGAAAGGTGGGGCGTACTCATCCCTGGACGATTGGTGGGATATGAACGGAAGCCCAACAGCCCGCCTCCGGGAATGTTGAACCAATCATCCAACACGGTGATTTGGTCCCACACCATGAATGCGATGATGAACAAGGGAATGAGGAGCCACCACCGAATGCGGAGGAACTTAGCAACAAACGGGGAACAAAACCCAGACAACAGGGCATACGCGGGCCAAACTAAAACCGAGAACCAATGATAGAAATTGTCGGAATGATAGAACTCACCCGTGGCTTGATCGACAAATACGGGGAAGGTGATGTTAAATCGCTGCGCAAACAGACGAAACGGAATATACAGCAGGGCTACGGCCACGAACACGCCGAGCACTAACAGAGCTTTAGCATATTGCTTCTTCATTGTCTCGAATTCCGGGGACTGCCGGAGTCGCCCTTCCACGAGGTCCGGAAACCCCGCCTCCCCTCCCGCAAGGCGCTCTATTCGCTGAGTTTGACGGCCGTGCCGTAAGCCAACAGTTCGGCCGCACTGCCGACAGCACTCGTAGTCATATAGCGAGCATTGATTACTGCGTCCGCGCCCATCTCTGCGGCCTGGTCGATCATCCTCCCGGGGGCCGCCGCCCGATCCCGCCCCATCATCTCTGTGTACTCGGTCAATTCGCCGCCAAGAATCAACCGGACCAGGGCGGATAGATCTTTGCCAAGCCAGATGGCAAATACCGTATGGCCCTGGACGAGACCGAGAATCTCCGTGATCTGGCGGCCGGGCAGTGTTGTGGAATTCAACAGCAGAACCGTGCGATCCGACTCAGCAGGCGGCAGCCCCTCTCCTCGCGGCTTGTTCCTGCTTTGATCGAGCGCCACTGTCAGCAGGACCACAAGGATACCACCCAGAAGGCAGAAAACGGCTATCCTGAGCCACCAGGGCACGACCGGATCATCGGCAACCATCACGTACCACGGTATGCCGGCGAATACTGCCGTGAACAGCCCCAGCACGAAGGCCAGCGAGCCAATCTGTCGAACCGTTTTCATGGCTTCTCCTTAAATCAGCAGAACCCAGAGATCTCAGTTAACGTCCTGGCGCTCACCTGCGGCCGAGCGCGTAGTGCGAGGCCGACAGGTGCCGCGGCATGTTATCCCGGATCGTATACATAGTCGCAGTGCTTGAACCGACGCACATCCGCAATCCAGCCAGCCAAGAGGTAATGATCCCCGGGTAGCGACTGCTCGCAGGCGCAAACCAGTGAATTGAGTCGTTCCACGGCTTTCTGCCAAGCAGCAAGGTTCGGGACCTGGAACACCATCACCCGAAGATCCGCCTTTGCCACAAGGAGCTTGTGGAAGTCCCAATCGATCTCCTTCTGCTCCCACTTCCACTCCGACTCGAGCACCAAGACAGTTCGGATCAGACGTCGCTCCTTGGGCAAGTAGTTCAACCAAGTCAGGTCGTAGACCACTCCGCGCCGTCGGCTCCGGGCACGCCCGAGGCATACGTCCGATGCCCCGCGTCCTTCGCGAGATTGATGACGGCCGACTTGACACGCCGAGTCCACCCTTTGGGGCCCCACTCGCGCTCGTCCGGCTCCCGGCAAAGAGCATCAAGCGCATCAGATACCTGCATCGTAAGGTCGGTCATGGGTCACTCTCCTCTGTCGGTACAACTACTCATTATCTGGTCTCCGCATAACGCCCACGTCCCTGCGGGTTCAGCCTCCGATCGGCCGCTCCCACGTTTTCATGCGCTTGCCACAAGCCCGGCCAGTATACACTACCCGAAAACGGCCAGAGCCGCAACAGCAGCGCTCCGGGGCGCCGCTCATCGCGCCACCCATGTCCGCAGCAGCACGACGATCAGGGCGGCGGCGGCCAGGTACGGCCAGACGGGGACGAGCGTGGCGCGGCGGCGGGCTTTGATGGATGCGCTCAGGGCCTGGATGGCGGCAGCCGAATCGTCGCGGCCGGGACCCGCCTCGAACCCCTCGTCGGTGCCGATGAAACTGACGCCGAAAACCTCGTCGCCTCGCGCGTGGAATCCCGCCAGGTTCGGCGCCAGGGCGCCCGAGCGCGGCAGCCGCCCGAGCGGCGCATGCGTCCGGTGGGCGGCCGGGCGGCGATCCTTCGGCACAAGCCAGTCGAGTGCCCGCGACCAGAAAACCGGAAAGCCAGCGCGGTGCGGCCAATCGGTCGTCGCCTCATCGAAGTCAAAGAGGACGGCCAGCCGCCGGGCGCCGCCCGCTTCCCACGTGACCATCAGGGGCGTGTCTTCTGCGCCGAGGAGCCGCTGCGCGGAAGCGTCCACCGCATAGCGCCCGACCGCAGAGAGGCGCGGCGGGTCCAGGTAAAACGCCTCGGCCAGGGGATGACTCTCGACCGCGCGCCATTCGGGGGCCCCCTGCCCTCCGGCAGGACGGACCGGGCCGACGGCCTCCAGCGGCGCGATGACGGCGGCGGGACCTTTCCACGCGGGCGGCAGCGGCGACCCGGACGCAATCACGAGGTCGGCCTCGGCGGCTGACGCGGGCACGTCGCCGGACGCTTGCAGCACGACGGTGTCGGTCCTTGCGGCCAGCGCGCGGCGGAGGGCGGGGTCGGCCTGGCCGACGAGCAGCACACGCAGGTCTGCAGCCGGTTCGAGGACCAGGAACGCCGCGTCGTCCGGCAGAAACGAATCGCCGGGTCCCTTGAGGTCAACGCGAAGCCTCTGCGGCGGTGGACCAGTCAGCGGCAGGACAATCTCGGCCTCCTGGCCGGGCGAGAGAAATGCCTCCTCGGTGCGATAGACCTTCCCAGCCGTCGACGCGACGAGGTTGCAGGTACCCGGCGCGTCGGGGGCAGCCTTGGCGGATGCGAGAACCCACCACCCATCGTCCTCAATCCGCGTCGCAACACGCACGAGGCCGGCGTTGGCCGAGACCGCGCCCGGCGCCAGTACGTACACGTTCTCGGGAACCGCCTCGCTCGGCGCGACGTCGGTCGCCACGACAACGGGCCGGCCGCGCCGGCCAGCGGCCTCGGCCAGCGCGACGGGCCAGACGTCGGCGGCGACCAGGAAGAACCCCATCTCGGGGCCATAGCGATCGCGGACCTCGCGGATGGTCGTCAACTCCGCGACCGTCGTGCCGGCGGGGCCGGGGACCGAGACGATGCGGATCGGCGCCTCATCGACCGCCGTCAGCACCGCCGCCAGCATGGCCTGCGTCTGCCGCCACCGCATGCCGAACGGTTCGTCGGCGCCCGCGCCCATGCTCGCGGTCCGGTCGATGACGATCGTGGCGACGGGTTCCATGGGCTTCCGTGTTCGGAGGGCGGGCTGCGCGCACGCCAGCACAATCACCAGGACCAGGAGGGCGTCGAGCCAGAGGAGCGGGTCTTTGAGGCGGACGCGGGCCGAGGGTTTGCCAACGGCGCCTCTACCGAGCGCCCTCTTCCAGAGCATGAGCGAGCCGACGACCACCGGCCGGCCGCGCGGCGCCAG
>CAZEBQ010000299.1:0-5319 GCA_964510295.1 uncultured Anaerolineales bacterium | reverse complement strand
GCCTTCTGGATGTCGGTGTAGATCTTCATTGCCTGGCCATACTTGCCACCCTTGGCTCCGTCCGCAATGACCATCTGCTTCATCAGATCAGTATCCGCCAGCAGCTTCTCGAGCAGCGCCTCCTGCTCTTTCCCCTGCTGGGCGACCTCCGCCAGGCCGCGCGGCGTGGCCTCGGCCAGGACGACGTATTTCACCAGTGGCGCGTCCAGTTTGTCGCTCGCCAGAAACTTCTCCAAGTCCGTCAGCATGGCCTTGGCCGGCGCCAGCGCATTCGTCGCCGCCAGCGCGAGGGCCTCCTTGGCGGCACGGTAAGCCTTTGCCGCCGCCTCCTTGTCCTTATTCTTGACTTGAGCCTGCTTCGCCTTCAGTTCGGCCGCCGTCGCCGCCGCCTCGTCCTGATACGCTTTCAGGAAGGCGGCCTTCTGCTGCTCGTCAACCTTCGGCAACGCCTTCTCAATCTCAGCCTGCAGGGCCTTGAGTTGATCCGAGTAGCGCGCGAGCAGCTTCTGCCCGGCAGCGTTCAATTCCATTTCCTGCACCGCCTTTTGCTTGGCCGCCCATACGCTCGATGCCCCGATCGCCATGGCGATCAGCGCCCCACAGATACCTGTCATCGTCTTGGCTCTCATTGCTTCGTGTCCTTTCCTTTTGTCACTTTATCCGGGATTTCCTGGATAACCTCTCGCCGACGATCACCGTCGGCCTTTCTGAAGATTCTAACCGCGACTGCAACATCCGGTTCCGCCTTTCCCGCTGGATGACGGGACCATCGGGCCGTTTCCGGGCCATGACGTCGCCCAAGCCGACCCCTGCAGAGGCGTCCGTTGCCAATCCGCACAGACCGTCCCCGTCGCCTCAGCGTCCTCCGGCTGTTTCGTCCGTCGTTGGGGTCATCGCGGCACCGTCTCCGGCAGGCGCAGCCGTCGAATCCGCTCCAGAATCGCCCGGAACAGTCGCTTGGGCACGGCCACTTCTGCCATCTGGAAGATTACGTACCGCGCGTGCGTGACGACCTTCGCTCCAATCTTGATGACCTTCTCCCGCAGCGTCGTCAGCGACCAGTGCTTCACGGAGCGAGGCAACGCCAGCCGACGCAGGAAGTTGCCCAGGTTGTACGCCAGGGCGAACAGTTGGAGGCGGATCTGGTTGTCCACGAAGTCATGGCAGGACAGGTGGTCCACTTCACCGCGTTCTTGCCCTCCTTGATCCACTGCTCGGCCGTGCCGCGCCCGTTGTAAAACTTCACCACCTGCCAGGGCTTCCGGCGCAGGTTCGTCACGATGAAGCCGACCCGGGGGAACAGTTCGCCCTTGTGGTGCTTGATCTTCGCGACCACTCGACGGGGCTTGTCCCAACTGCCGGCCTGGTAGCGGAAGTCGTGATACCAGACTACCGGCTTGTTCGACGGACGGCCCACGGGCCGCGTCAGCAGCGGTTCTACCTCGCGATACAACACGGCGTTGGCCGGAAGGCGGATCGCGTACAGGTAGCGTTCTCCTTCCAGGTACTCGTACAGTTCCGGGCGGGCGAACGCGGCATCGCCACGGAAGAACCGGCGGCTGTCCAGGTCCCGGTAACGCCCGACGATGGGCCCCGGAACCGAAGGCCAGTTGTCGGCGCTGGCCACGTTGCCGTAACGCAGAAGCGCCCGTTCCAGATCACCAAACTGATTGAAGCAGAACAGCGGATGGTAGCACGTGCAGCCGAAGTGTCCGTTGTAGGCCGAGCCCTCCTGCTGCCCGTAGGTCTCGCTGACCGAGCTGTCCATGTGGAGGATGATCTCGGGGATGGGCTTGCGGTGGTGAACGGTGTCGATCCATCGGCCGCACAGGTCCATCACGGCGGGGAGATTCTCCGGTTGCGTGAGCACCTCGGTCTCGAACAGTCCCATTTGGCTGATAGACGCGGCCTGCTTGGTCTTGGCGCGCCCGCCCACGACGTGGCGGATCGTCGGATCGACACTCGTCCGATCGGCGTCGTTGGTATCTTCGTACCCGGCCAAGCGGCTGAAGACCGACTGCCGCAGCAGAAGAAAGAGGCCGGGATCTTGGTTGTGGTTGGCGCCAGGATGAGGATCAACACGACGCCTGCGGCCACTACCAGTAGCGAGGCACCGGCAACGGCCCCCCAGACGTCGTCCACGACCAGTGGCGTCAGGGGGGCTGCGGCTTTCGCGTCGGGTGCTGGAGGCGGTTCGCACAGAGAACGGCGCCGTGATGGCCGGCAACGTGAGGCTGTCCGAGGGTGACATGGAACTGACGCTCATTGACAAGAGCCGGCCTCGAACAGTCGCCTGTGCCCCCTTGACAGACAGCGCCCAGGTGGACGACGTGCTCTACGTCGATGTGCCGTCAGACGAGGCCGGTGCGGATTTCCTGGACTTCATCCAGGCCGCAGCGCGGCAGGTCAACTTTGCGCGCAAGAGCCTGCTCCTGGCAGAGGCCAATGCGGAACGACGGGTCCTGGATCAACAGATTGAACTCGCACGCCAGATCCAAGTCCGGCTGATGCCGAGTCGGGTCGAAGGTATCCCGGGCGTGGACGTTGCCTTCCGCTACGAGCCTGCCATGTGGGTGGGCGGCGACTACTGCGACATGTGGCGCCTGGAGGACGGGCGCCTCGCCTTTGCCGTTGGTGACGTGTCGGGCCACGGACTGGGTGCCGCCATGGTCATGGCCAATCTGCACGCTGCCCTTCGCAACACAATGTCATTCTGCACGCAACCAGGCCAGATACTCCAGCACATCACCCGGTATCTGTGCCGGCATACCCCCGGCAACGTGTTCGTGACGCTGGTCCTGGGTCTTTTCGACCCGGCCAGTGGCCAACTGGAGTACGTCAACGCCGGGCATATCCTGCCCTTCGTCGTTAGCCCGGACGGGACGGTGTCGAAATTGGGTGAACCCAGGCACCCGCCGCTTGGCATCACCGAAAGCGTTTTCGAGACCGACACGATCCCGCTCGCCGCCGGCGAGGCACTCGTCGTCGTGACGGACGGGATCACTGAGGCCGGTGACCGCGATAGTGGCATGTTCGGCACAGAGCGATTGCGCGAGATCTTAGCCGCGGCCGGACCGGCCCCGAGCGATCAAATCGTGGCCTCGGTCGCCGAAACGGCGGCGGACTTTCGTCAGCCTCTGCCTCAACAAGATGATGTCACCGTGTTCGCCATGCGCCGTCTCCCGGACGCCTAGATGTGCAACAGGATGTTCTCCAGAACGGTAAGCGTCCGGGGCGTTGCCACGCGCGCCCGGAAGGGAATCACCTGCAACGGCCAGTCAACGCGCCGAGAAAGCTGGAGCCGGTCGCCGGTCCTCGTCCCGCCACGATGACGGGTCCCAGAGCGCGGCAGGTCGGAAGGAACACCGTTTTGCGGAAACGTTTCAATCATGGCATCTGCCCCCGTGCGCCGTTGCGATGTTTCCGTTGCCCAACGCCGTAAGGCCATCTGTGTCCCCACCTTATAAGAGGACCTCGGAGGGGCTTTTCTTGCAGGATGCCGCGGCTTTTCCGGACGATCAGAAAAGGTCCCTCAGCCGCGCCGCAGATGGCCTTCTATGAAGGGGGTGATTCCGGCTATTCCGTTGGCAGGTAAAAAGGAGGGAAAAGATAAGAAGGAGGAGTGCGCAATTCAGCTGACAACGCAGGAAGGGGAGTTTTTGAAGGACGTTTGGCGACATCCGACCTCGTCGGTTACAGAACGGTACGTTCGTCTCGGTTTCTCTCGCCGTCTGGGTACGATTCTTCAGATTTCTCTTCTTCGTTTTGGTTTTCTTTCTTCTTCTTGGCTTATTCTTTTGAACAAAAGAATTAAAATATTGGAATTAAAAGAGAAGGGAAGAAAAGCATTGGGAGTGAGCAGGGGCGAATCAGATCGCCACGGAGGTCCAGAGCACAGATACTGGGTCAACCGCATGGCCGAGCAGCTTCGCGCCGACGGCTACAAGGTTGCTGAGGAGGTTCCGGTCGGCGGGGGCAAGACGGTCGACCTTGTGGCCTCGAAGGATGGACGGCGGATCGCTTTCGAGATCGAGACAGGCAAATCCGATGCCGCGGCCAATGTTCGGAAGTGCTTGGATGCCGGGATGGACGCAGTGGTCGTCGTGGCCACGTCTGCCGACGTGCGGAGCATGCTCGCCCGGAAGCTCCGACCTCATCCGAGCGTGGATTTATTGACCGGGAGCGAGGCGATCAAGCGGCTCGCCGAACGGTAGCCCCACCCGTGTTCTACTTCGGCATCAACTTTGAGAGGGCTGCTGCCAACGCTTTCAGATTGGCTTTGTCAGTCGTGTAGACGACGGACTTGCCCTGCCGGGTGTTGATGACAAGCCGGCCCATCCGGAGCAGCCCGAGGTGGTGGCTGACCGCGGGCTGTTTCGAGCCGAGGGCCTTGCACAACGCCGTGACGTTCTTCGGGCCTTTCGCGAGATTCTTCAGAATGCCCAGGCGTGTGGCATCCGACAACAAGCTGAACCCTCGCGCCCACTCACGTAAATCGTCCTTCGTGACACGGCCTCTCTTCTTTGCCATCTTTTTCTCTCCGATTGAGCCCTTCGCTAGACTGACGGATAGATGGGCCGCGTGCAAGAAAAAACCGTTCATCCCCGAACGAAACGAAAGCCCGCCGAGCCGATGGGCCTGCGGGCCAGGCGTGGCCGTTGAATCCAAGGGAGAAACTGGGCACGTGCCCAAGCCGGAATAGCCCGTCTCTTGTCCGCGTAGCGCAGACAAGAAAACGAAGTAAGGAAGACAGAGGCTCTGGGCTGCGCGAGTCAGTCGAAAAGTCGCTTCACTTCATCTTGCGCTTACACACCTTCTGTGCCTTGGCGAGATGCCTCGAAAGATCCGGCGGTAGCCATCGTCTGTCGATCAGCATGGCAAACGACTTCTCCAGGTTCTCGTAGGAATGCTCGGTGATCTTGCGATCGTGGTACAGGAGCGCGCTCGCAATGGCCGCATAGTAAATCGCGATGGCGATGGCGTGCTCCGGGCCTTTCTTGCGACCCAAAGGCAGGCCCTTGCCGTAATCCTTGACGGTCTCGAGGACGCTCAATTCTGTGTCAGGGTCCAGAAGCACTTCGCCGAGCGGCTTCCCGGCCAGGGGCAGGAGTTCTCTGCACAACCGCCCCAGGATCACGGGCAGGGAATCCACAACGGCCTTGTCCAAGGGGAGCGGCCCTGCAAGGCGGTCCCGCAAAAGTTCCTCGGTTACCCGGCCGGAGGGCCGCTCATCCTCTGACGCCCCGGCATCCGCCCCGACAGCCAGAAGCCGGCCGATCTGTTCCGGCCCCCAGCCGAATGTGGATTCATTATCCATGG
>CAZEBQ010000298.1:0-5323 GCA_964510295.1 uncultured Anaerolineales bacterium | reverse complement strand
GGGATCGATGCGGCAGTCCTTGGCGTGGACGTGGAAGATGGCCTTGCCGAGCGCCTTGATGCTGACGATGGGGTCCATCCCCTGCCAGAACAGGTGCGACGGGTCGAAGTTGGCGCCGATGGTCGGGCCGCACGCTTTGCGGATCGCCAGCATCGTCTGCGTGTTGAAGACGCAGAAGCCCGGGTGCATCTCGAACCCGATCCGCACGCCGTGGTCACCGGCGAACTTGGCTTCCTTCTGCCAGTAGGGCACCAGTTTGGCTTCCCACTGCCACTTGACGGCCTCCTCGAAGTCGGGCGGCCAGGGGCAGGTGATCCAGTTGGGCACCTTGTCCTTCGGTCCGCCGCCCGGGCACCCCGAGAAGTTGACGACCGTCTTGACGCCGAGCCGCTCGGCCAGCCGGACCGCCTTGCGGTGCGACTCGTGGTCGCGCTTCGCGTGGGCGGGGTCGGGATGGATCGGGTTCCCGTGGCACGACAGGGCGCTGATCACAAGGCCGCGGCCGGTGATCTTCTTCTTGAACTCCCTGGCCTTCACCTTCGACGCGAGGAGGTCATCGACCGGCACGTGGGCATCGCCGGGATAGGCGCCGCAGCCCAGTTCGATCGCATCCAGGCCGCTGTCGCAGATGTAGTCGAGCGCGCCGTCCAGCGATTGCTGGCTGAAAAGCACCGCGAACACTCCGAGTTTCATCACGCATCTCCTTACCTGTCAGGACTCCGTTTCGCTCGAATGACCCCTTGCCGGAACACCATCGCCCGAACCGGGCCGGGACGTGTCATGCTACCGCCCCCGGGCGGTGCGGCAAGAAAATAACTGGCCGGCTACGCCTTCACGGGTTTGCCGCCGATGACCTCGACCTCGTCGCCAGAGTCCAGGCGCCGGCGGTCCAGCCGGTAGGGCAGGCCGTCGGGCAGGCGCACGCGGATCCTCCGGCGGCCGCGCGCGGGCTCGATCGCCACCTCCACCGGTCCCTCCGGCGTCCAGACGCGGCCGCTGATATGCCGCAGGTTGCCCGGCATCGGCGCCAGGTGCAGCGGCTTGAAGCCCGGCCCCCCCGGCCGCACCCCCAGGATCCACTTGGCCACGAGCGCCGCCGGCGCCACGCCGCAGCCGTGGCAGTAGACCCACGGGGGCCGGCCATCGTAGGGCCCGTCGGTCGAGCCGTTCGTGGCGGGCTTGGCGTGGCCGTCGGCCGACATCGGGAACACCTCCGGCACGGTCGGCAGGCCCTGCTTGGCCATGGCACCCCAGTAGGAGCGGATCATGGCGATCGCCCGGTCGGCGTGACCGCGTTCCAGAAGCGTCTCGAGGGCGAAGGTCTTGACGTAGGGGTTCTCGCACGGTCCCCACGCGGCCGATTCGGCCTGGTCGCTCTTCCAGAGGTTCGCCAGGATTTGCTCGGCCTGGTGTGGTGTCGGCAACCCCCCGTACAGGGCGTAGTAGTTGGTGGCGGGGGTGCAGGCGGCCGAGACGGTCTCGTACAGCCGCCCGTCGACGAACAGGCCCCGCGCCTTGTTCCACAGCCGCTTGCGTGCCGTCTCGGCAACGGCGTCGGCCTCGGCCCGCCCGTGGGCGGCGGCCTCGTCGTCGCCGAGGAACTCGGCCACGTCGGCGGCGGCGCGCAGGGCCCGGTGCCACAGCGCCTGCCAGGCCGTCACCTCGCCGCGCTTGTCAATCTGCGAGTGGTCCAGGAACAGCCACCAGGGCGACCGCCTGGGCTTGTTCTCGAGCAGCCCCGACGAGCCGCGATAGGCCGCCGTCCATTCCAGGCATTTCTCGGCCACCGGATAGAGGCGTTTCGCCAGAGGGCGGTCACCCGTCCAGGCCACGTGGTCGGCCATCCAGACGATCCACAGCAGGTTCCAGTCGGGCACCGTGTGGACGGTGCCGGACGGGACGACCGACCGGAAGAACCCGTCGTCTCGCTGGTCGTCGGCGAAGGCCCGTAGGGCGGCCTCGCCGAGGTCGATCCGGCCGTAGAGGGTCCGCTCGGCCTGGGCCAGCAGGTACGCCGCCGGCACGCTCTGCTCGGCGTCGCGGGCGGGGCTGCCCTCGAAGGTCCGCTGGAGGCAGCGGTGGACGGTCCGCTCGACCACCAGGAGGGCGTCGGCGAGTTGGCGGTCGCGGGTGTCGAAGGCGGCGGGCGGGTCGGTCCCCCGGCCGGTGGTGTGGAAGCCGAGGCGGTGGACCTTCAGCCGATCGCCGCCCGTCCGTGCGACGAGTTCGATGTACCGCAGGGCCCGTCGGTTGACGAACCGGACGGTCTGCCGGCCGCCCCGCAGAATGAGCCTGTCCACGTGCCGCATCCCGCTGCGAATCGGCTCCAGGCGTCCGTCGTGGCCCAGTGCTTCACCCCAGGCGACGTCGAGGATGGCGCCAGGCGTGCCTTCGGCCTCGAGTTCGGTATGGCCGACCACCTCGTCGCCGAAGTCGTAGGTGACGGTCTCGCCGTCGCGGAGCCTGAGCGGCCCCCGTCCCTTGCCGCCGGTCGCAAGGGCCGCCGCGCCGGGCGGTGCGCGGCGGGTGGCGGTCCGCTTCTCCCACGCCAACTGGTACGCCGGGTCGGGAAACGTTCGCCCGTTCGGCGCCGGGACTTCGGGCAGCGACCCCTTGCCGCACGGGCACAGTTGGTCGATGACGATCTGCCAGTTGACCCAATCGCCGGCCTTCAGATCGGGCGAGAACTCCAGCGGCAGGGCCTTGCCGGTCCGCGCGTCTTCCAGCCGCATCGCAAACCCCCACGACCTGCCCGGGTCGTAGATGACGATGCCGATGGAGTTCCATCCGGTGCCGAGCGTCACCTCGGCCGACTCGGTCCGGTGCCCCTGGCCGCGATGGATCCCCGTGTAGTGGTCGTGTTCCTCGTCCTGGAGCCAGTGGACGAACCACTCGCTGTAGCCCTGGCGGACGACTTGGCGGTTGTTGAAGTAGATGGCCGCCGCTTCGTCGCAGTCGAAGGCGAGCCGCACCTTCTGCCGCCGGTGCGACCGCACAAACGTGCCGGCGTAGAACTCGCCGTGTGTCGGGCTCGGAACGGCAAACTCGAAGGGAATCGCCGTCATGCCCGGCTGCCACTTGGCCCAGCCCGACGAGACAAGCCGGGCCGGGGCCACGAACGTCTCGGTGAGGCGCGGCGTGGTCCGCTCGCGCAGCGTCTGCGGCGGCGCGCCGGTCGGCCGTCCCCAACGGATCTCGTCGGCTTTGGCCCAGCGCCGGTCTGAAAAGCCCGCCTCGGTCCAGCCCTGGGGCTCCCGGCGGGTGTCGCGGACCTCCGTGAACCCGGTCGTCCAGTAGACGCGCGGCGCGCGGCGGCTGAAATCCTCCGCCACCGAGACACGCCACTGCTTGTTCGTGCCGACCCGCTCGGTCTTGCCACCGGCACCGGTCACGTCCAACTGGAGCCACAGCCCGGCGGGCAGGCGCGGCAAGCGCGGCAGGCCGACGTGGTAGTTGTGGGCCAGGACCGCCACGACGTTGCGCCCGCGCTTCAGCGGCAGGTCGTCGGCCGTGTACACGTCGAGCAGCGGCGCCGAAGCCGACGACGGCGTCGGACCGCGCCCGACGTATCGGCCGTTGACGTACAGAACGTACTCGCTGCGGGCCGTGATGCGAAGGGTCGCATCGGCCGGCGAGCCGGAGAGGGTGAACGTGCGGCGGGCGCGGAGGTAGCAGTCCTCGCTGTGACACTCGGTCGCGATCCAGATCCACTTCGCCTTGTCGGTCCGCTTCGCCATGGGTCTGATGGGTGTCCGACGGCCGACCATGCCGGCGGCGCCGCTCACAGCCCTCGTCAGCGCGGGGCCGCCGCCCTGCTGAAGCCCAACGTCACGGCTCTCTCCACTTAGCCGATGGCAGGCAACGCCTCACCAACAGGCGCTACGTTAGTCTAAGAGGCCGTGGGATGAAACTCAAGCGAATTGGCGACGCCGCACGCAGCGCCTCGCCCCTGAAAGGGTGGCCCCCGGAGCAAAAACAGTAGCGTCGGCCGCCGCCCGGCGATACGATACCTCCGCCAACCCTGTCAGGAGCAACCGGCGCATGGCAAAGGGGATGACCTACCGAGCGGCCGGCGTGGACATCGAGGCCGGCGACCGCCTCGTCGACCGCATCCGGTCCGCCGTCAGGCGAACCCACGGGCCGCGCGTCCTCGGCCGCTACGGCCACTTTGCCGGCGTCTTCAGCCTGGACTACAACCAGCGGCTGTTCCAGCGGAACTACAAGCACCCCCTCCTGGTCGCCGGCACCGACGGCGTCGGCACCAAGTTGCGGGTGGCCATCGAGGCCGGCCGGTATCGGACGGTCGGCCAGGACTGCGTTGCCATGTGCGTCAACGACGTCCTGGTCCTGGGCGCCGAACCGCTCTTCTTTCTCGACTACCTCGGTGTCGGCCGGCTCGACCCAGACGCCATGGCCGACGTGGTGACCGGCGTGGCCGAGGCGTGCCGAACCTGCGACTGTGCGCTGCTGGGCGGCGAGACGGCCGAACTGCCCGGCTTCTATGCGCCCGGCGACTTCGACCTGGCAGGCTTCGCGGTCGGCATCGTCGAGAAGCGGCGCATCATCGACGGACGACGCATCGAGGAAGGCGACACCGTCCTCGGCCTCGCATCCAGCGGACTTCACTCGAACGGGTACAGCCTGGTCCGCAAGATCGTGTTCGAGACCGCCGGCCTGAACGTTGGCGACGAACTGCCCGGCCTGGGCCGGACCGTGGCAGACGAACTGCTCAAGCCCACACGCCTCTACTCGCCCGCCGTCCTCAAGGTCATCCGCTACTACCGCACCAAGAAGGTGGTGCACGGCATGGCCCACATCACGGGCGGTGGATTGGCGGGCAACGTGGCCCGGGTCGTCCCGCCCGGCCTGCGGGCACAACTCCGCAAGAAGGCGTGGCCGGTGCCCCCCATCTTCGGATGGATTCAGAAGACCGGAGGCGTCTCGGCGAAGGAAATGGGACGCGTCTTCAACATGGGCATCGGATTCGTCATCATCGTCAGCCCCTACTACGCCGACCACATCGCCCGGATCCTCGAAAAGGCCGGCGAAACGGTCTACCCCATCGGCCACATCGTGCGCGGCAAAGGCGACGCCGTGCTGGTGTAGGCGACGCCATGTCGGCGTAGGCGACGCCCTGTCGGCGTAGGCGATGCCGTGTCGGCGTAGGCGACGCCGTGTCGGCGTAGGCGATGCCGTGTCGGCGTAGGCGACGCTCGCCCACCCACGCGCGCCGGGCAAGCCCGGCGGCTAACAGGGCGCGCCGTTAGCGGGCTTGCCTCACGCGCGCCGTTAGCGGGTTTGCCTCACGCGCGCCGTTAGCGGG
>CAZEBQ010000297.1:0-5334 GCA_964510295.1 uncultured Anaerolineales bacterium | reverse complement strand
GACCCTCCTGGCGCCGCTGAACTGCGGGCGCAAGAATCCCCTACGGCAGACTGGTAAGTCACGGCCCCGGATCTGCTTCCCCCTGCACACGGTTGCTACAAACGACCGTTAGCCGGGCCTGAACCGCTTCTGCACGGCTAGCCGGCGCACAGCCTACCTTCCTTATATACCCGATTTCCAGGGAAAGTCAAACGCCTGCGGCCTTTTCCTTGGGGGCTTGGGGCGGCCTTGCCAAGTTACCCTGTCCTGCCCCTCTTGACACCGCTGAGACAGGCCTCTCCCGGACGGTTGGATTTGTTCTGCCGCCGGAATTGGCATTCCGTCGAAAATCGGCTATAATAACAATGGGTGTGTGTAAAGGGCCTTCTGGGGCGCGACGCCGGGGCATCCCCGCATACGCGTTCTCGGGCTCTACAAACACCGGCTGAGCCCTCAGTCAGACAACTCGGCTGGTTGCCTCGGGGGAAACGGGCCACCCGACGCCAGGTGGCCGACCGGCACACCAGCGCATGACATAGTATGATCGGAGCCGAGCGTTGGCACATCGCAAGCATCGGACGTCTCGCCGAAAGCGGCAGGCCCAGGAGGCGTGCGGCGTGCGGCGGCAGCGCACCGCCGTGGCGGCGTTTGAGCCGATGGAACCGAGACTGCTCCTGCAGTCTCACCCCATCATCACCGAGTTCCTGGCCATCAACCCCAACGACATCTACCCCGGTCATCCCACGTTCGACGAAACCGACTGGGACTGGATCGAGATCTACAATCCGACCTCCCAGGCCGTCGATCTCGCCGGTTGGCACCTCACGGACGACAAGGGCGACCTCTCGCAGTGGACGTTCCCAACCGGCCGCCCCGACCTGACGACGCTGGACCTTGGCGATTACCTGATTGTCTATGCGTCCGGACTTGCCGGCGGCGATCCGGACCACCCCGACGACCTGCACGCCGACTTCAAACTCAGCGGCGACGGCGAGTACCTGGCCCTGGTCGGCCCCGATCCCAACCCGGACTCCGACGACGTGGTTCAGGCCTTCGACCCGTTCCCGAAGCAGGTCAGCAACGTGTCGTACGGCCTGGGCGAGTCGGTTGTCGTGGGCACGACGCTCATCGGCGAGGGCCACGGCCTGACGGCTCTCGTCCCGTCCGACGGCACGCTCGGCACGACGTGGACGCAGGCCGGCTTCAACGACAGCGGCTGGATCCAGGGCGAGACCAGCGTCGGCTACGAAACCGAGCCCGGCGGCGGGGCCGGCGGAACGTCGGTCAGCATCAACTTCCAGCCCTCCGGGTCCGACATCCCCGGCGGCTACCTGCCCGACTACGGCTTCGCCTACGGCGACCGCGGCAACGGCTACACCTACGGATGGCAGTCCGGCAACTACGAAACTCGCGAACGCGGCAATCCCAGTTCCCCCGACCAGCGCTACGACACCCTCAACCACCTGCAGCAAGACCCCACCGACGAGGTCTGGGAGATCGAACTGCCCAGCGGCGACTACAACCTCTTCGTCGTCTGCGGCGACCCGAGTAATACCGACCAGATCAATACCTTCGACTTCGAGGGCGTCGTCAGACCCGACCCCGACGGCCAGGACCACTTCGACGAGTACGCACTGAGCGTCACGGTGACCGACGGCCGCCTGACCGTCCGGCCCGCACCCGGCGCCAGCAACGCCAAGATCTGTTTCATCGACATCGCGTCGGCCCAGGAACCCTCCTACGAGGACCTCATCTTAACCGACCTCCAGACCCCGATGCACGGCATCAACACGACGGCCTACGTCCGCCTCTCCTTCGGCGTGAGCCCCGAGGACGACTTCGAGTCCCTGGTCCTCCGGATGATGTACGACGACGGGTTTGTGGCATACCTGAACGGCACACAGATCGCCGAGCGCAACGCCCCCGCCTCGCCCCAGTGGAACTCGGCCGCCGACGACACCCATCCCGACACCCAAGCCCTCGCCTTCGAGAACATCGACGTGTTCGCCCACGTCGGGGCACTGAACATCGGCGGCGAGAACGTGCTGGCCATCCACGCGCTGGACCACGCCGCCGACACCCAGGACTTCCTGATCGTGCCGGAACTCGCGGCCGACGTGCACATCACCGCCGAGGAGCACTACTTCGAGGCCCCCACGCCCGGCACCGACAACGCCGGCGGCGCCCTCGGACTCGTGGCCGACACGTCCTTCAGCATCGACCGTGGGTTCTTCACCGACCCCTTCACGGTGGCCATCGCGTGCGACACCCCCGACGCCACCATCTACTACATGACCGACGGCCGCAGCCCGCTCCAGCCCAGCGGCACGATCCATCCCAACGCCACCACGTACACCGCCGAGGTCCCCATCAGCACGACGACCACGCTGCGGGCCGTCGCCTGGAAGCCCGGCTACATCTCCAGCAACGCCGATACCCAGACCTACCTGTTCACCGGGGACATCATCGACCAGGACGGGGCCGGCTGGCCCAACACGTGGGGAGAGTACGGCGCCGACTACGGGATGGATCCCGACATCGTGTACGACGGCGGAAGCCTGCGGGTCTTTACCGACCTGAATGGCGAGACCTTCACGGTCGAGGATGCGCTGCTGGCCATCCCCAGCGTCTCGATCGCCATGGACCCCGACGACCTTTTCAAGGACGGCGGCCAGGGCATCTACCCGAAGCTTGGCGGCGAGCACCAGCCCAGGTACTGTTCCGCCGAACTCATCCATCCCGAGGGCACCGAAGGGTTCCAGATCAACGCCAGCATCGAGATCGTGGGCGGCACCAGCGTCAACCGCTGGAAGACCGACACGTTGTCGATGCGTCTGAAGTTCCGGGAGCCCTACGGCCCCGCGAAACTGGGCGCCGACGTCTTCGAGGACACGCCCGTCGACCGCTTCGACACACTCGTCCTCGACGCCCGCCTCAACAACGTCTGGAACTACGGGAACACCAACGAGCAGCGCAACCGCGCCCAGTACACCCGCGACCAGTTCGTCGCGGACCTCCAGAACGCCCTCACGGGCTACGGCGGGCCGCACGGCATCTCGGTCCACCTGTACCTCGACGGCCTCTACTGGGGCATCTATCGCCTGCACGAGCGTCCCGACGCCTCGTACGCGGCCGAGACCTTCGGCGGCGAGCGCGAAGACTACTACGCCATCAAGCACCAGGCCACCCTCAGCCGGGTCATCGAGCCCGACCCCGTCGAGAACCCCGCGGGCGCCCAGGTCGCCCTCAACGACTACAACGCCATGCGCAGCCTGGCCAGCGGCGCGGCCGACCCCGCCAAGTACGCACAACTGTGCCAGAACCTCGACGTGCCCGCCTTCATCGACTACATGATCACCAACTTCTATGTCGGCAACACCGACTGGGCCCACCAGAACTGGTACGCCACACGCAACCACGCAGACCCCGACGGCCGCTGGCGGTACCACTCCTGGGACGCCGAGCACGTCATGGAGTCAACCAGCGCGAACGTCACCACCAAGAACAACAGCGGCGGCCCCACCCAGGTCCACCAGCGACTCTGCGCTAGCGCCGAGTACCGCATGCTCTTCGCCGACCACGTTCACCGCCACTTCGCCAACGACGGCGTACTCACGACCACAGCCGCCAGCGACAAGTACAACGAGGCGCTGGCCGAAGTGGACCGCGCCGTCGCCGCCGAGTCCGCACGCTGGGGCGACAATCAGATTAACGAGTCGGGCACCACCTACACCCGCGACGCGCACTGGATGACTCACCGCAACTGGCTCCTGAACAGCTTCTTCTCCACCCGCACCAACACCGTCCTCGGCCAGTTGGAGGGCCGGAACCTGTATCCCGACCGCGACGTCGTCAGGCCCGGGACGTTCAACATCAACGGGTCGTACCAGCACGGGGGCGAGATTGCCGCGGGCGACCTACTGACCTTGACCGACACCCGCGGAACCGTCTACTACACGACCGACGGTTCCGACCCCATCTACTACGACTCCGGGTGGCACCTCGGACCCTCGGCCGTCGCCTACACCGGCAGTCCCGTCGTCCTGACCGGCAACACGCACGTCAAGGCCCGCGCAAGGAGCGGCAGCACGTGGTCGGCCCTGAACGAGGCCACCTTTGTCGTGCCGGTCCCGGACGGCGTGGAGCCTGCCGACCACATTCCGATCCGCATCACCGAAATCATGTACAACCCGGCCCAGCCCGGCGAGGCGATGCCCGAGGCGGCCTACCCGTACAACGAATCGTTCGAGTACATCGAACTCCAGAACACGAGCACCACCGACACGGTGAGCACCGCCGGTCTGCAATTCTCCAGCGGCGTCACGTTCACCTTCCCGAGCATCGACCTCGCTCCCGGCGAGCACCTTCTTGTCACGAAGAGCGAGGCCGGCTTCGAGGCCCGCTACGGTGCGGGGCACAACATCGCCGGCCGGTACCGGGCCGACACGCGCCTGGGCAACGGCGGCGAGACGATTGAACTGGCGACCACCATCGGCGAGGTCATCCAGACCTTCAACTTCCGCGACGGATGGTTCGACCACACCGACGGCGGCGGCTTCTCCCTCGTCGTCCGCGACCCGCTCCAGGACGCCGGCCTCTGGGACTCCAAGGACGGCTGGCGCGCGAGTTGGCTCCCCGGCGGCAACCCCGGCGCGGCCGACCCCGGCCTCGTCAACCCCGGCGACATCGTCATCAACGAACTTCTCGCCCATTCCGACGGCGGCGTCGAGGACTGGATCGAACTGAAGAACACCACGACCGATCAGACGTTCGACATCACCGGATGGTTCCTCAGCGACACCGACGCCCAACTCGACAAGTTCGCCCTGCCCGCCACCATCCTCGGTCCGGGCGACTACGCGGTCTTCAACCAGGTGGACCACTTCGGCGGCGCCTTCGCCCTCAGCGAACTCGGCGAGGGCGTGTACCTCACGTCGGCCACCGGCGGCGTCCTGGCGGGCTACCGCGAAGACGAGTTCTTCGGCGCCTCCGACAACGGCGTCACCCTCGGCCGCTACGTCAAGTCGACCGGCAGCAAGGATTTCGTGGCCCTCGCCGCCCCGACCCACGGAAGCGACAACGCGGCGCCCCTCATCCCCGGCGTCGTTCTCAACGAGATCATGTACCACCCCGAACTGGGCGGACACGAATATATCGAACTCTACAACCGCACCGCATCCGCCGTGCCGTTGCACGACTCCGAGCCCACGCCCAACCCCTGGCAGTTCACCGACGGCATCGTCTACACCTTCCCGGCCGACGCTGCCATCCCGGCCTACGGCTACGCCCTGGTCGTCGGCATCGACCCCGCCACGTTCCGCGCGACCTACGGCATCGACCCGTCCGTGACAATCT
>CAZEBQ010000296.1:0-5352 GCA_964510295.1 uncultured Anaerolineales bacterium | reverse complement strand
CCGCCGCCGCTAACCGAGCCGGCCTGTTTAGCCGCCGGCGCCCGCGCCGACGGGAATGGGCGTCGATGCATCAACGGCAACGGCCGTCGCCGCCGGCCACGGCACGGGCCGTACCCGTGCCAGGGTGCCGGCGACGGCTAAACAGTAAAGTCGCCGGGGGAATCTGCCGATTTCCTTGGTGCCATGACCACGCTAACGATGCCCGAAACCGACACTGGTACCGACCGGCCGGCCCTCCAGACGCCCTTCGTCTCGGTGGCCCTGCCCATCGGTGTGGACCAGACGTTCACCTATCGCCTGCCGGACCACCTGAAGGGCAAGGTCTGGCCCGGCCAACGGGTCCAGGTGCCCTTCGGCCGGGGCAACCGCTGGGCCGTCGGATGGATCGTCCGGGGCCTGGAGACGACCGACATCAAAGACCTCAAGGCGGTCGCGAAGACCCTCGACGACGAACCGCTCCTGACCGAAGACCTTCTGGACCTGGCCTTCTGGATGGCCCGGTACTACGTGGCGCCCCTCGGCCAGGTCTTCGAGGCGATCCTGCCCGCCGCCGTCAAACGCAAGGCGGGGTTCAAGACCATCCAACTGGTCGTCCGGACCGAGAAGCCGGAGTCGGAGGTTGATCGGATCCTCTCGAAGCAGCGCCGCGTCCTCGACCGTCTCGCCCAGGCCGAGGGCACGCCGCTCGCGCCGCGCGAACTTGCCCGACACGCCGGCTGCACGGTCGCCGTCATCAAGAGCCTCGAAAAGAAGGGGCTCGTGTGCATCGAGACCCGCCAGGTCAGCGAGTTCGCACGCGACCTGTTCCTCGAACTGGAGGAACCCAAGGCGATTCACCTGACGACCGAACAGGCCCTCGCCCTCCAGCGGGTCAAGGCCAAGGTTGCCGCCGACGAGTTCGGCGTCATTGTCCTTCAAGGCGTCACGGGTTCAGGCAAGACCGAGGTGTACCTGCGTGCCATCGAGGACGTGGTGGATCGCGGTCGGCAGGCCATCGTCCTGGTGCCCGAGATCGCCCTGACGCCTCAAACCATCCGGCGGTTCCGCGAACGCTTCACGCAGGTGGCGGTCCTGCACTCGGACCTGACGGACGTTGAACGGCACCGCCAGTGGCGCGACATCCGCGAGGGACGGGCCGACGTCGTCGTCGGCGCACGCAGCGCCGTCTTCGCACCCGTCTCCCGTCTCGGGCTCATCGTTATCGACGAGGAACACGAGAACTCGTTCAAGCAGGACACCTCGCCGCGCTACCATGCACGCGACGTTGCCATCATGCGGGCGAACCTCGTCGGCGTGCCCGTCGTCCTCGGGTCCGCCACGCCCAGCCTTGAATCGTACCGCAATGTCCGGACCCTCGACCACTACCAGGAGGCGTGCCTGACGCAACGGATCGGCGGCCGCCCGATGCCGCCCGTCACCATCATCGACATGCGGCAGGAGGTGGCCGAACGCAAGGGGCACCACGCCCTGTCGCGGGCGCTGGAGAAGGCCATCGCCGAGGCGTGGCGAAAGCAGGACCAGACCATCCTGTTCCTGAACCGCCGCGGCTTCTCCACCCATCTGTTCTGCGTCAAGTGCGGCCACGTGGCCCGGTGCCCCGACTGCGACGTCGGCATGACCTACCACGCAAAGCCGGGCATCCTCCAGTGCCA
Source organism: uncultured Anaerolineales bacterium (assembly GCA_964510295.1). Taxonomy (GTDB): domain Bacteria; phylum Planctomycetota; class Phycisphaerae; order FEN-1346; family FEN-1346; genus JAUVZF01. The sequence continues at coordinate 3,700 of CAZEBQ010000296.1, read as the reverse complement.
TTACTGCGGCCGCAAGGCGCCACCGCCCGAGACGTGCCCAGCCTGCGGCGCCGAGACCGTCAACTACTGGGGCACCGGCACCCAACGCGTCGAAGACGAGGTCCAGCGCAAGTTTCCCGACATCCGTCTCGGACGCATGGACGCCGACTCGATGCGTCTGCGAGGCGAGCACGCGCGGCTGCTCGGGGCCTTCCGCGACGGAGAGATCGACATCCTCCTCGGCACGCAGATGGTCGCCAAGGGACTCGACTTCCCGAACGTGACCGTCGTCGGCGTCATCAACGCCGACGTCGCCCTGAGCCTGCCCGATTTCCGCGCCAACGAACGCACCTTCCAACTCATCACCCAGGTGGCCGGACGGGCCGGTCGCGGACCCAAGGGGGGAGAGGTCTTCGTTCAGACGTTCCAGCCCGACCACCTGACCATCCGCCTGGCCGCCAAACACGATTACGAAGGGTTCGTCCCCGACGAACTCGGCTCGCGCCAACGTCTCGGCTATCCGCCGTTCGGGCGGCTGGCGCGGATCGTCGTGCGCAGCCAGCAGCGCCAGAAGGCCCACGAGGCGATTCAGGCCGTGGCCGGCCGCCTCATCGAACCGGCACGCATCGCCGGGATCACCGTCCTCGGACCCCAGCCCTGCCCCATCTCCAGAATCAGCCGATTCTGGCGCTATCACCTGCTCCTGAAAGCACCCTCCGCCCGGGCCCTGCTCCACTTCTTCGACGGCATCCGCGCCGACCTCTCGCCGCCCGGAAACATCCAGATGGCCATCGACGTCGACCCGCAGTCAACGCTCTAATCGGGCATCTGCCAGCCATCGGACCGTGATCCTCCCCGAAGCGGCCTTCAGCCGGGCTTTCGGGGCACGCGGAGACAGATCATCTCCGTGGCATCCGCGTGTCCGGCGACGCCGTCCGGCAGGCTACTGAACTTGCGGGGGCGGGACGGCCTGGCCTTTCCGCTGGGCGTCCTGCTCGGCCTGGGTGTAGGTGCCGTAGAAGGGGACGTTGCCGTCGAGCCAGACGAACAGCCGTATGCGGTCCTCCTCGGAGAGGTCGAGTTTCGGGGCGTGGGTGGCGTCGGCGAGGATTTGGGTGAGGCGGCTCTGGTCGGCCCCGACTTGTCCCGGGGTCGTGACATTCGGGGCGATGCTCTTGGCGCCCCATTCGTACCATCTCAGATACGGCTTGAGGCTCTCGTAGGACCGTGAGAAGGTGCCGGTGGTCTGGCCCGTCAGGACCAGCGGGCTCTTGTCTTTGCCGGTGGACCCGTCGTGGCAGCCGACGCAGTGGCGGTCGAGGACGGGCTGAACGAGGCGCGGGTAGCCGAACGGCCGCGTCCCCTCGGGGCCCGCCTCAATCTTTGACGGCGGCCGGGCCGACGCCAGCGTCCTGGCGGGGACGGGCACGGCGCGGAGCGGCTCGTGGCAACCGACGCATCCGCGACGTTCGCCCGCCTGGAGGTACGTGACGGTTCGCATGGTCTGGACGGCGCGACCGTCGGCGCCCACGGCCTGGAAGTAGAGCGGTTTTCCGGCGGGGGCGCGGAAATAGGCCGAGCCGTCGGCCTCGACCGGGACGGTGCCCAGAAGCATCCGTGCGCCCTCGGCGTTGGCGTGTCCGATGCGGGGCTGGTTGACGGTGGGGGTGGTCTTGGGCAGGACCTGGAAGATGCGAAGCGAGCGGATCTGGCGTCCCTTCGGCATCGGGAAGTTGCTGCGGCGGACGTCGGTGAGGAGGAACTCGCCTTCGTCGCCGAGTTCCGGGTCGAGGGTGCTCTTCAAGACGGGCGGCACGAGCCGCGGGGCGAGCAGGATCGGGTACATGGAGGCGATGCGGCGGTCGCGGTAGAGGAGTTCGAGGTTGCCGAAGCGGTCGAGGTAGTAGATGCTGGTGGAGTCGCGTTTGCCGCCGCTGCTCATCCCGGGGATGGGGCCGTAGCCGAACGAGGTGAGGAAGTAGTTCTCCGACAGCGGCCACGGGCTGTGGAAGTACGAGGTGGGCCAGCCGCCGTCGTGGCCGTTGCCTTCGGGGAAGGAGACCTCGGGCGTGAGGACCTCGATGGCCTCGAACGAGTCGCCGCCGGTCTCGGGATCGATTCGGGCACGGGCCGGATCGAAGATGACAAGCGCCCCGCCCACATTGGCGTGGTGGGCGCCCGCGACGAAGAGGATGCGGTGCGACCCCGGGATGGGGTGGGCCTCGAAGCAGGCGTTGATGCGGCGGGTGTAGTTGCCGAAGAGGGAGACGGGGTTGGACCCGTCGGGGTTGCTGGCCCAGAGTCCGTGGAAATTGGAGGCGGAGCGGTCCACGTAATCCCAGCGGGTGTAGACGATGCGTCCGTCGTGCAGCACGTTGGGGTGCCACTCGTTGGTCTCGTGGAAGGAGAGGGTGCGGAGGTTTTCGCCGTCGGCATCCATGCGGTGGAGCGTGTAGGCGGGGATGGGTTCCCAGGGATTGTTGCATCGCGTGTATCCGCCGCGGCGGCTGGAGATGAAGGCGATGCCGCCGTCGGGCAGGGGACAGGGGTCGAAGTCGTCGGACCGGGCTTCGGTCAGTTGCATGAGGTCGTCGTCGTCGAGGTTGAGGGCGAAGATGTCGTACCGCGGCTGATCGTACGAGCCCCAGACCGGCCGCTTGCCCCAGCATTCGCCCTGGGCAAAGTAGACGGTGCGGCCGTCGTAGGAGAGGGCGAGTGTGGAGATGCATCCGGGGGGCAGGCGGCCGTTCACGATGTCGCGCGTTTTGAGGGACCGGCCGGGCGCTTCGAGGATGTACACGCTGCCGCCGTACTCGCCGCTCAGTTCCGCGAAATAGGCGACGTACTCGTGGAGCATCTGGCAGGCGAAGCGGCGGCGTTTCATGAAGATGACGGGCTTGCCGGCCAGGAGCGGGTTCTTCAGGGCCGCGCCGCGCACGAGCCAGCGGACCTCGCGGTACAGTCTCAGGCGATCGGCTGCGCCGAGGGAGGTGGCGTCGGCGGCCCGCTCTCGCAGGCGCTTGAGGGCGGTGGCGTCGGACGCGAGGTCCGGGGCGCCGGCCATGGCGCGGAGGTCAGTGAGCAGACGGTCGGCGCGGTTGAGCGCTTCCTGGACCGACTCGGTGGACCCGGCCGTGCGGCCGAGGCGCTTTTCCTGAGCGGCCCAATCGTCCTCGACCATGGCGCGGAGGCGACTGTCCACGGCGGGGCCGGAATCCGCTGCTGCGTACGAAGATAACACGCCGAGGACGGTGGCAGCCACGGTCCAGGCTGTTACGAAGCGTCGCAGTCTCACAGACTCTCTCCTGAAGTCGGCGGCTCAGTTATCCGAGATTTCCCGGATGGCCTTCGGCCGACGACCGCCGTCCGCCTTTCTGATGATTCTATCACGGATCGCGAGATCAGCGGGCAGTCTTTCTGCTCGGTGGGTGCACAGACCCACCGAGCGAACCGTCGAGCGCATGCTTTCGCGAGCGAAAGCATGGCACCCGGCATGGTACCCGCCAACCACCGCGCCTTCGACGTGACCGGGCGCGGCGGGTCTCCGTACCCGCCGCGTGAAGCGTTCTCCACGGCGCCCGGCACGCGGTTTTCTGCTCGGTGGGTGCACAGACCCACCGAGCGAACCGTCGAGCGCATGCTTTCGCGAGCGAAAGCATGGCACCCGGCCGTGGCCGGCCGCCTCATCGAACCGGCACGCATCGCCGGGATCACCGTCCTC
>CAZEBQ010000295.1:0-5394 GCA_964510295.1 uncultured Anaerolineales bacterium | reverse complement strand
CCCAGCCGGCGACCGATGCGAACGGGCTCGGCCCGCCGGCGTAATCGACGATGAGCGAGTTGTCCGCCAAATCGATGGTGCCGCCGACTCCGGGGCCGACGGTCAACGTGCCGGCGGCGATGTTGACGGTTCCACCTGCCGCCACGAAACCGTCCACCGTCGTGTTGCCGGCGGTCTGCGTGTAGGGTCCGGTGACCGTGAGCGTGCTGCCGGGGCCCACGCCGAGGGTGCCGGAGTTGGCGAGGCCTCCGGCGGTCGCAAAGTCGCGGCCGTTCAGGATGCTGAACGAGCCCCGGTTGTCGACCACGGTGTCGATTTTGTCGAACGCCGACCCGGGTCCGTCCAGGACGACGTTGCCCTGGTTGACGGTGATGTCCGGGCCGGCCTGGAGGTCAAGCGTCGCGCCGGTCCGGGCGATCCAGGTGCCGCCGGTCAAGGTGGCCGCCGCGTGCTGTGTCACGGGGTCGGCCAGCAGAAGCGTGCCGCTCCGGACCTCAACCGTGCCGCGGTTGTCGAAGGGGATATCGATCGTGGTAACGCCCGTGCCGGCGGACTTGAGGAACGTGCCCTCGTTGATGACGGGGTCGGCGGCGGGGCCGTCGCTCGCGAGGGTGGCGTCGTTGCGGGCATCGAAGGCGCCGCCGGGCAGGATGTGGAAGATCGAGTTGAACCAGGCGGCCACCCGCCCCGTGCCGTGCCAGACGATCGTGCCGGCACAGTCCACGATGCGAGACGTCAAGAGCTTCTGGGAGTTGCCGTCGATGGTCAGGACACCGCCCGGCGCGACGACCGTCTTGCCTGCCCCGAGGGAGGGGGAACGCATCTTGCCGCCGGTCCAGAGACTGTCGGACCCCGTGAGCGTGAGCGTGCCGACGCCGTCGATCGTGCCGGCGGAGAAATCGAGCGAGCCGACGGTGGCCGCCCCGTCGACCTTGAAAAACGCAGCCGGCGTAATCTGCCAGAGTTTCAGCGTGCCGTCAACGTTGAGCGTGCCGCCCGTCCAGATCCTCGCAGTACCGTGGGCGGTCGCGCCGCCGGGGTCGGCCTCGTTGCCGCCGACGTACATCGACCCCGTGACGTTCCAGGTTCCGCCGTCGCGGACGGAGACGGCTGCGTGGGTGCCGGCCTCCTTACCGAGGAAGACCTTGCCGGTGGTCAGGACACCGCCGGCCAGGACCTCCATCTCGGGCAACGTTCGCTCCAGGGAGACCGCCAGGTCAAGCGTGCCGACGGAGGCGTTGCCGCTGATGATGACTCGGCCGTCGATGCCGAGGTCGCGGACCTTGAGCGTTCCCGCAATGGCGGCCGTGGTGCCGGCGCCGACGCCGAGCGCCCCTTTGCCGCCGGCCCCGGTGTCGGTGCAGCCGATGTAGACCGAACCCGAGTTGGTCCACGTGGCACCGCCAGCGGTCTCGATGGCGCCGACGGCGCCGGTCTGGCGGCCGAGAAAGGTATCGTCCGTCACGAACGTGCCGCCGCTCGGGATGAGTGTGGCGAACTCGCCGGCCTCGTCGCCGACGAGCAGCGACGGCTGGCCACCCCCTCCGGTCACTTCGTACGTAAACCCGCCCAGGGAGAGGGTGAAATCGCCGCGGGCTACGTGCAGCGTGCGGTTGACCGTATCCTGGGAGAAGGTGATGGTTCGCGGTCCTGACATGGCGAGCGCGGCGGTGTGGTTAGAGCCGGGAACGATGCCGTTTTCCCAGTTCGAGACCTTGAAGAATGGTGCGCTCGGACTTGTGCACACCCAGTAATTCGGGATCTGGCTGTCGATCCAGTCGTTGAACACCGAGACGCGCGTCCAGCCCACGGTATCGCCGTAGAACGCGATACGCTGCAGCGGGTTTTCCCACCACGGCTGAGAGTCATGCACGAGAAACGAGGTAATCCCGACGAGCCAGTGCGTGCCACCATCCCTGATAAACAGGCCTCCGCCGCTGTCGCCGGGGGCACCGCACATCTCAAGGTTAACCGGCGTGGGGCTTCCCCAGGAACTGTCGGCAGGATCGTAGGGATTGTCGAAGTCGGCCATGAGAATGCGCGACGAGTAACCGAGCGCGTCGCCCAAGACGTCAATCATGTTCTCGCCGCCGCGCTTCGTGCCGGCGTCTTCGGTGTCGCCCGACATGCCGGTCCCCGTCCGGCCGTACCCGACCGACGTGCCCAACTGCCCCAGTTCGTCGGTGCCCCTGTAGCGCACGGCCGGGGCAATGCCGGTGGGCAGCGTGGCGAGGCGGATCAGGCCGATGTCGTACCCGCCTGTCACACTACCCCAGTTCGGGTGGGGGAACCAGTCGGCCGCCTCGTAGGTGGTGCCGCCCAGTTCGAAGAACATCGGATCCCCGCCAATGTCCACAACATGGGCGGCGGTCAGGACCCAACCGCCGTATTGCGAGATGAACACCCCAGAACCCGTCATGCCAGCCTGCGTCACCATGCCAACTGTCGCATACTGTGGCCGGCTACCCAGATACATGTACTGCGCATCGGTCCTGTCGTTTCTGCGGGTGCCGGCCGGCCCCGGCGCCGCCAGCACTGCCACGATGCCAATCGCCAGCACGACCGGCCACTGCCGCTGAAGAGCGTTCATGCCTCATGCCCCCACAAGGATTCCACCTGACCATCTAGATTATAGCCCAAAACGAGGCCTACGCAAGCAGAATTCTACGAAATTGTACGCCGGAGGACCTGTGCCAACAACGGCTTTGCGAGGCCCGGCATCCGGTCACCAGACGTTGCCGTTGGGTCCTGCCCGGCCGCCACCGGCGGTTCACGTTCAACTGGTGCAGGGCATGGCGCGGCGGGTCCTCGTTCGACAGGCTCAGGGCAGGCTCCTACCCGCTGCGCACAAGCCCTTCGCAGCGTTGTCGTAGTAGCCGCCCTGCGCGCCGTCACGGCTGTCGGCCTTCAGGAGCCAGTCCTTCGACACCAGGACGCCCGAGCCGATGCCGCCTGCCTGGGTGACCATGCCCACCGAGGCATACGGCGCCGTGGCCGCCAGGTCGCGGTAGAACGAATCCTGCTGGTCGTGTCGGATGGTGCCGGCCTGTGCCCCGGCTGCGTGGGTGGCTAGGATGAGAGCAACCGCCAAGGCGACCCAGCGGTTTCCGGAGAAATCCATATCGTGCCCCCCTTTCCGTTTTCGACTCCTGAATTATACACCAAAACCGGTCCGCATGCAAACCGTGCATTCGCCGTGCATGGTGTTCTTCTTGTCTGCGGTTCAGTCTTGCCACCCTCTTATGCAGCATGACGGACGGGTGAGGGTGGAGGCCGGGCGGACACGGGGAGGAGGGAGAAGAGGAGGTCGGAACATGGTCACCCTTCGGGATGACCATGCCACCCGCCGAGAATCTCCAATTGACGCTCGACGGCGCTTCGCATCATCTTGTTGCGAGCGTAGTGCTGGAAGGTGGCCTCGTGGGTGAACTCCCCGATCGAGCGCGCGGCGTCCAGCATGTCCCAGAGGTAGGCGGGGTCGCGGGCCTCAGGAGGCATAGACGACCTCCCGCGTCCGCAGGATCTCGTCTCGCCGGAAGGGGTTCCGAAGGCCCTCTGCTTCGACGAGGTGGACCTTCCGGCCGAACAGCCCTTGCAGTTCGTCCTGCATCGTCACCAGGTCGAAGAGGCTCCAGCCGGCGTCCGCTTCAAAGCGCACGAGAACGTCCACGTCGCTCTCGGGGCCGAAGTCGTCGCGCACGGCCGACCCGAAGAGGGCGAACTCCCTCACCTTCCACCGGCGGCAGAAATCGGCGATCTCGTCTCGCGGAACGGTCAGCATGCCTGCTCCAAACGCGGCGATCGCTTCCTATCCCGGCCGAAAGATACCGCGCGCCCAAGCAAACGGCAAGCGCCGAGAAGGCCGCCGCGCCAAGCCCTACCCCACCACGTTGTACTGCCGCACGCTGAACTCGACACCCAACTCGTCTTCGGCCAACCGCCGCACGCCTTCAAGGTCGAGGTCGGGGACGGCGACGGCGGTGGCGCGGACCGTTGGGATGCGGCGGCGGCAGGCGCGGAGAAAATCGCAGACTGCCTGGAAGGCGTTCGGAATCGTCGGCCGGCACAGCCGCTCGTACGTGGCGGCGTCGGGGGCGTTGAGGCTGACGCTGACGGCATCGATGGGGCCTTCGAGTTCCGGCACGATGTCGCGGCCGCTCAGCGCGGAGCCCTGGCCGTTGGTGTCGAGGCGCGTGGGCAGACGCCAGCGGTCCTTGACGGCCCGGGCAACCTGCAGGACCACGTCCAGCCGCAGCGTCGGTTCGCCGAATCCGCAGAAGACGACCTCTTCGTAATTCTGCGGCCGCGCGGCCGCCAGGGCCGCCAGAATCTCGTCGGCCGACGGTTCCTCGTCCAGGTGCAGGTCGTGCCCTTTGACGAGGAGTGCCCCGTCGCCCCGGGCGCGCGGGCAGAAGGTGCAGCCGTTGGAACAGTCGTTCGTCACGTTGACGTAAAGGCTGCGGCGGATGGGATACACGATCGAGGGACCGCCTTCGGGCAGCGGAATGCCGAACAGGCGGGAGGCGTTTCGCCGCGTGATCCGACGCACGTCGTTCTCCGACAGACCGTACACCGCCGCCAGGCAGCGGATGACGTGCACCACGTACGCCGGCTCGTTCGTCTTGCCGCGAAGCGGCACCGGCGCACAGTACGGGGAATCGGTCTCGACCAGCAGCCGCTCGAGCGGCACGATGCGGGCCGCCTCGCGCAGAACCTCCGCCTTGGGGAACGTCACGACGCCCGAGAACGAGACGTGGAAGCCGCGCGCTAGCGCCTCCTTCGCAAACTCCAGCGACCCCGTGAAGCAGTGGAACACGCCGCGCGGCAGACGGTCGGCGGCATCGAGAACCGCCAGGGTGTCGGCCTCGGCCTCACGCGTGTGGACGACGAGCGGCAGGTCCCGCTCGCACGCCAGGCCGATGCCCTGGGCGAAGACGTCGCGCTGGGCCGCGCGCGGCGAGTATTCGTAATGGTAATCCAGGCCGAACTCGCCCAGGGCAACCACGCGGGGCCGCGCAGCCAACTCCTCGAGCAACGGCCAATCGACGGCCTTGACCGCCGCCGCCCCGTGCGGATGGTACCCGACGGCGGCGTAGAGCATGGGCTCGCGTTCGGCCATCTCGGCCACACGCGGGTTCTCGGTCGGGTTGGTCCCGACATTGATGATGGCGTCGATCGAGGCCTCGCGGGCACGCTGGAGGACGCCGACCAGGTCGTCGGCCAGACGGTCGAAGTGGACGTGGGCGTGGGTATCGATAGCCGGTTCGGGCATGGTCATGGCTCGTGCGGCCCGCGCGGGAAGTTTCGTTGTCGCGACTCGCGCGGTGGGCAATCGTATTTGTTTAGCGGGGTGGCACGGCCCTTGGGCCGTGCAGTCGCCCTCGGCACGCCGGG
>CAZEBQ010000294.1:0-5400 GCA_964510295.1 uncultured Anaerolineales bacterium | reverse complement strand
GCCCGCGCCCCGGCCCCGCCTGATACCGGCTGTGCCCGGGTGGCTTCCGACGGCTGGTTAAGGCGGCAAAACGCTTGACACGTTCCGGTCGAGGCATTACGGTAAGCCTATCTGGACCAAAGGGCGTGGCGGGAGGCCGCGGGCGGCGCGGGGTCCTGCCGGCATAAGGAGTCCTTCATGAAGCGATCCACTTCGGTTGCGGCGTTGATGGTCCTGATTCTGGCCGCCCGATGCCTGGCTCAACCTGTCGGCACCCTTGAGGACCTCCGCGACAAGGCGAACATCACGGAGGCCGACCGCCAGCGAATCCGCGCCTGGGTCCAGGCCACCGTCAAGGCCATGCTCACCAACACCGACCCGACCCGCCGCGGCATGGTGGTGGCACGCGACAACATCGTCTACGAGGCCACCGGCGGCAGCCGCGCACCCGCTTTCGTCGACGCCTTCAATGAAGAGGCCCTCGGGGTGCTCAAGGCTTCCGAGAAGACAGCGATCAGCCAGGAGGCCCGCGTCAATTATCTGATGACCGTCGCCCAATTGCGGACGACGGAGGGCGTTGGCATTCTCAGGACCGCCCTGGAGAAGGACCCGTACCCGGCCTCGCGTTACTGGGCCGCCAAGGGGTTGGCCCTCGTGGCGCCGGTCATCCGTGAGAAGGTCATGCCGCGGCTCGAAGCGGAGATCGCCGGGACGATCGAAAAGGTCCTCGACCGCGAAACGTCGACGGTCACGCTGCTGCAACTGATGATTGCGCTCGGGCAGTTCGACCACGAACGCGCCCACGACGTGATGGCGCCGGGTATCGGCAAGTTGGCGATGCGCTTGAGCGCCTCCGACCCGATCGTCGCGCAGATGCTGGCCGGCGCCGTGCGAAGCCTGGAACAGGCCTATGCCAAGGAAGTTCGACCCGAGGGCAAGAAGGCCGTGCTGATGGCCTACGCCACGCTCTGTGTGTGGATCATCCCCCCGGTGGCCGACACGAACCTGATGGCCGACCTCAACGCTTCCCTCGAAAAGATCACCGGGCAGAAAGCCGGGTTCGTCGGGACCGACGACCCGGTCATGCAAAAACTGGCGCTGCTGGAATGGGTCGAGAAACTCCTCAAGGCCAAGCAAATCCCCAAGCGGCCGGCCATGCCGCCCGGCATTGAAGCCACCGTCAAGGAACTTGTCGCCGGCGGCGCCGCGCCGTAGGGGTGCCACGGCGAAGGCTCGGCCGGCACCGTTCTCGGGGGATGGAGCGGGCGGCGACGACAGGGAGGCTCGGGACGGGCACAACGAGCCTCACGGACCCCGATGCGCAGGCTTCTCATACCTCTTGCCGTTGCGGCCGCCGTCGTGGCCGTAGTGGTCGTGCTCGCCCATCGATCCCATGGCCCCAAGGCCGACCTGGTCTGGACCGGCGGCCCGGAGGTGGCCAGCCTCGACCCCGGTAAGATGACGGCCCTGGGCGATCACCGTGTGGCCGCCGCACTCTTCGAAGGCTTGACCGTTCTGGACTGCCGTGACCTGCGGCCGCGCCCGGGCGTGGCCTATCGGTGGGACGTCTCCGACGACCGCAAGACGTACACCTTTCACCTTCGCCCCGACGCGCGGTGGAGCGACGGGGCGCCGGTGACGGCCGAGGATTTCGCGTGGTCGTGGCGGCGGGTGCTCGACCCCAAGACGGCCGCCGACTACGCCTACATGCTGTACCCCATCCGCGGGGCGAAGGCGTACTTCGAGGCGGTCGTCAAAGACGCGGCGGCGGCCGACTTCTCAACCGTCGGCATTCGCGTCGACGGTCCCCGGCGGCTGACCGTCCACCTGGCGGAGCCGACGGCATACTTCCTCGACCTGGCGGCCTTCGGGACGTATCTGCCCGTGCGGCGCGACGCCATCACCCGGCACGGCGACCGCTGGACGTTTCCGCCGAACCTCATCTCGAACGGTGCGTACCGGCTCACCGAGTGGCAGTTCCGCAGCCGCATGCGGTGGCAGAAGAACCCCCACTACTGGAACGCCGCCAACGTGGCGCTCGAGCGGATTGACGTCCGCACCTTCGAGCACGTCAACACGGCCTTGCTCGCCTACGAGACGGGTGCCGTGGACCTGACGACGGTCGTGCCGGCGCTGGCGCGCCAGCCGCTGCTGAAGGCTCGCGACGCGGGCCGGCGGCGCGACGTGCTACACGGCGAGGACCTCGGCACCTACTTCTACCGGTTCAACTGCACCCGGAAACCGCTGACCGACGTGCGTGTGCGGCGGGCGCTGGCGCTGGCCATCAGCCGCGAGCCGATCATCGAACGCGCGACGCGCGGAGGCGAGCGGCCGGCGATGGCCATCGTCCCACCCGGCATGGCCGGCTACCCGGGCGTGCCCGGCCTCACGGAGGACGTGGCGGAGGCCCGTCGCCTGCTGGCCGAGGCGGGGCATGCCGGCGGAAGCGGCATCGGCGAACTCGCCATCCTCGTCAACCGCGGACTCGGCCACGTGCCGGTGGCCGAGATGATCCAGCAGCAGTGGCGCGACCGCCTCGGACTCGACGTGCGGATCGAGCAGGTCGAGTGGAAGGTCTTCCTCGATATGACCCGGAAACTCGATTACCAGATCGCACGCGCCGGATGGTACGGCGACTACGTCGACCCGAACACGTTCCTCGACATGTTCCTCTCGGGCGGTGGCAACAACGAGACGGGCTGGTCGAACGCCGAGTATGACGCCTTCATCGACGCGGCCGCACGCCAGACCGACCCGGCGACGCGGACGGCCATCCTCACCCGGGCCGAGCGGCTGCTCATGCGCGAGGTGCCCATCGTGCCCATCTACACCTACACGACCACGATCCTCGTCCGGCCGGGCCTGGAAGGCGTGACGCCGAACCTGCTGAACCGGATCGATTTCAGCCGGCTCCGATGGCGCCGCCCCATTGCCGGCCCGCAGGCGCGCGCCGACGTGCGCGCTGTCCGGAAACCGTAGGGGCGTAGCCACACCGCAGGCCCGGTGGCACGGCAGCCCGAAGGGCGGCCGTGTTGGCCACCGGGTGTCCACGGCCGCCCCGGCGGGGCTGCCGTGCCACCCGCGCTAAACACGTACATGCTACGCCCTGCCCGCGTGGGATGTGCTGTTTCGGACACGATAGACCGTGCGGGGGAAGGATAAGGGAGGTCACCCATGACCTTGCTCCACGACTACCAGCACGGAACGGCGTACGCGCGCGGTGCCATGCCGGCCAGAGATCCACACTGGCAGAAGCGCGTCGGCCCGTACAAGTCCTATGCCGAGCAGGGGACGCCGGTGGTCTCGCTGGACCGTCCCGATACGTGGCCCGAGGCGGACCTGTGGAAGACCCTGCGCACGCGCCGAAGCCACCGCGATTTCCTCGACGGACCCCTGGCGCAGCAGACGCTCATGTTGCTCCTGTGGGCGGCCCAGGGCATCACGCAGCCGGGGCACTGGCCGTTTCGCACGGCGCCGTCGGCCGGGGCGCTGTATCCGGTGGAGACGTACGTGTGTGCGGCACGGGTCGAGGGCCTTGAGCCGGGCGTCTATCACTGGGAACTTCCCGAGGAGCGTCTGGCGCTCGTTGCGGCGAGGGATGACCTGGCCGCGGCCGCCCGAGCCGCGTGTCTCGACCAGCCGATGGTCGGCCGGACGCCGGTCTCGTTTGTCTGGACCGCCGTCTGGGGACGAAGCGCCCAGAAATATGGCGACCGGGCCCTGCGGTACGTATACTTGGATGCGGGCCACTTGGCTCAGAACCTGCATCTGGCCGCAACGGCCCTGGGGCTCGGCGCGTGCATGATCGGCGCCTTTCTCGACGCGGAGATGAACGCGCTCGTGGGCGCCGACGGCGAGGCGGAGTCGGTCGTCTATGCCGCCTGCGTAGGAACGCCGCGGGGGTAGAGGAAAACCGTGCGCGGTGGGTGCGGTTGATGCGCGGCGGGTCTCCGTACCCGCCGCGATATGCGGCCGCAAGCGCGGCGGGTCCGGAGACCCGCCGCGCACCACCGAGTGTTTGACGGCATCGGGTGCACTGGCCATGAAAGGACGGAACCATGAGGAATGATTCGAGACTCTCGCGACGGCAGTTTCTTGGACGCAGCGCGATTGCCACCGGCATTGCAACGGCGGCGCCATATGTGGTGTCGTCGCGCGTGTTCGGGGCGAGCGAGCGTATCGGCATCGGCGGCATCGGTGTGGGTCGCCAGGGACGCGGGATTCTCGGCGTGCCCGACAGCCAACTCGTTGCCGCCGCCGACGTGAACCTGCCTCGCGCCAAGGCCGTTGCCGAGAGGGCGAAGGCCAAGGCCTTCCAGGACTACCGCAAGATGCTCGAACTCAAGGAGGTCGATGCGGTGACCATCGGCACGCCCGACCACTGGCATGCCCTGTGTGCCATCCACGCCTGCCAGGCGGGCAAGGACGTGTACGTCGAGAAGCCCATGACGCTCACGATCCGCGAGGGCCGCAAGATGGTTGAGGCCGTTCGCAAGCACGGCCGGGTGCTCCAGGTCGGCAGCCAGCAGCGGTCGGCGGCGGCCAACCGCATCGGGTGCGAAGTCGTCCGGACCGGCGGCATCGGCAAGGTAACCAAGGTCATCGCCCACAACTACCCCAGCCCGTGGCTATGTGGTTTGCCGGGCCAGCCCGTTCCGGACGGGCTCGACTGGGATATGTGGTGCGGTCCCACGAAGGTCGTGCCGTATCACGCCGACCTGTACAAGCCGCGGGCCAAGCCGGGCTGGATCTCGTTCAGGCCCTACTCCGGCGGCGAGATGACGGGGTGGGGCGCGCACGGCCTGGACCAGGTCCAGTGGGCGCTGGACATGGACGAGAGCGGGCCCATCGAGGTCTGGACGGAGGGCGGGAAACTGGTCCCGCCCACTCAGAGCGAACCCGGCCCGCGGCTCGACAAGGCCTGCAGCGTGCCGAAGGTCTTCTTCCGTTATGCCGGCGACATCGTCATGGAACTCGGCAAAGGGCCGGCCGGCGGGGCGATCTTCATCGGCCGGAAGGGCACCGCGACCATCGATCGCGGCAAGTTCCGGTCCGACCCGCCCGAGATCGCCGAGAAGGCGCTCAAAGAGGGTGGCCCAAGCGGCAACCACAAGGCCAACTGGGTGGCCTCCATCAAGAGCCGGGCCAGGCCGGTCGCCGACGTCGAGATCGGCCATCGCTCAGCCACGGTCTGCCACCTGGGCAACATCGCCCGATACCTCGGACGCAGACTCCGTTGGGACCCGGTCAAGGAGATCTTCCCCGGCGACGCCGAGGCCAACACGTACCTCGACCGGCCGCGACGCAAACCGTACCAGATGCCCGAGAGGGTCTGATCGGGCTTACGTAAGTCTTTTGCTGTGGCGGGAACGGCACCCGCTCGCTTACGCTCGCGGCTAGTTACACTCGCGCCCGACCAGC
>CAZEBQ010000293.1:0-5412 GCA_964510295.1 uncultured Anaerolineales bacterium | reverse complement strand
AACCGTTCACTTGGCGGGGGCGCGGCCGAAGTGGCGGTCGGCGGCGCTGAGGTACTGCTGCCAGTCGAAGTCGGTCACGTTGTGGCCGCCGGTCCGGATGTGGTAGGAGATGGTGCTGAGGGCCGGCTCATCGAGACCGGGCATCTGCTTGGCGGCCATCCCATCGGTGCCGAGGAGGCGATAGACGGGGTCGGCCCCCTTGGCCGCCAGGAACTCGCCGCGCGGGTCCGCCCAGCGGTCCTTCTCGGCGCTCGCCACATAGACGGGCCGCGGAGCGACCAGGGCGATGAGCATGTGCTGATCCACGGGGCAATCGTCCTCGCGGTCGTTGTACTTTTTGAAGTTCTCGCAGAACCAGTGGGGGAAGGAGGAATTGATCCGTCCGACGGTCTCGCCGAATCGCCGCCGGCTCAGCGCCGCCCCGCCGCAACCCGAGTCGTTCGAGATGACCAGGGCGAACCGCTCGTCGCGGGCGCCGGCCCAGAGGGCGGTTTTGCCCAGCCGCGAGTGACCCATGACGGCCACGTGCTTGTGGTCGATATCCGCGTCGGCCTCGAAGTAGTCCACCGCGCGGCTGAGGCCCCAGGCCCAGGCGGCGATGGTGCCCCATGCGTCGGGCGGGCGCTCGCCGGGTTTGTCGAAGGCGGGGTGGACGCCGTTCTTGAACTCGTCGTGGAAGTCGGGGTCGATGTCGCCGCAGTAGATGGTCGCAAGCCCGTAGCCTCGCGCCAGGATCATCTCAACCGGCCACCGCGACGCCGATTTGCCGCGCGTCTCTTCGGTCGCACGGTTCTTGACAACGCCGGCGCCCTTGCTGCGCATCCATCGCGTGGACAGGCGGATGGCCGGGTCGGGTTGGGTCGCGTGGTTGCCGGCGAAGTTGAGGCCGACGAACGTGGGGACCGGCTTCCTGGCGGCGTTGGGCAGGTAGATGAGGATGTCCATGGAGGGTCCGTCCTCGGCGCCCGTGAAGAAGACGGTGACCTGTTTGCGGGTGGCCTTACCGCCGAGGGCCTTGGCGCCTGAGTCGAAGACCTTGAAGGTCATCTTCTCGGGCCGGCCGGGCGCGCGGCCGTAGACGTGCGTCTCGAAGAGGTGGAGGATCTCGGGCCGCCGCCTCGTGCGCCAGGCCTTGGCGTCGGTGACCTTCTTGCCGTCCTCGGTCACCAGCGGGTCAGGCAAGGTGTACTTGGGCACCTTGCTCTCGTCGTAGTTGGTTGCGGCGCGAGCATCCATGGCCGCAACGATACCGAGAAACAGGACCGCAGACAAGACGATGGATAGGGCGGCGCGTGGCATGGCAGTCTCGCTCCTTTCCTGGGGCCACACGACAGGGTACACGGGCGGTTCGGGAAGGCAAGGGAGAAACGGCCGTGCCGCCGGGACCAACCTACGGCGCAGGCTCGGGCAAGTTGTGGTCGAGCAGGTACCGGCAGTTGATGACCTTCTCCACGAGGTCGATGGGCAGGTAGTAGTAGTGGTTCGACGCCTCGTAGGCGATGCGCGAGTCCTGCTTGGCGAGGCGAAAGACTTCCCGCGCGACCTCGATCTCGTCGCTTGCGGCGCGGCGCATCCGAGCAATCATGGCCGCGCGGCGCTCGCCGTCGGGCGGCTCCCCCTTGGCCGACAAGGCGTTGCGGGCGATGGTGAACCGGGTCTGGTTGGCGACGGCCCGAAAGTGCAGCCAGGCGGCCCGGGCGAACCGCAACTGCGCGTCGGCGTCCGCCCGCCGGTCCGGCGGCGCGCGGCGAACGGCGTCGCTCAAGGGCGGCAGGCCGCGCTCCCACCCCGACGCCACCTTGGCAAACTGGGTCGCCAGCACGTCGGCCGGGTACGGCCCGCGCCAGCCGTCCACGTCGTCGTAAGGGAAACCGATCATCGTGGCGCGGTAGCCCGTGGGCCTGGCGTAGAGCAGGTTCGCCGGGGCGTATTGGCTCGGGGCCCGGTAAAGGACCGAGATGTGGAACGGGAACTGGCGGAAGGCGTCGCTGAAGGCGGCCCAGGCCTTCCGCCCGCTCTCCGCGCCGTCCGGGCCGAAGCACGACCGGGCCACGTCGTCGAGGGCGTCGTCGATGGTGGGCACCTGGCGGCGGCTGAACCGCTCGGCCACCTCCAGGTTCGGCGATGGATACCCGCCGAGGCTCCAACTGAGCATCATGCCGTCGATGCCGGCGCCGGCCAGGGCGCGGCAGTGCTCGGCCACGAGGTCGAGGACCGGCAGGTACGGCACGGCCGAGAGTTCCCACGTGTTGTTCAGTTGAACCTTGGCGACGGTCTTGAGACCGGCCGCCTTCGCCAGGGCCCAGTGCTTCGTGGCCCGGGGGCCCGGACCGACGGCGGAGATCGAGTATTCGCCGACCGTCGTGCGGACGCCGCCGCGGACGATCGGCTTCGACCACTCGCTGACGCTCATCAGCCACGCGCGTTTGGGCAGCCGCGCGATGATTTCAGGCGCCAGGGCGTCGCGCCAGCCCCAGTCCCAGACGATTGTCTTGGCGTCGGGATTGCCCCGGCGCACGCCTGCTTCGACGGCCGCGTTCACCTCGGCGATGATCTCGGCCGGCGAGCGGTCCTTGCAGTTCGGACACGCGGTGTGCCGGCCGTGCGACGCGCAGTTCGTCAGGTTCTCGGAGGCCGTGATGGTGAAGACGCCGGCCAGACCGGGAACCTCGCGGAACACGTGGGCCAGGGCGTCGGTCAGCCACTGCCGCACGCGCGGGTCGGACGTGCACATGGCGAAGTGGTCGCCCTCCTGCACGCCGCGCATGCGGGGACGCTTGGCGAAGAACGACGCCGGCATCGCGCGCGGCTCGTTGACATACAGGTACACGCCGATGCCGTGGGCCTTCGCCCGCTCGACGAGTTTCCGCAGACCGGCGAGGCGCGCCTGCCAGCCGTCGCCGAACTCGGGAAACGTCTCGCTCGGCGCGAGCGTCCGCAGCACGGTGTGGAGCCAGACGCCGCTGGCGCCGACGTCCGCAAGCCGCCCGAGGAGACCGTCGGGGTACGGATCGAGCGCCGGGTCGCTGAGCGGGTCGCCGTACATGGCGAAGTAGGAGTAGATGAATCGCAGGTGAAACCGCCCGGGCTGCGCGTCGGTGCGCTTGGCAGAGGCCGTCGGGGTGCTGAGATCCTCGACGAAACGGAACCGGGGCTCGCCGCCTGTCAGGAAGTCCTGGCCGAAGGTGGCGCGGACGAGGGTGCGGATCTCGGCGGCGCGGCGGCGTGCGGCGCGGGTCGGTGGAGCGCAGGCGAGCGGCGGGCACTTCGGCTTGAGCCCCCCGAGTTTGCTGAACAGGAAATCGTCCTCGCGCAGGCAGTACGCCAGTTGCTCGGCCGAGAGGTCCAACAGCACGAGCAGTTGATCGTACGGCAGCAGATGCCAGTTCCGCCGCAGAACGGTGATGTAGCCTCGCGTCCGCCACTGCGGCTGGATGGCCGGCTGGTCGGGCAGGCCCATCGACGCCGCCACCGCCCGGACGTTCCCGACGGAGGTGTCCAGCACCCTGGCGAGGCGCTCGGCGGGCACGACCGTCCAGTTCCGCCAGACCAGCGCATGGACGCGGTCGGGAAAATGGGGCAGCGGCACGGGCGGCGGCGCACTGCCCATCGGCAGCGCCTCGGCCGCCGGCGCCCCCGCGGCCACCGAGAGAATCAGCACGAGGGGCAACAACCCGTAGCAGGACATGGGCCGACTCCTTTGCATTCGACGGCACGCCGCCGGGGTCCGGAGACCCGGCCTACCGTCTCACCCACGCCGGCTTCTCATTCCTGGCGAACCACTCCAGGAGCAGTTTCTTGCGGGGCGTGGGCTCGGCGGTCGGCCGATTGTCGGCGCGGTCGGGGCCGTGTTCGACGCTCCAGCCGTTCCATTCACGGAAGGCGTGGTATGTCCAGTCCCAGCCGTGCTTCTCGAAGACGTCGATGCAGTCCTTCAGGTATCGGTAGGCGCTTCCGTCGGGTGCCCAGCGGATGGCGCTGAACTCGCCCAGAAAGATGTGCACGTTGTACGTCTTCTGGAAGGCGATGGCGGCGCGGAGACCTTCCTCCAGCCGGTCCTTGTTCCACTGCTTGCCTTCAATCACGCCGGGATAGCCGAGCGGCGACTGGTTCCGGTCATAGGCGCCCTGGTGCGTGAAGCGGTGGGGCTTGTACATATGGACGCTGTAGACGACGTTCGGCACGTCGATGGGCACGAGGTTCGCCAGTCCGTCGGGCCCGCCCCACGGGGCCGGTTCGATGAGGATCGTGCGCTCCGGGTCGATCTTGCGGATCGCCTTCGCGCAGCGTTCGGCCAGGCCCTGCCAGTCGAGTGCGTCCTCGGCCATGCCCTCTTCGAGCGGCTCGTTCAGGAGATCGTAGCCCCAGATGCACGTCGTGTCCTTGTAGCGGCGGGCCATCTGCTCCCAGATTTCGACGAAGCGGTCCTGCATCCGCTTGCTGGTGAAGAGGCTGCGGCCGGGCTTGGCCCAGTGGCCGGGACCGGTGTGCAGGTCGACGACGACCATGAGGCCGACTTCCTTGCAGACGGGGAGCGCGGCGTCGAGTTTCTTAAGTTCGCCCTCCAGCCGCCGGTCGTACTCGGCGAGGTCGGCCGTGTCGAAACGGGGTTTGAAGCCGAACAGTTGCCAGCGCACGAGGTTGGCGTTCCACTGGTTGCCGAAGGTCCGCAGGTCGTCGGCGGTAGAGTTGGGGCTGACCATGGCCCCGCGCAAGCGCGACAGGTCGTGGCCCTTATACATGGGTCCCTCGTGAACGCGGGCGGCAGTGGCAACGGAGGAGCGGCGGACGGCAACGCGGACGTCGTCGAACCAGACCTTGCCGGTCACCAGTTCCAGACCCAGGCGCAGGGTCATCGTCCGGGCGTCTTTCGGGACGTAGGCACCCCAGACGACGTTCTTCCAGTCAAAGGTTCCGACGCCGAGTCCGGCCTGCGGCCACAGGGGCCCGCCGGGCGTGGCGATGGGGGCCATGAACTTGATGCCGTTCCAGGCGTTCGGTTTGGCCGAGACGTTCCCGGCCTTGACGCGGGCCGAGAAGATGAGTTTGCATCCCCGCAGGCGCGCGGCAGGCAGGGAGATGTCGGCGTGCGCCCCGGCGGCCTTGTCGGTGCTCTCGATGAGAAGAGCGCCCGAGTCGAGGCGGACGGTCCCCGCGCGTGCGGGCCAGCGCGACAGGGCGTCGGCGGCGTCGAAGGTTTCGCTCAGGACAAGGTCGCCCGCCTTCAGCGCGGCGGCCTCGGACCGTGCGACGGCAGGCAGAAGGCAGACGCATGAGGCAACAAGTATGACGATTCGCATGCTGGGGGCTCCTGACAAGCGCGGGGCAAGCCCCGCGGCTAACGGCGGCCTTATGCCGGCCTTAGCGCTATCCGCCCGCGGCTAACGGCGGCCTTATGCCGGCCTTAGCGCT